>JAEWEN010000038.1 GCA_023389275.1 Bacillota bacterium
AAAAGCAAACTATATAAAATAGCTAAGCAAGCAGTTATGAAGGCACAAAGCCAAGCATACGTTGGTAGAAAGCTTAAGAAGAGAGATTATAGAAAGCTTTGGATTGCAAGAATTAATGCAGCAGCTAGAGTAAACGGTTTATCATACTCAAGAATGATAAACGGACTAAAAATTGCTGGTGTTAACATAAACAGAAAAATGCTTTCAGAAATTGCTATAAATGATGAAGCAGCATTTGCAGAACTTGCACAACTTGCGAAATCAAAACTAAACGCATAATAAAAAGACCTGATTATTTCAGGTCTTTTTATTTTATTGATAAACTTTTTAACTAGGTAAAAAGTTACTGTTATCCCATAGCATTCTCTACTATATTTCTTCTAGATGATTTTTAAATTCTTCTTTACTAAATGCTTTAGAGTTAATAATACTTGATTTTGCAATTATTAATTCTTTTGTATGAATATTTCTTTTAAATTTTACAGATTGATAATATTCACTATTACATTTTTTACAATATTTTTTTAACATTACATATTTAGTACTAGAATTATAATAAGTAGATAAGGTAGAAAGTGGCTTTTTACACTCAGGACAAGAGATTTTATATTTTCTTTTATCAATATTTAATATTTCATTTTTATCTACTTGGTCAAAACTTTTTCTAAACTTGTCTAGTATATAATCATACTTTTCTTGTATTTCATGTTTTTTATCTTTATTATTAATATACTCTTTATATACTTTGTAAGTTATTAAGCTATCATGTAATGCATCATGTTCTTTATATTCATTAAGATCAATGTCATATACAATAGCGGCGTTTTTTAGTGAAAGTTGATTTCCTAAATTAAAAAATTTCATAACTTCTTTTTGAACATCTACATAATTATTATAATTTAAATTTTTAACATTATAATAACTACAATTTTGTTTAAATACTAATATATCATTGTTACTATAGGTTAATATTTTGTAATCATCACCAATCCACTCTAAAAATAGATTAAAAGCTTTTTTAAAAGTTAGCCCTGATTTTAATGTTTCCTTTGTTATACCTGTTGTTTTAGTAACATAAGGATTTATTTTATGATATATTGTGTTTTTAATATATACTTTAAAGGTATCTATAACATTTAAGTTAGAATCTGTTTTAACAGAGCCTATTTCCATAATTTCAAATGGCAATCTAGAATTTCTATAACATCTATATGGTTGATTAAATTCTAGGTCTAAAAATATATAATTCATTTATATTACTCCTATAATTATGTGTTATGTATATTATAGTAAATTTTACTATATTTTTAAACAGTAATATAATTAAACAAATATAAAAAGCCTATAATATTATAGGCTTTTTATAATCTATTTTCTAATTTGTCCATTTCCATTAATAATATATTTAGTAGTAGTAAGTTCTGAAAGTCCCATAGGTCCTCTAGCATGAAGTTTTTGAGTACTAATTCCTATTTCTGCACCAAATCCAAATTCAAATCCATCAGTAAATCTACTTGAAGCATTTACATATACAGCAGCAGCATCTACCTCTTGTTGGAATTGTCTTGCATTATTATAACTTTCAGTTACAATAACTTCAGAGTGTTTAGTTCCGTATTTATGAATATGATTTATAGCCTCTTCAATAGAGTCAACTACCTTTACAGATATTATAAGGTCAAGGTATTCTGTGTAGTAGTCTTCATCTGCTGCCTTTTTTACATTTTCACAAAGTGAAATAGTAGTTTCACATCCTCTAACTTCTACATTAAGGTCTTGAAGCTGTTTTACTATATTTGGCATAAATTCTTTAGCAACATCTTTATGAACAAGAAGAGATTCAGTAGCATTACATACACCTATTCTATGTGTTTTACCATTAATAACTATATTTTTAGCCATTTCAAGGTCGGCAAAGCTATCTACGTAAATGTGACAGTTACCTGTACCTGTTTCAATAACTGGAACAGATGAGTTTTCAACAACAGTTTTTATAAGACCAGCTCCACCACGAGGTATAATTACATCAAGATAGTCATTAAGTCTTAGCATAACATTTACAGCTTCTCTGTCTGTAATATCTATAAATTGTATTGCTCCATTTGGAATACCAGCTTCATATGCATACTTTGAAATAACATCTATTATAGCAATATTTGAGTTTATAGCCTCAGATCCACCTCTTAAAACAACAGCATTTCCAGACTTTAAGCAAAGTCCAGCAGCATCAACTGTAACATTAGGTCTTGCTTCATAAATAATACCTATAACTCCAAGAGGAACACGTACCTTTCCAATTTGAAGTCCAGCATAATTAGTTTCCATGCCTAAAACTTCTCCAACAGGATCTTTTAAAGAAGCTAATTGCTCAAGTCCTATGGCCATATCATTTACACGGCTTTCATTTATCATAAGTCTATCAAGTAATCCTTCAGATAATCCTTTAGCTTTTCCATTTTCAAGGTCTTTTAAATTAGCGGCAACTATTTTTTCAGAGTTTTCACGTAGTCCTTTTGCCATATTTAAAAGTGCATCGTTTTTAACCTTTGTAGAAAGTGAAGAAAGTTTTCTTGCAGCTTCTTTAGAAACAGATGTTTTTGAAATAATATATTCTTTAATATCCATTTTTTATGCCCCCTATAAAATTATTTTAAACTAACTAAGTTGTCTGTGTGTATTACAACATCGTAGTTTTTATGTCCTAATATTTCTTCAATTTTACTAGAATCAAGTCCTTTTATCATATCTATTTCATATGAAGGATAATTTACAATTCCTCTAGCTACTTCTACATTGTTTTCATCATTAATTCTAACTAATTCTCCTTCAGAAAAATTTCCTGATGTACTTATAATACCGCTTGGTAAAAGACTTTTATTATCTTTACATATAGCAATATATGCGCCTTGATCTATATTTATAGTGCCCATAGGCTTTTTACCAAAAGCTATCCAACGTTTTCTTGCTTGAAGTGGGCACTCTGTAGCTTTAAACCAAGTTCCTACATCTTTTCCATTTAAAATATCACTTATAATATGAGGATCAGATCCATTAGCAATAACCATATTTGTACCTGATGATACAGCTATTTTTGCAGCTTTTATTTTAGTTATCATACCACCTGTTCCAAGGCTACTTCCAGCATCTCCTGCACAGTTTTCAATTTCTTCTGTAATTTCATCTACCCATTTAAACATTTTTGCATTAGGATTAACCCTTGGGTTATCATTATAAAGTCCATCTATATCAGATAAAATAATAAGAATGTCTGCTTCAATAAGACTAGAAACTAAAGCAGACAATGTATCGTTATCTCCAAATTTTATCTCATCAACAACAACAGCATCATTTTCATTAATAATAGGAATAACTCCCATATCTAAAAGTTCAAATAATGCATTTCTTGAATTTAAAAATCTAAGTCTATTAGTCATATCTTCTCTGGTTAAAAGTATTTGTGCAACTGTTTGTCCATATTCTGCAAAAAGCTTTTCATACATATGAAGAAGAACTCCTTGACCTACAGCAGCAGCAGCTTGTTTTTTCGGTATAGTAGAGGGTCTTTGTTTCATTCCAAGCTTTCCAATACCAGCACCTATAGCACCAGAGCTTACAATTATAACTTCATATCCTTTATTATGTAGATCTGCAAGTTGTCTTGCTATAATTTCCATACGAGAAAGGTTTATTCTACCATTTTCATATGTTAAAGTAGAAGAACCTATTTTTACAACAACTCTTTTAATATTTTTTACACAATCTTGTTTAGCGTTTAACATAATTTCCCTCCTTGAATATACAAAATTATTTTATCATTAATATATGCCTTATTCAAACATAAGTTAATAGATTTTATATAAACATCTAAAAAAAGAAAATTATGCATATATAACAAAAAAATTCTTGCATACAATAGTGTAAGTATTATATAATGTTTCTATAACTTTTAGGTATATTTGTATACAATAGGGTAAGGGGGAGTAAGTTAATGAAGAAAAGTATAGAATTAAATGAGAAAACTAACTTAATGCATATATATAAAAATGATAATAATGTAGAGAATATAGAAGAGGCTAATTTATATAGAGATATATTTCCATATACTGAAATTCCAAAAGTAATATTTGATAATAAAAATGTTCCTATTAATATGCCAAATGATATTTGGATAACAGATACTACTTTTAGAGACGGTCAACAATCAATGTCTCCCTTTACAGTTGAGCAAATATTAACTATATATGATTATCTTCATAAATTAGATAACGGTTCAGGGATAATTAGACAATCAGAGTTTTTCTTATATACAGAAAAAGATAGAGAAGCAGTTAAAAGATGTATGGATAGAGGATATGATTTTCCACAGATTACAGCTTGGATAAGAGCTAATAAAAATGACTTTAAATTAGTTAAAGACATGAATATTAAGGAAACAGGAATTTTAATGTCATGTTCAGATTATCATATATTTAAAAAATTAAATCTAAATAGACAACAAGCTATGGAAAAGTATTTAGAAATTGCAGAAGAGGCATTAGCAAATGGTATAATTCCAAGATGTCATTTAGAAGATATAACAAGAGCAGACTTTTTCGGATTTGTTGTTCCATTAGTTAGAAATTTAATGGATCGTGCTAAAAAAGCAAATATGAAGGTTAAAATTAGAGCTTGTGATACATTAGGTTTAGGAGTTCCTCATGATGGAGTAGCTCTTCCAAGAAGTGTTAAACAAATAATGTACGGATTAACTCATTATTGTGGAGTGCCATCAGAGTGGATTGAATGGCATGGTCACAACGATTTTTATACAGTTGTTCCTAACTCAACAGCTGCATGGCTTCATGGATGTTCAGCTATAAGTTCAACTCTTTTAGGTATAGGAGAAAGAACAGGAAATTGTCCATTAGAGGCAATGATTATAGAGTATGGACAATTAAAAGGAAATATTAAAAATATGGATCTTACTGTTTTAACAGATATAGCTAATTACTTTGAAAAAAGTTTAGGATATGAAATACCAGTTAAAACTCCATTTGTTGGAAGAGAGTTTAATGTTACAAAAGCTGGAATACATGCAGATGGAATATTGAAAAATGAAGAAATATACAATATATTTGATACAGGGAAAATATTAAATAGACCTGTACTTGTTGCTATAAATGAATACTCAGGTCTTGCTGGAATAGCTGCTTGGATAAATACTTACTTTAGATTAGAAGAAAAAAATAAAATAAGTAAAAAAGACCCAAGAGTTATTGTTGTTAAACAGTGGGTAGACAAGCAATATGAAGATGGAAGAACATCTGTTATAGGAAATGATGAGCTTGAGGCAATAGTTAAAGGAACATTTGAAGAACTATCAGATGGAAACAAATCTGAGGTTGTATATGATATTTGTACCAAATAAAAATAGGTTAGTAAAATTTTAGATAAGCTAAAGTTTAGGAGGAAGACATATGGGATTAACATTATCACACAAAATACTTAAAGACCATTTAGTTTCTGGGGAAATGGTAGCAGGAAAAGAGATATCTATAAAAATAGATCAAACTTTAACTCAAGACTCAACAGGAACAATGGCATATCTTCAATTTGAAGCTATGGGAGTAGATAAAGTAAAAACTAAAAAATCAGTAGCATATATAGACCACAATACACTTCAAACAGGTCCTGAAAATGCTGATGATCACTTATATATTCAAAGTGTAGCTAAAAAACATGGGATTTATTTTTCTAAACCAGGAAATGGTATTTGTCACCAAGTTCATTTAGAGAGATTTGGTAAACCAGGATACACTTTATTAGGTTCAGATAGCCATACACCAACAGGTGGTGGAATTGGTATGATTGCTATAGGAGCAGGTGGACTAGATGTTGCTGTTGCTATGGGCGGTGGTGCATACTATATTACAATGCCTAAAATTGTAAAAGTTGAGCTTAAAGGTAAATTAAACAAATGGGTTGCTTCTAAAGATATTATATTAGAAGTTTTAAGAAGACTTTCTGTAAAAGGTGGAGTAGGAAGAATATTTGAATATTGTGGAGAGGGAGTTGAAACTTTAACAGTTCCTGAAAGATCTACAATAACAAATATGGGTGCAGAACTTGGAGCTACTACATCTATATTCCCAAGTGATGAAAAAACTTTAGAGTTTTTAAAAGCACAAGGAAGAGAAGAAGACTATGTTGAGCTTAAAGCAGATACTGATGCTGTTTATGATGAAGAAATTGTAATTGACTTATCAGAACTTGAGCCATTAGTTGCTTGCCCTCATATGCCTGATAATGTTAAAAAAGCAACTGAACTTAAGGGAACTAAAGTAAATCAAATTCTAATAGGTAGCTGTACAAACTCTTCATATTTAGACCTTATGAAAGTAGCTAAAATATTAGAAGGAAAAACAATTGCAGAACATGTATCACTTGCTATTGCACCAGGGTCTAAACAAGTTTTAACTATGATATCTGAAAATGGTACACTTGCAAAACTTGTTAAAGCTGGAGCTAGAATACTTGAAAGTGCTTGTGGTCCATGTATAGGAATGGGACAATCACCTGCAACAGATGCAGTTTCACTAAGAACTTTCAACAGAAACTTTGAAGGAAGAAGTGGAACAGTTTCAGCAGGAATATATATAGTAAGCCCTGAAATAGCTGCAGCGTCTGCTATTACTGGATACATAGAAGATCCAAGAAATGTAGATGCAGAGCCAGGAGTTGAAATGCCTAAAGAATTCTTTATAAATGATAACCTTGTTATATCACCAGCAGAAGATGGTTCAAATGTAGAGGTTGTTAGAGGACCTAATATTAAAGAGTTCCCTAAAGCAAAACCACTAAGTGATAAAATAGAAGGTAAGGTTTTAACTGTTGTTGGAGATAATATTACAACTGACCATATTATGCCATCAAATGCAAAACTTTTACCATTTAGATCAAATATACCATACCTTTCAGAACATTGCTTAGTTCCATGTGATAAAGATTTCCCTAAAAAAGCGAAAGAAAATGGTGGTGGATTTATACTTGGAGGTTCAAACTATGGACAAGGTTCAAGTAGAGAGCATGCTGCGCTAGTTCCATTATATCTTGGCATTAAAGGGGTACTTGCAAAATCATTTGCTAGAATTCATATGGCTAACCTTATAAATAACGGAATAATGCCACTTGTATTTGAAACTGAAAGTGATTACGATAGAATTTCAGAGGGAGATGCACTTGAGATAAACAATGCTTTATCACAAGTAGAAAGTGGAATAATAGTTGTAGAAAACAAAACTAAAAATGAATCATACAATATGATTTTAAATATTACAGATAGACAAAAAGAAATGATAAAATTCGGTGGACTTCTAAATTACACAAGAAACTCTGGAAAGTAATTATATAGAAAAAATAAAAGGCTGTTAATAAAATATTGTTAACAGCCTTTTTATATGTTTTAATTTAAAGTAAGAATAGGAGGGGTAAAATGAGTACATACTTAATAATTTCTATAATATACATACTAATTAATATAATATGTGCATTTTCTCTTATATTTATAGAAAGAAGAGAAGTAGAAACAACTTGGGCATGGCTTTTAATATTAGTTATGCTTCCAGGTATTGGATTTATACTTTATTTATGTCTTGGACAAAATTTAAGTAGAGAGAAAATATTCAGAGATAAAATAGTTGTTGATGCTAACAAAGTAAAGGATGTAAAAGAATATATTAAAGGAAGCAGAAGCAAAAAAAGTATTCAACACTATGCAGACCTTGTTAAAATGAATTATAAAGACTCAAGAAGTGAATACACTATAAATAATGATGTTAAAACATTTATTAATGGAAAAGAAAAATTTAACGCACTAATAGAAGATATAAAAAAGGCAAAAAAGTTTATACATATTGAGTATTATATATTTAGAGCAGATGAAATTGGAAAAAAACTAATAGATATTTTAGGTGAAAAAGCAAAAGAAGGTGTAGAAGTAAGACTATTAGTTGATGGAATGGGTTCCCGTGGAATAAGAGGAAAATGGGAAAAATATATTAAAAATCTTGGAATAGAGTTTGCAATATTTTTTCCTGGTATAACACGTTTAATTAATCTTCGTGTTAACTATAGAAATCATAGAAAAATAGTTGTTATAGATGGAAAAATAGGATATGTTGGTGGTTTTAATGTTGGTACAGAATATATAACAGGTGGAGAAAAGTTTGATTTTTGGCGTGATACTCATTTAAGAATACAAGGTGAAGCAGTAAAAGAACTTAATAAGAGATTTTCACTTGATTGGGACTATGCATCTTCTGATAGCATATCTGAGAAAATAGAATACTTTCCTGATACCGAAAGCTGTGGCAATGTATCACTACAAATTGTTTCTTCAGGACCTGACCATGTTGATGAATATATAAAATACAATTACTTAAAAATAATTTCAGGAGCTAAGAAAAATATTTATATACAAAGTCCTTACTTAGTTTTAGATAAACCTATGACAGAAGCTTTAAAAATAGCAGCACTATCTGGAGTAGATATTAGAATTATGGTTCCAGATAAGCCAGACCACTTTTTTATGAAGTGGGTTTTAAGTGCTAATATAGGTAATCTAATTGAATATGGAATAAAATTTTATAAATATGAAAAAGGATTTATACATTCAAAAACAATAGTTGCAGATAGTTTAATATCTAGTGTAGGAACAGCAAATTTTGATATTAGAAGCTTTAAGTTAAACTTTGAAATAAACTCTATAATTTTAGATGAAAAAATAGCTATAGAAAATGAAAATATATTTTTAGAGGATCAAAAAGATTGTAGATTGTTAAGTATTGAAGAATATAATAGCAGAACTAAAGGATTTAAAATTTGTGAATCAATAATAAGACTTGTTTCACCTATACTATAAAATAAAAATATGTTATTATAAGATAATAATTATTAATTAAGAAAAAGGTGATTTATTTTGAATATACATTCATGGAACGTTAATGGATTACGTGCTATTATGGGAAAAGGATTTTTAGATTACATAAATGAATATGATCCAGATATTTTATGTATACAAGAGACTAAGCTTCAAGAAAGTAATTTAAAAGAAGAGCTTACAAATATAAATAACTACTATTCATATTTTTCACATGCTGAGAAAAAAGGGTATAGTGGTGTTGCAACCTATACAAAGGAAAAACCTATAAGTATAAAACATGGAATAGGAATAGAAGAGTTTGATAGTGAAGGAAGAATTCTTATTACAGAATTTAAAGAGTTTACTCTTTTAAATATATACTTTCCAAATGGACAAAAAGACGAAAATAGATTAGATTATAAGTTAAGATTTTATGATGCTATTCTTGATTATTGTAATAGTGAAGTAAAAGAAGGAAAAAAACTTGTAATATGTGGGGATTACAACACAGCTCATACAGAAATAGATATTAAAAATGCAAAGGCGAATGAGAAAACATCGGGCTTTTTACCTATAGAAAGAGCATGGATAGATAAGTTTATAGAAAATGGATACACAGATACATTTAGAAAGTTAAATGAAGATTTGATTAAGTATTCTTGGTGGAGCTATAGATTTAAGGCAAGAGAGAGAAATACAGGTTGGAGAATAGATTATCATTTTGTATCAAATAACTTAATAGACAGTGTTAAAGATGCTGGTATATTAAATGAAGTTTATGGATCAGATCATTGTCCTATAACTATAAATTTAGAGTTTTAAAACTAAGCCCTCTGAAAATCAGAGGGCTTTTATTTTTAATTAGAGTTTTTGTTTGCTCTATTTGGTTTCGCTTTTGGTTTTCCTACAATAGGTTTATTTTTTTCGGCTTTTTCAAGCTTTACAGTATCTACATATGTAAGTGCTAAAATTGTTATTAACACAAAGAAAATTGCAGTTCCTACAAAGCTTTGATAAACCTGTGGTAAAAATACAGGTGTAAAAAATACTAATACTACTAAAGAAAGAGTTATCCATTTGTTTGGTCTTAATTTAGTAAGTATGAATTTCTTTATTAGGTTATATACAATTAAAGAAATTATTGCGATTATAAAAATAATCAAGACTTGTTTAAAAAATGCCATTACTTTAATTCCTCCCCTCGGTTATTAATATATTATAGCAAATTTTCAATCTAAAGTGGATACAATACTAACATGTAATATATAGTATTTTAATATTATATACTTATTGATATAATAAAAGAACGATATAATAAAAGAGGGTATAAATAAAAGAAAGAGAGGGAGCTAAAATGAAAACACTAGTTGTATTAGACGGAAACAGTATTATAAACAGGGCTTTTTATGCATTGCCACCTATGAATAATTCTAAAGGATTACCTACAGGAGCAGTGTACGGATTTACAAATATGCTTTTTAAAATAGTAAATGATATAAAGCCAAATTATATAGCAGCTGCCTTTGATAGAAAAGCTCCTACATTTAGACATATAGAATATAAAGAGTATAAAGCAGGAAGAAAGAAAATGCCAGATGAACTTCGTGTTCAAATGGAACCTGCAAAAAATCTTTTAAAAGCTTTTAATATAGGAATATATGAAATAGACGGATTTGAAGCAGATGATATTATTGGAACAATAGCTAAAAAATTTGAAGGTGAAGAGTTAAAAGTAATAATAATAACAGGAGATAAAGATTCACTTCAATTAATTTCAAAGTATACAAGTGTATATTTAACTAAAAAGGGAACTACAGATATAGAAGCTTGTGAAGAAAATTATTTAAAAGATAAATATAATTTAGATTCTAATGGATTTATTGAGCTAAAAGGATTAATGGGAGATAAATCTGATAATATACCAGGGGTACCTGGTGTTGGAGAGAAAACGGCGCTTAAACTTTTACATGAATATAAAAGTATAGAGGGAGTTTACGAGAACCTAGATAAAATATCAGGTAAAAAGTTAAAAGAAAACCTTGAAAATAATAAAGAAGAGGCTTTTTTAAGTAAAAAATTAGCTACAATAAATTGTAATGTACCTTTAGAGTTTAATCTTGAAAATATGAACTTTAAAGATTACAACATAGATGATGTTGAGAAAATATTTGTAGATTTAGAATTTAAAAGTCTTCTTGGAAAAATTTCAGATAAAATGTCTTCTAATGCTTCAGAGGATGTAATACTTGATACTTTAAAAAGCTACAATAATATAGATGAAGTTTTAAATACTATAAAAGCTGATAAAAAGCTTAATATTATAATGCGAAAAAAAGATGGAACAGTTAATGGAGTAGTTGTTAATAGCGGATATTTTATAGATAAAGAAGATATTCACTTTTTAAAAGAGGTATTAGAAAGTAGAGAAATAGAGAAAGCATCATATGGTTCAAAGGATATATATACTTTTCTTTTTAATAAAGGAATAAATATGAATTTTCTTAAGTTTGATGCTGAAATTGCAGCGTATATAATAAACCCATCAGAAAGTAAATATGATATTAAAAGTATTTTAAGTAGATATACATCTATACAAGGTATTTCTAATTATGAAGAAACTTCTGATGAAATTTTAGTAGCATTTATAAATAATATAGATGAAATTAAAGAAAAAATGATTGAAGAAATTATATCTAAAGATATGAAAGAGTTATTTGAAAAAATAGAAATGCCGTTAATTGAGACTTTAGCTAGTATGGAACACATAGGTTTTAAAGTGGATAGAGAAACCTTAGATGTTTTAGGAAATGAAATAGTTAAAGATATGGAAAAGTTAAAAGAGGAAATATATTCTTTAGCTGATGAAGAGTTTAATATAAATTCTCCAAAACAATTAGGAGTAATATTATTTGAAAAGCTTAATTTACCTGTTATTAAAAAAACTAAAACAGGATATTCAACAAATGTAGAGGTTTTGGAAGCTCTTTTAGACAAACATGAAATTATATCAAAAATAATGAATTATAGACAATTAGCAAAACTAAATTCTACATATATAGAAGGATTAAAACCATGTATAGGTGAAGATGGAAAAATTCATTCAAGTTTTAATCAAACTATTACAACAACAGGTAGAATATCAAGTACAGAGCCTAATCTTCAAAATATACCTATAAAATTGGAAATTGGAAGACAGGTTAGAAAGGCGTTTGTTCCAAGTAGTGATGACTTTATTATAATGGCTGCAGACTATTCACAAATAGAACTTAGAATACTTGCACATATATCAAATGATGAAAATTTAATATATGCATTTAATCATAATCAAGATATACATACAAAAACAGCTTCTGAAGTATTTAATGTTCCAATGGATGAAGTAACATCTCTTCAAAGAAGTAATGCTAAAGCAGTTAATTTTGGAATAGTTTATGGATTAAGTGATTTTGGTCTTTCAAAGGATCTTAAAATAACAAGAAAAGAAGCAAAAACATATATTGATAATTATTTTAATAGATATGAAGGAGTAAAGGTTTATCTTGAAGATATAATTGAAAAAGCAAAAGAAGATGGCTATGTAAAAACTTTAACTAATAGATTAAGATATATTCCAGAAATAAATGCAACAAATAGAAATGTTAAAATGCATGGTGAAAGACTTGCAATGAATACTCCAATACAAGGAACAGCAGCTGATATTATAAAAATAGCTATGGTAAATGTATATAATAGAATAAAAGAAGAAGGATTAAAATCAAGACTTATTCTACAGGTACATGATGAGCTTATAATAGAGGTTTACAAAAGCGAAAGTGACTATATAAAAACCTTATTAGAAGAGGAAATGAAGTCAACTCTTAGCTTAAAAGTTCCTTTAGAGATAAGTTTAAATACAGGTAGTAATTGGTATGAGGCTAAATAATATGAGGGTTTTAGGACTAACAGGAAATATAGGAACTGGGAAAAGTACAGCATCTTCTATAATTAAAGATTTAAATATTAAAGTAATAGACTGTGATGTTGTATCAAGGGAAGTTGCAGATGATAAAAGTATACTTAAAAAATTAGAAAGCACTTTTGGACATGAGATAATAAATAATGATACTTTAAATAGAAAAAAATTAGGTGAAATAGTATTTTCAGATAAAAACAGCCTAAAAAAACTTAATGAAATAATGCATCCTGCTATGAGATGTAAAATAAAAGAATATATAAATATTTACTCGAAAACAGAAAAGCTATGTGTATTAGATGGTGCTATATTAATAGAAGCAGGTTTTAATGATTTAGTAGAAGATATTATACTTATATCTTCTACTGAAAATCTCCAACTAAAAAGAGTTAATAAAAGAGATGGACATTCATATGAATATATAAAAGGAATAATTAACTCGCAAATGCCTTTAAATGAAAAGGAAAAGTACTGTAGATATGTAATACATAATAATTATACAATAGAGTACTTAGAAAATGAGATAAAAGGCATAATAAAGGGATTTTTAGATATGGAGGCTTAAAAGTTGAAAAAGTTGGGAAAAATAATTTTACTGCTAATAGGAATTTTCGTGGTTTTAGGAATATTTCATAAACCAATGTTAAAGCAAGTTTATAAATTAGAATATAGAGATATTATTGATAAAAATGCTAAAAAATATAATGTAGATAAATACCTTATGTATGCTTTAATAAAGAAAGAAAGCAGATATGACCCACTTGCAGTTTCTAAAAAAGGAGCAATTGGACTTACTCAAATAATGCCTGAAACAGGAAAGTACATAGCAGAACTTTTAGAAGATAAAGATTTTAAAGCAAATGATTTATATGATGCTGAAGTTAGCATTGAATATGGAACTTTTTATTTGTCTAAGCTTAAAAAAGATTTTAATGGTAATTTAGAATCTATGCTTGCTGCTTATAATGGTGGAGAAGGAAATGTTAGAAAATGGCTTGGAGATGAAAGTCATTTAAATGAAAATGAAATACCATTTAAGCAAACGAAAAACTATGTAAAATCTATTAAAAGAGACTGTGAAATATATAAATATTTATATGATTAAAAGCCAAGGATTTCCTTGGCTTTTTTTAAATAGCTTTATAAGATAAACCTTTTATAGATTTACTTACTCTAATTCCAACAAAATATGCTAATGCTATTTTTAGTATATCAAGTGGTATAAATGGTAGTATAGTTAAAGAAATAGCTTTTAAAATACTAACATTAGATACAATAGAAAAATGAACAGCACCAAATGAATATATACATACAAGTCCTAAAAATAGTCCTATTATTTTATTTATAGTACCTTTTTTGCTAAACATATAACCAACTATTAAAGCTGCAAAAGGTAAGCTAGTAATATATCCACCTGTAGGACCTGCGATTTTTTGTAGTCCTCCTGTCATAAAAGAAAAAACAGGAAAGCCAATTGCGCCAATGAAAACATATATAATTTGAGATATAAATCCTAATTTTCCCCCAAGTATAATAGCAGTTAAAAAAACAGCAAATACTTGCAGTGTAATAGGCGCAGGTGTAAAGCCTAGTGGAATAGATATAGCAGCACATATAGCTGTTAATGCTGCAAATAAGCTACATAATATAATTTGTTTAGTTGATAAAAATCTCATAATACCCCCTTATAATCATTGTTAACTTTTAAAATGTTAATTGTTAACAATGATTATATTTAAAAAATTATTAAATGTCAAACACTAATTTATTAAAAGTGATAAAGGATTTTAAAAACAGTTGTTGAATATAAAAATAAAAGACGTAAGATTTCTGTTATTACATATTAAATATAGAAAAAGGTGATGAGTTTGATACCAATTAATATAGTAATAGGAAACATTATTATCAAAGATATAAACTATGAGGAACTTTCCCAGATACATATTCTTTTAAATGAGTCAAATGAAACAAGTGATATTTTAGGCAAAGAAGATAACTTTGAGCTTGATGAAATAAAAGAAAGGTTTTTAGAGTCTTTATCTAGCGTATCAGATTTTTTTCTAGGTATATATCTTAATGAAAATATAATTGGAATTATAAAAGGAAGGTTCGAAAATAGATCCTGTACAGAAGTATGGTTTTTAACCTACATGTTAAGTAAAGATTATAGAGGTAGAGGTGTAGGAAGTAAAATATTAAATAATCTTGAAAATTGGTTTAAGGATAATTATTGTATTTGTAAGTTTTGTGTTTTATCTTATGAGGAAAGTACAAAGTCAATTAATTTCTGGAACAAAAATGGATATGAGTTTTTAAGAAAAACAAAAATAAAACATTCTGTAAAATCAGGAGCAGTAATTATATTAGAAAAAAAAGAAAGTATGTAATTTACACTAGATAAAGTTTTTAAAGCCACTGAAGTATCAGTGGCTATATTTTTAATTTAAAGGGGGAAGGGAAATATGAAATATACAAGGGTTGAGATAAAAAATAAATTTTCAGATAATAAATTAATAATTTGTTTTATTATATCTATACCTTTAATAGCTTTTGTAGTAGGAAAAATGCTTATGGGATTAGTTCAAAGTGGTTATGCTGGCAGCTCAAAAAGTTTAAAAGATTTTAATAATGTATATTATCTTCAGCTAGGGGTATATGAAAAAGAGCAAGGAGCAAAGGAAAAAATTAAGTTTTTAAATAGTAAAGGTGTAAACAGTATAATTTTAAAAGAGGATAAATACTATAAGGTTGTTTCTTGTATTGCATCTAGTGATAAAAAGATGCAGGAGAGAAAAAAAGATATAGAAAGTAAAGAAGTACCTACATATATAAAAAGCATGGAAATGAAAGATCATAAAAAAAGCGAATCAAAAGAATATAGTGATATGGTAAAACAATATATACTATACTCATTAAATGGTAAAAAAGCCCTTATGGAATCTAGTTATAAATCAATAAGTGAATATAAAAGTTTAAGTAAAAATAATATTGAATTACAAAAGCAACTTAATAATTTAATAAAAACAAACGTTAACTTAGATTATGAAAAAGATGAAAAAGATTATTATAAAAATATAATACAAATAATTTTAAATTATAATAAATTAATTTAAACATTATTTTAAGAAAAAAAAGGAAATTAAAACTTTTTATTCAAAGTGTCTAAATTACTTGTTTAATAATATTGAAAATGATAAACTTAAGTAGTAAGATTTTAGGGCACCATTGAGTTTAAAGTTATAGTTTATTAGCAATAATATAAGTATCAAGGTGGTTTTTATGAATAAATCAAATAAAGGGTATCTATATCTTTTTGCATTAATAATTGCTTTTGGACTTGCAGGTGGTGCAATAGGAAAAGCATTAGGAGAAAACTTTAAAATCTTATGGTTTTTAAGTAATGAATATACATTAGGAATGGTAAAGCCTTTTGAAATTGATTTGGGGATTTTAAGTTTTACTTTTGGAATAAACTTTACCCTTAACATATTATCTATTTTAGGCATGATACTAGGATACACACTTTATAGAAAAATGTGGTGATAAAATGAATATAATATTAGCATCATCTTCTCCAAGAAGAAAAGAAATATTACAAATGTTTAATTTAGAATTTAATGTACATCCTTCTAATATAGATGAAAACATAAATATAAAGAATCCATATGAATTTGTACAGTCACTTTCATATAATAAAGCTAAAGACGTATCTGATAAAAACCCAGATTCTTTAGTTATAGGATGTGATACTATAGTACATATAAATGACAAAATACTAGGCAAACCAGTTAATGAAGAAGATGCATTTAGTATGCTAAAACTATTAAGTGGAAAATGTCATGAAGTTGTAACGGGAATAAGTTTAGTTTGCAAAAACAAAAATATAAACCTTACATCCCATGAGATTACAAAAGTATACTTTAATAATCTTTCAGATGAAGAAATTTTATCTTACATAAAAACAGGAGAGCCACTAGATAAAGCGGGATCATATGGAATACAAGGATTAGCTAGTGTTTTTGTTGAAAAAATAGATGGATGTTACTTTAATGTTGTAGGACTTCCTACATCAAAATTATACAATTTGTTAGGGAGGATTGGGGTAAATCTTTTAGGAAGGAAGTAAGTGATTTGAAAACTAACTTATTAATAAAAGACATACCTCAAAGCGACAGACCAAGGGAAAGACTTATTAAGTATGGACCAGAAGTTTTGTCTAATTCAGAACTTTTAGCTATAATAATAAGAACTGGAACAAAGAATATAAATGCTCTTTCTCTTGCACAAAAAATATTAAATTTAGGTGATGGTTTAAGGTTTCTTCAAGACTCATCTATACAAGAGCTTTCATCAATTACTGGTATAGGAAACTCTAAAGCAGCAATTATAAAAGCTTCTGTTGAACTTGGAAAAAGAGTTAGAGGCTTTAAAGGACAGGAAAACATAAAAATAACTTCACCTAAAGATGTAGCTAATATGTTATTAGATGATATGAAATATTTAAAAAAAGAGCACTTTAAAGTTGTTTTTTTAAATGTAAAAAATATTGTTATAGATGTAAGTGATCTATCTATAGGTAGTTTAAATTCATCTATAGTTCATCCTAGAGAGGTTTTTTATGATGCTATTAAAAAAACAGCCTATTCAATAATAGTTTGTCATAATCATCCTTCAGGAGACCCTACTCCAAGTAAAGAAGATATTAATATAACAAAAAGACTAATTGAAGTAGGAAAAATTATTGGAATAGAATTACTTGATCACATCATAATAGGTGATGATGATTATATTAGCTTAAAAGAAAAAGATTTGATATAACAGACATTATAAAAATGCATATACAGAAAGGGGAATTTTACATGGCTTTCTTCGGAATTACGAAAGATATGGGAATTGACTTAGGAACAGCAAATACTCTTATATATATGAAGGGAAAAGGAATAATATTAAACGAACCTTCAGTTGTAGCAATAAAAGATGACTCAATACAAAAAGTACTAGCAGTAGGTGATCAGGCAAAAAATATGATAGGTAGAACACCTGGTAACATAGTAGCTATAAGACCGCTTAAAGATGGAGTTATAGCAGACTTTGACGTTACACAAGCAATGCTTAAAATGTTTATAAAAAAAGTAACAAAAAATAGCTCATTTGTTAGACCAAGAATAGTTGTTTGTTATCCATCAGGAGTTACAACTGTTGAAAAGAGAGCTATTGAAGAAGCTACAAGACAAGCGGGAGCAAGAGAGGTATATCTTTTAGAAGAACCTATGGCAGCGGCTATTGGAGCAGGACTTCCAGTTAATGAACCTACAGGAAGCATGATAGTAGACATTGGTGGGGGAACAACAGAGGTTGCTATAATATCCCTTGGAGGAATAGTAACTAGTATGTCTTTAAGAGTAGCTGGAGATGAGTTTGATGCGTCAATTGTTAACTATATTAAAAAAGAATATAACTTAATGATTGGGGAAAGAACTGCTGAGCAAATAAAATTTGAAATAGGTTCTGCTTATGAACCAGAAGAAGAGCAAGCAATGGATATAAAAGGTAGAGACCTTGTAACAGGACTTCCAAAACTTATATCAATTTCATCTAAAGAAATAAGAGAAGCTCTTAAAGAACCTATTACAGCTATAATAGAGTCTATAAAATCTACTCTTGAAAAAACGCCACCTGAGCTTGCAGCAGACATTATGGATAAAGGAATAATGTTAACTGGTGGAGGAGCGTTTTTAAGAGGTCTTGACAAACTTATAAATAAAGAAACTCATATGCCAGTTCATATAGCAGAAAATCCAATTGATTGTGTAGCATTAGGTGCTGGTATGGCTCTTGATACAATAGAATTTGGAAAATAAAACTAAAAGTTTTAGGAGAGGTAAGTTATATGAACTTTTTAAAGAACAAGTTGCTAACAATAGTACTTGTTCTTTGTCTTGCTTTTACTGTATTTATTGGTATTTCTGCTAATAAAGGAGAAAATAAAGGTATATTTCAAGAAGTTGTTTCAACAGTAATGGAACCTATTCAAAAATACGTATATACAGCTGGACAAAGAGTAAGTAGCATGTTTGATTATGTTAAGTCATTAGGATCTATGAAAAGTGAAAATGAAAGATTAAAAAAGCAAGTAAATGATTTAAACAAAAATATAGTAGAACTTGATAAATATAAAAGAGAAAACGAAGAGTTAAAATCCATGGTTAACTTTAAGTCTAATAGTGTAAACTCAGCTCTTAACTTAGTTGGTGCTAAGGTTATAGGAAAAGTAGGAGAAAACTGGTTTAGTACTATAATCATAGATAAAGGAAGTAAAGATGGAATTAAAAAGGGACAATATGTTATAACTGGAATTGGATATGTTGGAAAAGTAGATGAAGTTTCAAATAGTACATCTAAAATAACAACTATATTAGATGAAAGAGCTAATATACCAGTTGAAATATCTTCAACTGCAGAGAAGGGAATTATCTCTGGTACAGGAACAATATCTGATGATAAAGCAACAAAAGTTAGATTCGTTCCACTTGATTCAAAGGTAAAGGCTGGAGATAAAATAATAACTTCTAATGTTACAGCAAATGATGATATTTTAGTACAAGAAGGAATAATAGTTGGAACAGTAACATCTATAGAAGAAGAACAAAAAGGATTTATAAATGCAGCTTATGTAAAGCCAGAAGTTGATTTTTCTACTATAGAAAATGTTATGGTTATAGTAAAGTAGGTGGATAAATGCACAATTTTAAAAAATATACTTTAATAGTTTTCTTATCTATAATAGTAAGTGTGCTTCAACAATCTATATTTGCTAATGTTACTTTCTTTGGCATAAGTGCAGACATGGTTTTAGTGTTTGTTATTTGCTATTCTTTAGTAAGGGAAGATGTAGAGAGTATTATATTTGCTCTTACATGTGGCCTTATTAAAGATGCGTTATTTCCCAACATATTTGGATTAAATACAATAGTTTATATTGTAACGGCATATATTCTTTGCAGAATAGAAAAGAAAATATATAAGGATGCTATTCTTATTCCAATGCTTTTAACTTTTATGATTACAGTTGTTAAAGGATTGTTATATTATGCATATTTGTACACTGCTTCAATAAAGTTTGATTTTATAAATCACTTTATGTATGTAGTTCCAATAGAAGCTATACTAAATTCTATAGTGAGCATAGTTGTTTTTAGAATTGTTAATAAAATAAATAAGTTGAAGTTTATGGAGCAAGAATGGAAATTTTAAATAAAGGTGAATGATGATGAAGAAAAAAGTAACTAGAGCAACGTCTTTTACAATTGCTATTCTTTGTATCTTTATTGTTCTTGTAACAAGACTTTTTTACATTCAGCTTGTAAGTGGAGATTATTACCAAAGTCTTGCTGAAGAAAAAGGAGAAAAGGAAATTATAGACCCTGCTCCTAGGGGAGAGATAATTGACAGAAACGGAAAAAAAATAGCTACTAGTAAACAGGGATATAATATAATATTCTCGAATTACAGCAAAAAAAGTTCGGAGAAAAAAGAAGATTACAATAAAAGAATAAATACAGCTTTAATAAAAACAATAAAAATAATTGCTACAAATGGAATGCAAGATAAAATTAATATGGCATCTGTACCTATAGGTATGGAAGGTGATAAATATGTTTATAATTTTACTGCAACAAGTGATTCTTTAAGAGCAAAACTTGAGAAAAACTTTAAAAAGGCTCATGGTATAGATGAAAAAGAGGATAAATTAAAAACTACTTTTAATATAGATCAGGTTGTAACTGAGCTTCAGAAAAAGTATTATTTAATAGATGAAAAGACAGGAAAAAGTATTTATGGTCTTACAAAGCTTGAGACTCTTGAAGTTATTGCACTTAGAGCAGCAATTAGTGATGTTGCATACTCACAGTATAAACCTGTGTATATTGCAAAAAACGTTACTCAAGAAACAGCTTTTGCTATTATTTCAAAAAGTTCAGAATTACCTGGAGTTGGATATGAAATATCTCCTATAAGAGATTATCCAAATGGTTCTATAGGTTCCGCTTTTATTGGATATTTAGGTAAAATAAGTGAAGAAGATTCAGAGGAATATACTAATCTTGGTTATGATGTAAGTAGAGAGCTTATAGGTAAATCAGGTCTTGAAAAATCACTTGAAAATAATAAAGACCTTGGTATAAACCTAAGAGGGGAACCTGGTGTTAGATATGTAAATGTTGATAATATGGGACAAATAACTAAGGAAACAGCAAAGCTTGATCCTATACCAGGGGATAAAGTAAAAACAACTATAGATATGGATCTTCAAAAAGTAGTTGAAGAATCTTTAGTTAAAAATCTTAATAAAAGTAGAAGAGGAAAATATGCAGCAACAAGAGGAGCTGCGATTGTTACAGATATAAAAACAGGTGAGATTTTAGCACTAGCTAGTGTTCCTACATATGACCCTAATGTGTTTGCAGAAACAGGTGCTATATCAAATGATATATATAAACAGTATTTTGCTCCTCCAGGAAGTGAAAACGATACAGCTGATACAGTAGCTAAACCTATGTTTAACTATGCAACAAAAGGAAAAGTACCTCCAGGGTCTATTTTTAAACCTTTTGTAATTGTAGCAGGACTTGAAGAAGGAGTAATTACTCCAAATACTATTAAGGTTTGTACTGGAAAGTACTATAAACAAGGTATTAATACAGGAGATAAATTTAAGTGCTGGAAACACTCAGGACATGGTGCATTAGATGCAGCTGGAGCACTTCAAAACTCATGTAACCCTTATTTATTTGATGTAGGATATGACTTAGGATTTAGTAAAATTGCTGAGTGGTCAGCAAAATTTGGTTTAGCTCCAGACCCTGAAACAGGAGAGATACCAAGTACAGGAATAGAAATAGAAGAATCTCCTGGAGAGGTTGGAAGTGTTGACAACTACAAAAAAAGCAATATAAAAACATATAGAGACGATATAATTGAAAAATTAAAAGAAGTTGAATATGGGAACTATTCTACTATTCAAGAGGGAACTGAAGAGTATAGATTAATTGAAAGTATGTTAAACTCAGGAAAATTTGATAAATCAAAACTTGAATCAGTAGGTATAGTTAATAAAAAAGCTCAAAAATACATAGAAACAAAGGTAAAACAATTCTCAAGTGCAGCTAGTAGAGTTGGTGAGCTTTTAAATATATCTATAGGGCAAGGAGCTACTATTTTAACTCCTATTCAAATGATAAGTGGATTAAATACAATATTAAATGATGGTAAAAAATATGCAACTCATTTAGTAAAAGAAGTATTAAATCCAGATGGATCATTAAAAAGAGAAATCAAACCAGAACTTTTAAGCGAAATTAGTTTTTCAGAGGAAACTAAAAAAGTAGTTATGAAAGGAATGGGTGAGGTTACTCAAGAGGGAGGTACGGCAGCTTCTGCATTTAGAGGATTCCCAATTAAAACAGGTGGAAAAACAGGTAGTGCAACTATATCAGAGTGGCTTCAAAATAAAGGAAGAGGTAACTATGGTTGGTTCCTAGGATTTGCACCACTTGAAAATCCAGAGGTATCTGTTGTAGTAGTTATGTATGACGTAGAAGGTGGTGGAGCAGCGGCTCCTGTTGCAAGAGATATATATGAACAATACTTTAAATTAAATGAAAATAAAGAAGATAAAACTTCTACAAATGAATAAAGATATTTTGTATGAAAAAGGCAGGTTTTCCTGTCTTTTTCATTGCTTAAATTTAGATTAAAAAGTATTATTAATATGGCATATGAAAGCAATATAAATGTAAGATTGTATTTGTATATTTTATAGTAATTTATGATAAAATAAGTAAACTGAAATTTATAGGGGGAAATAAAAAATTTAATTAAAGGTGAATAATGATGAAAAAATTAACTAGAGCAACGTCTTTTACAATTACGATTATTTTTATTTTTGTTGTTCTTATAGCAAGGCTTTTTTATATTCAACTTATAAATGGAGATTACTATCAAAATCTTGCTGAAGAAAAAGGAGAAAAGGAAATTATAGACCCTGCCCCTAGGGGAGAGATAATTGATAGAAACGGTAAAAAAATAGCTACTAGTAAACAGGGATACAATATAATATTCTCAAATTACAGCAAAAAAAGTTCAGAGAAAAAAGAAGATTACAATAAAAGGATAAATACAGCTTTAATAAAAACAATAAAAATAATTACTACAAATGGAATGCAAGATAAAATTAATACATCATCTTTACCTATAGGCATAGAAGGTGACAAATATGTATATAATTTTACTGCAACAAGTGATTCTTTAAGAGCAAAACTTGAGAAAAACTTTAAAAAAGCCCATGGTATAGATGAAAAAGAAGAAAAATTAAAAACTACTTTTAATATAGATCAGGTTGTAACTGAGCTTCAGAAAAAATATTATTTAATAGATGAAAGTACTGGGAAAAATATTTATAATCTTACAAAAAATGAGACTCTTCAAACTATTGCACTTAGAGCTGCAATTAGTGATGTTGCATATTCACAGTATAAACCTGTGTATATTGCAAAAAACGTTACTCAAGAAACAGCTTTTGCTATTATTTCAAAAAGCTCAGAATTACCTGGAGTTGGATATGAAATATCTCCTATAAGAGATTATCCAAATGGTTCTATAGGTTCCGCTTTTATTGGATATTTAGGTAAAATAAGTGAAGAAGATTATCAGCAGTACACTAATCTTGGTTATGATGTAAGTAGAGAGCTTATAGGTAAGTCAGGTCTTGAAAAATCACTTGAAAATAATAAAGAGCTTGGTATAAACCTAAGAGGGGAGCCTGGTATTAGATACGTAAATGTTGATAATATGGGACAAATAACAAAGGAAACAGCAAAGCTTGATCCTATACCAGGTGATACGGTAAAAACAACTATAGATATGGACCTTCAAAAGGTAGCTGAAGAATCTTTAGTTAAAAATCTTAATAAAAGTAGAACAAGTAAATACGCAGCAACAAGAGGAGCTGCAATTGTTACAGATATAAAAACAGGGGAGATTTTAGCACTAGCTAGTGTTCCTACATATGATCCTAATGTGTTTGCAGAAACAGGTGCTATATCAAATGATATATATAAACAGTATTTTGCTCCTCAAGGAAGTGAAAACGATACAGCTGATACAGTAGCTAAACCTATGTTTAACTATGCAACAAAGGGAAAAGTACCTCCAGGGTCTATATTTAAACCAATTATGGCTATTGCAGGACTTGAAGAAGGAGCTATTAATGAAAGTACTGTGGTAGTTTGTACTGGAAAATATCATAAGGAAGGAATAGATACTTCAGGTGATAGATTTAGATGTTCTAAAAGATCAGGTCATGGTCCTGTAAATGTTATAACTGCATTAAAAGGATCTTGTAATCCATATTTTTATGAAACAGGCTATAATCTTGGGTTTAGTAAAGTTGCTGAATGGTCAGCTAAATTTGGCTTAGCGCCAGACCCTGAAACAGGAGAGATACCAAGTACAGGAATAGAAATAGAAGAATCTCTTGGTGAGGTTGGAAGTGTTGAAAGTTATAAAAGAAACAACATAAAAATATATAGAAACGATATTATTGAAAAGTTAAAAGAAACTGAATACGGTAGCTATTCTACTATTCAAGAAGGAACTGAGGAATATAGATTAATCGAGGAAATGTTAAAGTCAGGAAAATATGATAAGTCAAAACTTGAAACAGTAGGTATAGTTAATAAAAAGGCTCAAAAGTATATAGAAGTAAAAGTTAAGCAGTTTTCAAGTGCAGCTAGTAGAATTGGTGAGCTTTTAAATATATCTATAGGGCAAGGAGCTACTATTTTAACTCCAATGCAAATGATAAGTGCATTAAATACAATATTAAATGATGGTAAAAAATACGCAACTCATTTAGTAAAGGAAGTATTAAATCCAGATGGATCATTAAAAAGAGAAATTAAGCCAGAACTTTTAAGTGAAATTAGTTTTTCTAAGAAAACTAAAGATCTTGTATTACAAGGAATGAGTGAGGTTACTCATGATGGTGGTACTGCAGCTACTACATTTAGAAACTTCCCAATTAAAACAGGTGGAAAAACTGGTAGTACAACTATATCAAAGTGGCTTGAAAATAAAGGAAGAGGAAATTATGGATCATTTTTAGGATTTGCACCATTTGATAATCCAGAAATATCTGTTTTAGTAGTTATGTATGATGTAGCAGGTGGTGGAGCAGCAGCTCCAGTTGCTAAAGATATATATGAACAATACTTTGGATTAAATAAAGGTAAAACTTCTTCAGAAGAATAAAAATATTTTGTATAAAAAAGGCAGGGTTTCCTGTCTTTTTTATTGTTTAAATGTAGGGGGAAATCCATTAATAATATAATGTGTGAAAATAATACAAATACAAAGATTATACATGTATGTTTTTATCATAATATGTATGATAAAATAAATGGTGAATACTTAAAATAAAGAAGGAAAGCATAGCTTTTTGAAGAATAAAAATAATATAAGGCATCTGGAGGTTAGCTACATGAATAATGTAACTATTAAAGGGAGTAAAAATGGAATAATTATATACATTAACTCTAATGATTTTCAAGCTGTAAAAAAAGATATAATAGAGAAAATGGATAAGGGAAAAAACTTTTTTAAAGGATCTAATATTTTAATTGCTAATGGTGAAGCAAATTTATCCTATGATGATTTAAAATCAATAACAGAAAGTTTAAGAAAGGACTATAACATAAATGCTAATATAAAAAAAGAATATACAAAGGACGAAACAAAGGAAAAGATTTTTCAAGGTATATCAGAGGGAAAAACAAAGTTTTATAAAAACACTATTAGATCTGGGCAAAAAGTAAATTACAATGGAAATGTTATAGTAATAGGAGATGTAAATTCAGGAGCAGAGGTTATCGCTTCAGGTAATATAGTTGTACTTGGTGTTTTAAGAGGTATAGCTCATGCAGGAGCTACAGGTAATAAAAAGGCTATTGTTGCAGCATATTCTTTAAAACCTACTCAACTTAGAATTGCAAGTCTTATTACTAGGGCACCAGATGATGAAAAATATTTAAAAACTAACATTCCAGAAGTTGCAAAAATCAAAGACGAAACAATCATAATAGAACCATATTTGCCGAATAAATACTTTTAATAAACATAATTGATTTGGAGGGATAATAAATGGGAGTTGCAATAGTTATAACTTCAGGTAAAGGTGGAGTAGGAAAAACTACAACTACAGCCAATATAGGAACAGCATTAGCTATGATGGGTAAAAAGGTTGTAGTTATTGATGCTGATATAGGACTTAGAAATTTAGATTTACTTTTAGGACTTGAAAATAGAATTGTTTATAATCTCGTAGACGTAGTAGAAGGAACATGTAGATTAAAACAAGCTCTTATAAAAGATAAAAGATTTGATAACTTATTCTTACTTCCTACTGCTCAAACAAAGGATAAAACAGCAGTTAATCCTGAACAAATGCAAAAACTTGTAAACGGACTTAAGGAAGAGTATGATTTTGTAATAATTGATTGCCCAGCAGGAATAGAGCATGGATTTGAAAATGCTGTAGCAGGCGCTGATAAAGCGGTTATAGTAAGTACACCAGAAGTATCTGCTGTAAGAGACGCTGATAGAATAATAGGAAAGCTTGAAGCTAAAGGTCTTGAAAAACATGAGCTTATAGTAAATAGAATAAAATATGATATGACTGTTAAAGGTGAAATGCTTAATATAGATGATATGACAGATATATTAGCTATAAAACTTTTAGGTATAGTTCCAGATGATGAAAAAATAGTAATGTCAACAAATAGAGGTGAGCCAGCTGTAATGGATAATACATCTAAAGCAGGCCAAGCTTATAGAAATATAGCTAAAAGACTAACTGGTGAAGAAGTTCCTTTACTAAATTTAGCAGAAGAAAATGCTGGATTTTTCTCAGCTGTAAAAAGGCTTTTTGGACGAAAATAGGGAGGGATAATAATGGATTTATTTAAGATTTTTGGGAGAGATAAACCATCAAAAGATGTTGCTAAGGAAAGATTAAAACTTATATTAATTCATGATAGAGCAAATGTTTCTCCACAGTTTTTAGACATGGTTAAGGGAGATATTATAAAGGTAATATCTGACTATGCTGAAATAGACGAAAAAGGGCTAGAAATAAAACTAACTAGAACAAATGAAGATTCATCAGATTCACCAGCACTTGTTGCTAATATACCAATTAAAAAAATGAAAGATATGGGAAGATAGGGCAAGTTGTTCCTATCTTTTTTAATGTAAAAAATCTAGCATTGTGATATAATCATTAATATTAAAGATTTATGAAAACTTAGAGGTGCTAGAATATGTTAAACAAAAACAAAATTTTAAAGCATATAGATTACGGTATTTTATTTAGTGTTATAGCGCTTATAATTATAGGTCTTGTTACTATAAGTAGTGCTACACACGCATTTAGCGAAGATGGAAATATGAGAAATCTTTTAATGCAAGCTGCATATGGAGCTGTTGCAATTGTTATAGGAGTTTTCTTAGTTAAGCTTGACTACAATATAATAGGGGGATATTATAAAATATTTTATGCAGTTGGTATAGTTGGATTAATTGCAGTACTTATATTTGGTAGTGAAAGAAATGGAGCTAAAGCTTGGCTTGGAATAGGGCCTTTTGGTATACAACCAGCAGAGTTTTTTAAATTAATAATGATAATAACAGTTGCTAAGGTTTTAGAGGAAATGGAAGATATTAATACTCTTAAAAATCTTGGTAAAATAGCTGCTGTAGTAATACCTCCTATGGCACTGATTCAATTACAGCCAGATACAGGAACAAACCTTATTTTTGCAGCTACTATATTTGGTATGCTTTTTTATGCAGGACTTGATAAAAAAATTATATTAGGTGGATTTGGAGCTGGAGTAACTGCTGTACTTGCAGTATGGTTTTTAGATATTTTAAAACCTTATCAAAAGTTTAGAATACTAGTATTTTTAAATCCAGAACTTGATATAAGAGGTCAAGGATATAATGCTTACATGGCAAAAACTGCAATAGGAGCAGGAGGATTCTTTGGGTCAGGACTTTATAATGGTACAATGACAGAAGGAAACTTTATACCAGAGCTTCATACAGATTTTATTTTTAGTGTGTTTGCAGAGGAATGGGGATTTTTAGGGGCTATAGCACTTTTAGCACTTTATCTTAATATTATTTGGAGAGGTATAAAAATTGCTAGAGCTTCAAAAGATAAATTTGGTACTTACTTAATTGTAGGAATTTTATCTATGTTAACATTTCAAATTTTACAAAATATAGGAATGGATATTGGACTTATGCCAATAACAGGAATACCACTTCCTTTTATAAGTTATGGTGGAAGTTCATTATTAACAAATATATTAGCTCTATCTCTTGTATTAAATGTAGGAGTTAGAAAACAAAAGATAAACTTTTAGGAGTGATTAAATTGAATATAGCGTTAATAGCTCATGACAGAAGAAAAGATGCAATAGTTGAATTTGCAAAAAGACATTCTGAAAAACTTAAATGTCATAGTTTATTTGCAACAGGAACTACTGGTAAGAGAATAGAAGAGGAAGTAGGACTTGATGTAAAAAGATTTTTATCAGGGCCAATAGGAGGAGACCAGCAAATAGGAGCAAAGGTTGCTTCAGATGAAATGGATGTTGTAATATTTTTTAGGGATCCTTTAACTGCACAGCCTCATGAACCTGATATAACAGCGCTGCTTAGAATATGTGATGTTCATAACGTATGTCTAGCAACAAATGAAGGTACAGCTGAAGCTATAATGAAAAGTCTAGTATAATATACTAGACTTTTTTATATATATTAATATATTAAGTTTTTAGGGGGAGAGAATTGAACTATAATTCTTTAGGTGGATTTAGACCTGTAAAGAAAAAAGAAGGTAAGTATCTAGGTAGGTTTTTAAAGCAGTTAACAGGTGTACTTATTTTAATTCTTCTACTTATTCTTTTTAAGTATACAAAAACTAATGTTGGAGTTGGTATTAGTAAAGCAATAAAAGATAATTTTTATGCTGACTATACACAAAAAGTTCATAGTGTTTTTAAAGAGTATTCTCCAGAGGTGAAAAGTGCAGTAGAAACTTTTGTTAAAAAAGTAGAGAATAATTAATTTTTAAGGAGAATAAATGGACTTTAAAGAAAAACTAGAAGGCATTGTAAAATTAATTTATATAATATTTTTAGTTGTAATCGTTTTTAACAACTATTTATTTTTTATTTTTATTGCAATACATGAACTATCACACTTAGCATGTGGAATTTTATTAGGATACAAAGTAAAAAAAATAAGTCTTCTTCCATATGGATTTAGCTTATGTTTTAAAGAGGTTTTTATAAAGCCTAGAGATAATATTATAATCTCAATTTTTGGGCCATTAATTAACCTTATTTTTTTTGCTATTTTTTATTTAGGACATTTTATATTTCCTATTAGTGAACTTAAAGTTTTATATGAAATAAATTTTATGCTTTTGATTTTTAATTTAATTCCTATAGGATTTTTAGACGGAGGTAGAATAGCTAAAGAAATAATATCTATGTATTTTAGCTTTAATGCATCAATTATTGTTATTAATTTGAATGGAATAATATTTGGTTGTATAATGTTTATGTTTGCGTTTTATACAGCAACTATTGCTTCAAAAGTTGTTTTTATACTTATATCTTTTGGAATAATAGTAGAGGGTATTATTAATTTTAAACTAAGAAAAATACATGTTATAAATAAAATTCTTTATAAAAGATTTAGAAAAAACTATAAAAATATATTTACAAAGAAAAAGTATTTTGAGGAAAATACTAAGATTTTTGATATTATTAAAAACTTTAGCTTTAATATAGGTTATAATATAATATGTAAAAATCGTAATATTGTGTTTGAAGATAAAGAAATTATAAATATTTACTTAACTAAAGGAAATATTACTTTAAAACAATGTGTTAAAGAGAAGTAGGAGGAAGATAAATGATAAACATAAAAGATGAATTACTTTTAAGTGTTGAAAAGCCTTCAAGATATACAGGTGGCGAAGTAAATATGGTTAGAAAAAATCTTGAAAACATAAAAGCAAGATTTTGTATGTGTTTTCCAGATGTATATGAAGTAGGTATGTCTCACTTAGGTCTTAAAATACTTTATCATGTTATAAATCAAAGAGAAGATAGTTATTGTGAAAGAGTATTTGCTCCATGGGTAGACATGGAAGAGGTTATGAGAAGAGAAAACATACCACTATACGCACTTGAAAGTAAAGATCCACTTAAAAGCTTTGATTTTTTAGGCTTTACTCTTCAATATGAAATGAGTTATACAAATATACTTAATATGCTTGATTTAGCAGGAATCCCTATAAGAGCTGCTGAAAGAGGAGAAGAATATCCTTTAATAGCATGTGGAGGACCTTGTGCATATAATCCAGAGCCTTTAGCTTTAGTTGCAGACTTTTTCTTACTTGGAGAAGGTGAGGAAATTATGCATGAAATAATTGAGGTTTATATTAAATTTAAAGAAGAAGGAAAGTCTAAGTTAGAATATCTTGAAGAAATTTCAAAAATTCAAGGTGTATATGTTCCTTCATTTTATGACATTGAATATAAAGAAAACGGAACTATAAAGGAAATGATTCCTAAAAAAGATTCTTATCCTAAAGTTATAAAGAAAAGAATAATGAAAAATCTTGATGAAACAATATATCCTGATAAAATGATAGTTCCTTTAACTGAAATAGTACATGATAGAGTTATGGTAGAAACATTTAGAGGATGTACTAGAGGGTGTAGATTCTGTCAAGCAGGGATGATATATAGACCTGTTAGAGAAAGAAAAATAGATACTTTAATAGACATTACAGAAAAATTAGTTAAATCAACAGGATATGATGAAGTTTCTCTAACTTCTCTTAGTATATGCGATTATTCAGATGTTAAAAACCTAGTTATTAAACTTGCTGAAAAATATAAAGATGAAAAGGTAGGAATATCACTTCCTTCTTTAAGAATAGACTCTTTCTCAGTAGACCTTATTAATGAAATTCAAAAGGTTAGAAAAACAGGATTAACATTTGCACCTGAAGCTGGAACACAAAGAATGAGAGATATTATAAATAAAGGGGTTACAGAACAGGACTTAATAGACTCTGTTACAAGTGCATTTGAACTTGGATGGAGCACAATAAAGCTTTACTTTATGATAGGACTTCCTTTTGAAACAATGGAAGATGTTGAAGGAATTGCACATCTTGCTAATAAAGTAGTAGAAGCTTACTATGGTGTTCCAAAGGAAAAAAGACAAAAAAGACTTAGTGTTACAGTTAGTACATCATCATTAGTTCCGAAACCTTTTACTCCATTTCAATGGGAACCACAAGATAGTAGAGAAGAAATGATTAAAAAGCAAATGCATTTAAAAGATAAAATTAAAAATAGACAAATATCATACAATTGGCATGATTCTCCTGTAAGCTTTTTAGAAGGAGCTGTATCAAGAGGAGATAGAAGAGTATCAGAAGTTATAATAAAAGCACATGAGCTTGGATGTAAATTTGATGGATGGGGAGAGTGCTTTGACTATGATAAGTGGATGAAGGCATTTGAAGAGTGTAATGTAGATCCACATTTTTATGCAAATAGAAGAAGAGACCTTGATGAAGTACTTCCTTGGGACTTTATAGATATAGGAGTTACTAAAAATTACTTAAAAAATGAGCTTAAAAAAGCTAAAGAAGCAAGCCTTACTAATGATTGTAGAAAAGGATGTACAGGTTGCGGAATAACTAAATTCTTAGAAGGAGGAAAATGTTTCAATGGAGCGACTTTTAGTAAAGATAACTAAAACAGATGAAATAAAATTTATATCTCACTTAGATACAATGAGAACTTTTTATAGAGCATTAAAAAGATCAAATCTTCCAATATCATATTCAAAAGGATTTAACCCACATCCTTCAATATCTGTAGCAGCTCCGCTATCCCTTGGAGTAGAAAGTATTGGAGAATATATAGATCTTGAATTTGATTCATATGTAGATGAAAATGAAATAAAAGAAAAGTTAAATGAAACTCTTCCTCTAGGAATGAAAGTATTAAATGTTGTTTATGTAAAGGAAAAGAAAGTAGCAGCTATGGCTAGTGTTCATGGAGCTAAGTATGTTCTAAGAATGAGCCACAATATAGATAGTATAGATACTATTAAAGATTATTTAAACAAAATACTTTCAAGTGAAGAAATACTAAAGGATAAGAAAACAAAAAAAGGTATAAAAGAAGTTAATGTAAGACCTTTAATTATTGATTTAAAAGTAGGAAGTTTTAATAGTGAAGAAGTAGAAATAGAGGCTTTTGTTAGAGCGGGAAGTAATGGAAGTCTTGGTATTGATATATTATCAAGTATTATTAAGGATTTTTCAGAGGGAAATATATTTGGATATCCACATGCAAAAAGAATAAATCTTTATTCAGATGTAAAAGGAAAATGGGTAGATCTTTTAAGTTTTTATAAGTAGGATGTGATATTTTGGACTTAATATTAGATATAGGAATATCTCAAAACAGATGTGTCCTACTTAAAAACGAAAAAGTAATAAACATATATGTAGAAGACAGTAGTGATGTAAGTATTGCAGGAAATATTTATAAAGGCAGAGTTGAAAATATAGAAAAATCTTTAAAGTGTGCTTTTGTTAATATAGGAGAAAAAAAGTGTGGAATACTTCATTTTGAAGATTGCTTATATGAAATAAAAAAAGGTGATGAAATTCTTGTACAGGTTACAAGACAGCCTTCAAAAAATAAAGGTCCTAGATTATCTATGAATATATCTATACCATGTAAAAATATAGTACTTTTAGCAAATAGCAGTGATATAAATATATCTAAAAAAATAACTAATAAATCTAAAAGAAAAGAACTTTTTAATTTAGGTAAATCTATAATAGAAAATAATATAGGTATTATATTTAGAACTGAATGTGAAAATATATCAAAGGAAGAAATATTAGAAGAATATCAAAGTGTAAAAGATATTTGGAATAATATATCTAATAAATGGCGATATATAAAAGGTGAGGGGGTACTTTATACCTCCTCTGGATTTATGAATTATATAAAAAGAGAGTTTATAAATCACTTTATTGAAAAAATATATGTTAATAGGGAAAAAGTAAAACAAGATATAATAAGCTATGTAAATGAAAACAAACTTAATATAAATGTATCTACACCTTTAGAGGGTATAGAAAAGCTTAACTTTTTAAAAAGCTCTATAGAAGAGGCATTAGGTAGAAAGTTTTTAACTAGCTTTGGAGGAAATATTATAGTAGATGAAACAGAAGCATTAAATATAATAGATGTAAACTCATCTTCTTTAAATAGTAAGTCTGGTGATGATTTTGAAAAATTAAATATAAATGCTATAGATGAAATAAGTAAAGTAATACTACTTAAAAATTTAAGTGGTATAATACTTATTGATTTTATAAATATGAAAGAAGAATCATCAAAAAAAGTAGTTAAAGATAAAATAGAAGAAAGTTTTGTGAATTATGGTATAAAGGCTAGAGTACATGATTTTACAGAGCTTGGGATACTTGAAATCTCAAGAGCTAAAAAGCAAAAGTCATTAAAAGATACTATATATCCTAATGGGCATAATAAATCCCTTGCTTACACATTAAAAAACCTTGAAAATGATTTAGTAATACTTTTAAATAAAAAAGGAAAAAACTCTTTAAATATAAATGTTTCATATGAGTTATATGACTTTATAGAAAAAATTAATTTTATAGAAGAAATGAAAAAAGTTTATAACATAAATTTAACTATAGAAAAATTAAGAGATTTTAAAGATTACTATATATTAGAAGACAAGGAAAGCAGTTTTGCAAGAATAAGTATAGGGAATAAAAATGTTATTGGTAAAATAGAAAGTATAATTGATGAGGAAAAATCGCTTTCTATTAAAATAAATAAAATAGACTAAATTGTAATAATTCCTTAATGTATATAACATATATTTTATTGACATTAATGTGTATATTATGTTACAATAGGGTTCGTAAACCGCACGAAGCAGGCTTTTAAGTATTATTCGATAATCGCCTGACTATAGGCGAGACTGACAAGAGGAGGTGTATGTCAGATGTACGCAATTATTCAAACAGGTGGAAAACAATACAAAGTTCAAGAAGGAGATCTTCTTTTTGTAGAAAAACTAGCTGCAGATGTTGAGTCAAATGTTGAGTTAACAGATGTACTTGCTGTTTCTAAAGACGGTAAACTAGTTGTTGGATCACCAAAAGTTGAAGGTGCTAAGGTTGTAGCTAGCGTTGTTAAACACGGAAAAGCTAAAAAAGTTGTTGTTTTCAAGTTCAAGAGAAAAAAGGACTACAGAAAGAAACAAGGACACAGACAACCATACACTCAAATTAAGATCGAAAAAATCGAAGCTTAATTAATTTATATAAAAGATTTTTGCTATTAGGAGGTGACATGTATGGCACATAAAAAAGGTGTTGGTAGCTCCAAAAACGGTAGAGATAGTGAATCAAAACGTCTTGGCGCGAAAAGAGCAGACGGACAATTTGTTTTAGCAGGAAACATTCTTGTAAGACAAAGAGGTACTAAGATTCATCCAGGTACAAACGTTGGTAAGGGCAAAGATGATACTTTATTTGCTACTATCGACGGTGTTGTTAGATTCGAAAGACTTGGAAGAGACAAGAAAAAGGTAAGTATATATCCAAAAGTAGCGCAATAATAAGAGGCACCCTGTAGGGTGCTTTTTGTATTTTATAGTTCTCTTGTTATAAAAATTGCTTTATTGTTAAAGATATATTATAAGTAAAATAATAAAAGAGGTGATGCTATGTTCGTAGATATAGCCAAAATATATATAAAAGCAGGTGACGGAGGCCATGGGTCTGCATCATTTAGAAGAGAAAAATATATTCAATTAGGTGGACCAGACGGCGGCGATGGTGGAAACGGTGGAAGTGTAATATTTAAAGTAGATGAAGGATTAAGAACCCTTTTAGACTTTAAATATAAAAGAAAACATATTGCTGAGGCAGGAGAAAACGGTGCATCTCAAAAAATGTATGGAAGAGCTGGAAAAGACCTTATTATAAAAGTTCCACCTGGAACAGTTATAAAAGATGAAGAAACAGGTAAGGTAATAGCAGACCTTAAAGAAGCAGGAGAAGAAGCTGTAGCTGCACAAGGAGGTAAAGGTGGTAAAGGTAATGCAAAATTTGCAACTTCTACAAGACAAGCACCTAACTTTGCACAGCCAGGACTTCCAGGAGAAGAAAGAAATGTTGTTTTAGAACTTAAGTTACTAGCAGACGTAGGATTAGTAGGATTCCCGAATGTTGGTAAATCTACAATGCTATCAATGGTAACAGCAGCTACTCCTAAAATAGCAAACTATCACTTTACAACATTAACACCTAATCTTGGTGTAGTAGATATAAAAGGAATAAATAGTTTTGTTTTAGCTGATATACCAGGACTTATAGAAGGGGCTCATGAAGGAGTTGGTCTTGGAATAGACTTTTTAAGACATGTTGAAAGAACAAGACTTCTTTTACATGTTGTAGATGTTTCAGGAGTTGAAGGAAGAGATCCTATTGAGGATTTTGAAAAAATAAATGATGAGCTTAAACTATACAATGAAAAGCTTTCAAGAAAGCCTCAAATTGTTGTTGCAAATAAAACAGATATTGCTGAAAATGATGAAGCTTATGAAAAACTAAAAGCATATGTTGAAGAAAGAGATATGAAAATATTTAAAATATCAGCAGCTACTAATACAGGGCTTAGAGAACTTATGCTTTATGTAGGAAGTATTTTAGAAACAATAGAAGTAGAGGAAGAATATTCAGAGGATGAATTATTTATACCAGAAGAGAAGAAGTTTACATTTGATGTAGAAATAGATGAAGAAGGCGTATATGTTGTGTCAGGTTCATTAATTGATAGATTACTTCTTCAAGTAAATATATATGATAGTGAGTCAATAAAATATTTCCATAGAACTCTTGAGAGAAGAGGAGTTATTGCAAAACTTAAAGAAATGGGAATAGAAGATAACGATTTAGTTAGAATGAATGACTTTGAGTTTGAATTCTTAGATTAATTAAGAGGTGGAAAAATGCTAAATAGTAAACAAAGAAGTTACTTAAGATCTCTTGCAAATACATTAGACCCTATTTTCCAAATAGGAAAAGAAGGTATTCACGAAGATAATGTTAAACAAATATCTGATGCACTAGAAGCAAGAGAGCTTATTAAAATATCAGTTCTTAAAAACTCATTTATAGATGCAAAAGAAGCTTGTAGCGCAGTATGTGAAGCTATAGATGCTGATCCAGTACAAGTTATAGGAAACAAGTTTGTTATATATAGAAAATCAAAAGAAAAATCAAAAATAGAACTTCCAAAAGCAAAAATGAGAAAAGATGCCTAAAAGGTATCTTTTTTTGTTTAAATATTAAATTTTTAACCATACAACTATTAGAATTTGAAAAAGTTTGATATAATGATATAGTTATGAAAATATAGCTTTGCTAGAAAAGGCGGATTATTATGTTTAAATTAGGCGTATTAGGGGGAACATTTAACCCTATTCATGTAGGACATCTTATTGTAGCTCAATGTGTTTTAGAGGAGTTGAGTCTTGACCATATAGTATTTCTACCAACAGGTAACCCACCACACAAAAACTCTAATATTATAGAAAATGGATTACATAGAATAAATATGATAAAAGAAGCTATAAAGCATAATGAAAAATTTAGTGTTTGTGATATGGAGATAAAAAGAAAAGGAATAACATATACATATGATACATTATGTGAAATGCATAGTAAGTATAAAAATGTAGAAATTAATTTTATAGTTGGTTATGATACACTTTTAGACATGAAAAATTGGTATAGACCACATGATGTAGTTAAAATGGCTAAATTTATTGTAGTTAATAGAGATTCTAGTAATAAAGAGATTTATGAATATAAAAACAGTTTTGTTAAAGAGTATGGAGGAGAGGTTTTTATTATAAACATACCTAACATAGGAATATCTTCTTCTAAAATTCGTGAAATAATAAGGGAAAATAAAAACCCTGTTTATATGACAACAGAGCCTGTTTATAAATATATAATTAATAATAATCTATATAAGAGGTGATATTACATAATGCTTTATGAAGATATAAAAAATTTTGCAAGAGACTCTTTAAATGAAAAAAAGTTTAATCATTGTTTAAGAGTGGAAAAAATGGCTGTAAAGCTTGCAAAAATTTATGGAGTAGATGAGCAAAAAGTAAAAATAGCTGCTATAGCCCATGATTGTGCTAAGTTTTTTTCACATGATAAAATGCTTGGTTATATGAGAAAATATGATCAAAATATAGATGAGATACAAAAAAGTGTTCCATATCTTTTACACGGACCTGTAGCAGCTTTAAGAATAAAAGAAAAATTTAATATATCAGATGAAGACATACTAAATTCTATAAGATATCATACTACAGGAAGAAAAGGAATGACACTTTTAGAAAAAATAATATATATGGCTGATCTAATTGAAGATGGAAGAGATTTTAAAGGTGTTGAAGAGATAAGAAAAGAAGCTTTTAAAAATCTTGATAAAGCGCTTATTATGGGGTGTAATACAACAATGTCATATGTAATGGCAAAGGGGCAGATTATACATCCTCTTACAGTTGAACTTAGAAATAGTTTGATTTTAGCCGGAGGTAATAAATGTGAATAATCGAACAAGGCAACAAATTAGAAAGTCCAAGAAAAAAAAGCGTAGTCCATTAAAAATATTTTTAATAACATTATTAATCCTATTTGTAGCATCAGGAGGGGCTTTGGCTTATTATGTAAATAATTTAGGTAGTAAGCTAACTGAAAAGTCTACAACTCAAGCTAAAAAGGTAGCAAAAGGAAAACCAATTAACTTTTTACTTTTAGGTGTTGATGCAGGAGATTATAATGGTAAAGATGAACATCAAAGATCAGATACAATGATGCTTATTAGATTTATTCCAGAAACAGATAAGGTATATATGCTGTCTATACCTAGAGATACAAAGGTAAAGATCAAAGGAAAAACACAAAAAATTAATGCAGCACATGCAATTGGAGGAGCAGACCTTACAATTAAAACTGTAGAGGATCTTTTAGATGTTGATATAAACTACTATGGCTCTATAAATTACAAAGGATTTAGAGCATGTGTAGATGCTATAGGTGGGGTAGATGTTGTAGTGCCTCAAAATATGAATTATAAAGCTAGTGATATAAGAATAAACTTTAAAAAAGGTGAAAATGTTCATTTAGATGGAGAAAAAGCAGAACAGTTTGTAAGATGGAGAAAAAATAATGATGGAACAGGCTATGCATTAGGAGATGTAGGTAGAGCAGAAACTCAACAAGAGTTTATGGTAGCATTTCTTAATAAACTAAAGTCACCAGAAGGATTAGCAAAACTTCCATCACTACTTAATACGGTAACTGATTATGCAGAAACTAACATGGACATGCAATATATTCTTTCATATGGTAAGGAAGCTGTAAATGTAGATCCTTCTTCAATAGAAAAAGAAGTTTTAGCAGGAGAAGCTTTCTATGACAAAGAAGTGAAAACGTGGTACTATTTATATGACGAGGAAAAAGCAGAAGCTTATTTAAATCACTTTAGAGGCGTAACAAGTGATAAGCCTTTAGATGCTAAAGATTTAAAGGTAAGTATTTATAACGGTGCAGGTATAGATGGATTAGCAGCTAGTTATGAAGAAAAACTTAAAAAGCTTGGATTTAATGTTACACATATAGGTACTTATAATACATCAAAAGATAAAACAGAGGTAATCTATTATGGAGAGGACTTTAATATAAACTCTCTTAAAAATTACTTAACAAATGTTAAGTATAAAAAGGAATCTGATGGAGGATCTAGAGAGGTTAAAATAGTTTTAGGTAAAGATGCTAAAGATGGAGGCATATTATTAGGATCTTCACAGCAGTCAAGTATATTTGGAGAAGGTATGAAATCTAATAAAGAAAATAAAACTATAAAAATATTAAATTCAACATCTCAATCAGGACTTGCAGCTAGATACCAAGAAAAACTTAAAAACTTAGGGTATAAAGTAACGTCAATTGGGAATTATAATGGCGAAATACATGAAACCCAAATAAAATATAAAAATGATAGTAATTTTGCAAATGAAATTGCAAATAAACTAGGAACAGGTTCTTGTGTAGCGTCAAATGATGTGTTAGAAGATATAGTTATAATTTTAGGAAATGATGTTATAGATTAAATTAAATTTTGGAGGTGCTAATTTGAATACATCAAAGGATATGGCATTTATTATAGCCAATGCAGCAGCAGATAAAAAGGCTAAAGATATAAGAATATTAAACGTAGAAGGTTTATCACCTATTTCTGATTACTTTATAGTTTGCTCTGGAACTTCACAGGTTCAAGTAAAAGCTATTGCAAATGAAATAGAAGATAAAATGGCAGAAGCAGGAGTAGAAATACTTCACAAAGAAGGACATCAATTTGGTAGATGGGTACTTTTAGATTATGGCAATGTTATAGCTCATGTTTTCTATGAAGAAGAAAGAGAGTTTTACGGAATAGAAAGACTTTGGGCAGATGCAGAAGAAATATTATTTTAAGCAAAAAAGAGAACTTTTAGTTCTCTTTTTTTATTTATTTACTTAAATATATAATGTAATTTTAGTATAATTATAGTATTATAGGATTATATTACAGTTAATTCAAGGGAGGAAATAAAATGTCAAAAGAAATAATAAGCACAACTAATGCACCAGAGGCAATAGGACCATACTCACAAGCTATAAAAGTAGGAAATTTACTTTTTACATCAGGACAAATTCCTTTAAATCCAGAAACAGGAGATCTTGTAAATTCTAATATAGAAGAAGCTACAAGAAGAGTTTTAGATAATCTAAAAGCTGTTGTAGAAGCAGGTGGAAGTAATTTAGATAATGTAATAAAAACAACTGTTTTTCTAAAAAATATGGATGATTTTACAGTAGTAAATGGTATATATGCAGAGTACTTTACAGTAAAAATGCCAGCAAGATCTGCTGTTCAAGTTGCAAAACTTCCTAAAGATGCATTAATAGAAATTGAAGCAGTAGCTTTAGCAGAGTAAATTTATACATAGCAATAAATGTGCTCCTTAAAGGAGCATATTTTTCTTTAGAAAATTAAATTAAAGTTAGTTTTTAAGAGGGTGAAAAGATTGAAAAAAAAGGTCTTTATTGAAGGAATGAACTGTACTAACTGTAGAAAATACATAGAAGAAGCACTAGGAAATATTGATGAAGTAATTTCTTTTGATGTAGATGTTGAAAATAAAACTGTAATTATTACTGCAACAAATAATATAAAAGATGAATCAATAATAGATGCTATAGATAGCCTAGGATTTAGTGTTATTTCAATAGAAGGATTATAAAAGAAAAAACTTTTAAAGTAGTTTCCTACTTTAAAAGTTTTTATTTTCGTTTAACTTTTTTTACTTTTATATTAAGTATAGTTAAAGCTAAAATTAATACAGCTACTGCAGATGAAACAAAAATAATAAACTGCTTTTGGTTAGTTACCCCAATAGAACTTAAAGTTTCCTCAAGCTTTGTTTTATATTCTTTATCTGCTTTTAAATCAATTGTATTAATAATATTTCCATTAGATATAATGTTAAGCTTTGCAACTACATCACCTTTTTTAAAGCTTTTGATGTTAAGATAATCAACTTGCTGAGTTAGCTTTTCAGGATTATCTTTTTCAAATATGTATTTAAAACTTTTATCTGGTAGTAATTTTATATGAGATTTACCTTCAAGTTCCATATTACCAATAGGCTCGTCTTTATTTATAACATATTTAGATTCATAGTTATTAAATCCATAATCTAAAAGTAATTTAGAAGTGTTGTAAAAATCATTTGTAGACTTTAGTAGTACAATTAAAAGATTTGTATCTCCTTTTGTAGCTGAACCTACAAAAGTATGTAGCGATCTAGTTGTAAAACCTGTTTTTATTCCATTAGCACCTTCATATTTATACTTTTTTGTTGATATTAACTTATTATGATTTATAAAGCACCTTACTTCAGGAAATTGAGGTGTAGCAGGTATTTCATATCTTACAGTAGAAACTATTTTTCTAAATGTAGGATTTTGCATAGCACCTTTAGAAATAATTGCATAATCTCTAGGGGTTGTATAGTGATTATTATCATTTAATCCATGAGGATTAGTAAAGTTAGAATTTGTAGCTCCAAGTTCCTTAGCTTTTTTATTCATCTCTTTTGCAAACTCTTCATTGGAACCTGATATGTACTGTGCTAGTGCAGTTGCAGCATCATTACCTGATTTTAGCATAAGTCCATATAAAAGCTGTTCTACAGTCATAACTTCCCCTTCTTTTAAATATATACTACTGCCTTCTTCTGCTGTTGGAGTTTTAGTTATAGTGATTTTATCACTTAAGTTTCCTTTTTCAATAACTATTAAAGCAGTAAGTACTTTTGTAATACTTGCAGGTTCATACCTTGTATTTTCATTTTTTGATGCAAGTATCTTTCCTGAATCCATATCCATTAAAACATATCCGTCACATGATAAATTATCTGGAATTGCTGTTTTTGCATGTACTTTTAAAGGGAAAAATAAAATAGTGCTAATGAATAAATATAAAACTAGTAATTTTTTCATAAATTCCTCCCAAAGTAAAAATAAAGCCTTTTTAATTATAACAGAAATTTTTTGAAATGTAGATTAAATAATGGTAATTTGGAGAAGATTTAAAATGAGGTGATTATTAATGAATATTAAAATTAATAAAAAGCAGAAAATTGGTATAGGAATATTTTTGTTGCTTTTAATTTTAGTATGCTCAGTTATTTACTTTAAAAATAAATCTTCAATTCCAGATGACGAAATAAAGAAAAACAGGGTTCTTGTAGAGAATATAAAGGAAAAGGAAGATGAAAATAATATTGATAATAAAAAAGAAGATATAGAAAGTAGTATTATAAAGGCATATATATGCGGTTATGTAAAAAATCCAGGTGTTTATACATTAAGAAAAGGTGATAGATTAGAAGATTTGGTAAAACTATCTGGAGGATTTACTAGTGAAGCAGATGATAAAAGTATTAATTTAGCTAGTTTAGTTAAAGATCAAGATTACTTTAGAATATTAAGTAAAGATGAAGTAGTTTCTTCAGGAGTTAATATTCCAAATAATAATTCTAGTAATTTACAAAATTCAGAAGGTGAAGAAAAAATAAATATTAATACTGCAACAAAAGAAGAACTTAAGACCCTTCCAAGAATTGGTGATGCACTATCAGACAGGATTATAGATCATAGAACTAATAAGGGAAACTTTAAAAATATTGAGGATTTAAAAGATGTAAGTGGGATAGGAGATAAAATGCTTGAAAACATTAAAGATAAAATTAAAGTAGAATAATGTTGAATATATATTGTGAATTGATATACAATATGTTTATGTAGATATGTGATAATATTTTTGGAGGGTAAGGTTATGGCTAAAGAAGTGAAATTAACACAAATGACTCAATCTGCTGGATGAGCAGCAAAATTTGGACCAGATGTCCTTGCACAGGTTCTGTGTAATTTACCAAAGGTAAGTGATGAAAATTTAATAGTTGGAATAGATACTTCAGATGATGCAGCTGTTTACAAAATAAATGATGAAACAGCTATTATACAAACTCTAGATTTTTTTACACCTATAGTAGATGATCCTTATATGTTCGGACAAATAGCAGCTACAAACTCATTAAGTGATATATATGCTATGGGAGGAGAACCAACTCTTGCTCTTAATATAGTTTGTTTTCCAACATGTGTAGATGTAAAAGTTCTTGGAGAAATATTAAAAGGTGGAGCAGATAAAGTAAAAGAAGCTGGAGCGATTATTGTTGGTGGTCATACAGTAATAGATAATGAACCAAAGTATGGTTTATCTGTAATGGGTATTGTTCACCCAGATAAGGTATTTGCAAATTCAGATGCAAAACCAGGTGAAGTTTTAGTTATAACAAAACCTATAGGAACAGGAGTTATTAATACTGCAATTAAAGGTGAAATTGCTGAGAAAGAGCATATAGACGATGCTGTTAAACATATGGCAACTTTAAATAAATATGCTGCCCAGATAGCTAGAAAATATCCTGTAAGTGCTTGCACAGATATAACAGGATTTGGACTTGCAGGTCATGTTTATGAAATGGCAAAAGGAGCAGAGGTTTCTATTACAATAGAAGGAAAAAAGGTACCTTTTATGAAAGGTGCTGAAGAATATGCTAAAATGGGTATGATACCAGCTGGAATGTATAATAATAGAAATCATGTAGGGGAAAACTTTAAATCATTTATAAATGAAACATTTATAGAAGATTTATTATTTGACCCACAAACATCAGGAGGTCTTTTATATACTTTACCAGAAGAAGATGCTATTAAGCTAATAGCAGAATTTAAAGAAAATAATATTGAATCAAATATAATAGGATATGTTGAAGAAAAGCAAGAAAAATATGTATATATAAGATAAATGGAGGGTCATAAATGGCTGATAAAAAAGAACTTCTAAAATCTCTACCTAAAATAGATGTTTTACTTGAAAATGAAGAGATTAAATCTATAAAAGATGTTTCAAGAAATATAGTAGTAGAAGCTTTAAGAGAAACTATAGACTTATACAGAAAAAATATACTATCAGACAAAATAAAAAGTTATAGTATAGAAGATATTATAAAAGATATATTAGCTTCTGTTAAGAAAAAGTCTTCTATGCATTTAAGAAAAGTAATAAATGCTACTGGAACAGTTCTTCATACTAATCTTGGACGAGCAGTTATGGCAAAAAGTGCAGTAGATGCAGTTATAGATATAACAAAAGGATTTAATAATCTTGAGTTTAATCTTGAAGAGGGGATAAGAGGGTCTAGATACAGCCATGTTGAAGACTTACTATGTAAAATAACAGGTGCAGAAGCTGCAATTGTTGTTAATAATAATGCAGCAGCAGTTATGCTTGCACTATCTACAATATCTAAAGGAAAAGAAGCAATAGTTTCAAGAGGAGAACTTGTAGAAATTGGAGGATCATTTAGAATCCCTGCTGTTATGGAACAAAGTGGAGCAAAGCTTGTAGAAGTTGGAACAACAAATAGAACCCATGTATGGGACTATGAAAATGCTATTTGTGAAGAAACAGGATGTATACTTAAAGTTCATCAAAGCAATTATAAAATACTAGGATTTACTGAACAGTTAGATGTAGAAGACTTTGTTGAAATGGGAAAAAGAACTGGAATTCCAATAATTGAGGATATTGGAAGTGGAACATTTATAGACCTATCTAAATATGGTTTAACATATGAACCTACAGTTCAAGCAAGTGTTAAAAAAGGTATGGATGTTGTAACATTTAGTGGAGATAAAATGCTTTGTGGACCACAAGCAGGAATAATAGTAGGTAAAAAGAAATTTATTGATGAAATGAAAAAAAATCAATTAACAAGAGCTCTTAGAATAGATAAAATGACTTTAGCAGCACTAGAGGCAACTTTAAGACTTTATCTTGATGAGGAAATCGCTGTTAAAGAAATACCAGGGCTTAATATGCTTACTAAAAATGTAGATGATTTAAAAAAAGATGCACAAAGACTTGCTAAAAACATTAGAAGCAAAGTAGGAGATAAAGCTGAGGTTAAAGTTAAAAATGATTATTCACAGGTTGGCGGAGGAGCTATGCCTTTAGAAACTATAGATACTTATGTAGTTACAATAAGTCCTAAAAATAAAAAGTCTGTAGATATAGAAAGACAGTTAAGACATGCTGATATTCCTATTGTTACAAGACTTTATAAAGATACTATAATAATAGACGTTAGGACTTTATTTAAAGATGATTTTAAAATTATATCAGACACATTATCTAATATAATTTAGGAGGAGAATATGCAACATATTATAATAGGAACAGCAGGTCATATAGATCATGGTAAAACAACTTTAATAAAAGCTTTAACAGGAAGAGAAACAGATACTTTAAATGAAGAGAAAAAAAGAGGTATATCTATAAATCTAGGATTTACTTATTTTGATTTTAAAAGTGGTAAAAGAGCAGGTATAATAGATGTTCCAGGACACGAAAAATTTATAAAAAATATGCTTGCAGGTATAGGTGGTATAGATATAGTTTTACTTGTTATAGCAGCTGACGAGGGAATAATGCCTCAAACAAGGGAACACCTTAATATTTTAGAGCTTTTAGATATTAAAAAAGGAATAGTTGTTTTAACTAAAAAAGATATGGTAGATGATGAGTGGCTTTCAATGATTAAAGAAGATATAAAAGAAGCTGTATCATCAACATTCCTTAAAGATGCTCCTATTGTACCTGTTTCATCTGTAACTAAAGAAGGAATAGACGATCTTGTAGATTTAGTTGATAAAATGACACAGGAAGTAGAAGATAAAGACCTACATACAGAATTTAGACTTCCAGTAGATAGAGTTTTTTCTGTAAGTGGATTTGGAACAGTAGTTACAGGAACATTAATATCAGGTACAGTTAAAGAAGGAGACGAATGTACTATTTATCCGGAGGGGATAGAAAGTAGAATAAGAGGAATTCAAGTACACGAAACTAGTGTAAATGAAGCTTATGCAGGACAAAGAGTTGCTATTAACCTTGCTAATATTAAAAAAACAGAGGTTAAAAGAGGAGACTGTGTAGGAAAAGTTGGCATAATGGAAAATACTATGATGCTAAACTGTAGACTTAATTATCTAAAAGATGCTAAAGGTCCCCTAAAGCCTAGAGATAGAGTTAGAGTATATCATGGAACAACTGAAATACTTGGAAGAGTTGTTATACTAGATAAAGAAACTGTAGAACCAGGGGAAACAGCTCTTATACAAATAAGACTTGAAGAAAAAATGGCTGCTAGAAGAGGAGATAAGTATGTAATTAGAAGTTATTCTCCTATGGTAACAATAGGAGGAGGAACAATACTTGATCCAAATCCTAAAAAAAGCAAGTTTGGAGATATTAAGTTAATTGAAGAGTTAAAACTTAAAGAACAAGGAACTCCAGAGGAAATAGTAGATCAAGTTTTAAAAGCAACAAGTAATAACTATCCTAAACTAGATGATTTAATAAAAACTGTTGGAAAAGGAATAGTAGGACTTGAAGACATACTAGAAACTCTTTCTGAAAAAGGAAAAATAAAAATATTTAATCAAACAGATGGAAATGTATATATTCATATAACATATATAGATAAATTGAAAAATGAGGCTTTAGAAATATTAGATGAATATCATAAAAACAATCCGTTAAAAGCAGGTATTTCAAAGGAAGAGTTTAAAACAAGATTAGTTGGAAAAGCTGTTAAACAAAGATTATATGATGATATTATAAAAGTGTTAAGTGAAGACACTATAAAGGTTGGAACTAAATTTGTTTCAAGAAAAGATTTTGAAATAAAATTTGATAGAAGACAAGAACAAATTAAAAATGAAATACTAAACAAAATGAAAGAAGCAGCATACCAACCACCAAAACCATTAGATCTAGTTAAATCATATGGTAGAGAAGAAAAAGCTGCTAAAATGGTATTTGATGCTTTATTTGAAGCAGAAGTATTTGTTAAGGTTTCAAGTGATATATTTATCCTAAAAGAGTATTTAGACGAGGCTAGGGAAAAAGTAGTAAACTTTTTAAAGGAAAATGGAGAAATTACACCATCAGAGTTTAGAGATATGGTATCTACAAGTAGAAAATATGCAGTACCTATACTTGAATACTTTGATTCAGAAAAAATAACAAAAAGAATAGAAGATAAAAGAGTATTGTTTTAATAAAAGAAGCTAAAGTGCATTTGCATTTTAGCTTCTTTTTTAAAATATATAGTAATAAATGTTTAAGATAATAAGTATAATATTATTAGCTTAAGAAAAGAGTCGAAATTTATAGAAAAGTGCTATAGATTTTATCAATGGTAATGATTTTTTATTGAAAATTATTTAATACTATGTTAATATAAGAATTGTCAAAGAGATAAAATATATGGGAGTGGATAGGTGCTGGTGTGCCTACCGGTCTTCAAAACCGGCTTGCGGCGTTAGGAGCGTCGTGGGTGAGTTCGATTCTCACACATTCCCGCCAACTTGTTTACGCAGGGTTACAGCAATGTAGCCCTTTTTTAAAAAGTATTGGTATCAAAGGATTTGAAGAAATTAAAAGCAAATATTATAAATGAGAACTAATCAGGATAAGGCTATAAAAGCTTTATCCTATTTTTATTTTTTGTTAGTCAGTACCTTATGCAAAATTATTAAAGGAATTAGTTAATATAGAAGTTACGAACGGTTTAGAAAATCATATGTTTTTAAATACTATACTATTTTAAAATTGTAGTCAATTAGATGTAATACTTTATTTATCTAGTTTATTCAGTTTGAAGCTCATATATACGAAAATAAAGAATAATATAAGATTAGATATAGTTAGCAAATTTCTATTGGTGAGTGACATATACCAAGAATTAAATATAGTTATTACAATACCAGCCCAAGATACTAATTTAAGCTTCATAAATAAAACCTCCTACGAAAAATAAATAAAGTAAGAAGAGGGGAAGTTAAGTCTTCTCCAATCCTTAATACATTATAACTTTTGATGTAAAATTATTCAATAAAAGTAAATAAAAGAATATTGAATTATGTATCCTAAAGTAGATTTTAGAAAATACAACAAGGCTTACAGAGGAAGAAAGGTGAGAGATATTAGAATCTATATAAAATTTTATTTGAAAATTATTGAGTAAAACATAAATATATTTTAAAATATAGATAAATTTTAGAATTTAATATTATTTATACTAGGGGGAGAAATATGTTTTTTGGTAACAAAGAGAAGGCAAAAGAAAAAGAACAAATGAAGCAAAGACAAGAGAAAATAAGCAAAAAATATAATGAAGTCATAAGAGAAATGATTTTAGAGGAAGCAAGATCTCCAGGTACACATATGACACGCTTTCAGGTAGATAGAATAGGAGAAGGTTTCTTTTTAAAGGTACCTAAAAACACTAGGGAAGCAACTAATTTTCTGAATTCAATTATATTTCATAGAAGCCAGATAGTAAATATATCTGCTCGTGGAGATGATTCCTTACTTAAAGACTATATAGTTACATATTGGACAATAGATGACACTAATCAAGAAATATATAATAGTGTTGTTAATTCCATTGATAATATTTAAAAAAGGATTTAATAAGCACAATTTATAAGAAGCACTCTAAATAGAGTGCTTTTTTTATGCTGAAGTTTAAGAAAGAGGTGCAAAAATGAATGAAGAATTTTTAGAACATAGATTTAAAAATTTAGAAGAAAGAGCAGATAAACATTCTGCTAGACTAGATAAATTAGAAAATACACAAGCAGAGTTTAAAATACAAATACAAAATTTATGTAGTGATATTCAGAGTTCTACGAGTATATTAAAATACTAATTCAAAAGTAAACTTGTCATATTGACAAGTTTACTTGACATTAAAATGTGAAGATGATAGTATGTAATTAAATAACATATAAGGAGGAAAATGTTATATGGATAAGGAAAAAATTTTAGAAAGAAATAGAAAAGGTTTTTCAATTGAGGATGAAAGGGAGTTATTCATAAGCAATAAAGCGAATACTGTAGCAAGAATTTTTTTTGCTTTGATTTGTATATGCCTTATTGTATATAAAAATTATGTTAAACTGAATGCCAATGATATTTGGAGTATTTTATTTATATTTTACTTTGTAGAATCTATATACAAGTATCATCATTTAAAGAAAAAAGGATTTTTACTAACAGGAGTAATTACTTTTGTACTATTTATTTACTGCATTTCATCGTTTATAGGATTAGTGTAGATAAAAGGAGATTTAAATGGATGAATTAATTTTAAAAAATAGATTAAAGGTTGCAAGAGCAGAAAAAAGTATGACTCAGAAACAACTAGCAGAAGCTGTCAATGTTTCAAGACAGACAATTAGTTCAATTGAGATTAATCAATATTGCCCAAGTGCTAAGTTAGCACTGTTAATTTGTATAGTGCTTGAAAAAAATTTTGAGGATTTATTTTATTTCGAATAAATAAAAATTACTAAGTACCATATGTTTGATAGAATGTATGGTATTTTTGTTTGCACAAAATTTATATTGTGAGGCAAATAAGTTCTTTGAAAAATTAATAATATGGTATTGAAGCTATGGTATACTGAAGTAATGTATTTTTAAGGGGGACACATTTATTATGAAATATAATAATCTTATGAAAAAAATTTCTACGATATGTTTTATATATACTTTGGTATATATAAGTTCGGAACTAATTTTACGTAAATTTAATATGCAATATCGTCCGTGGATAGATTCAGTTTCATTTGTAATAATGGGAATTTTTATTATATCATTCATACTTACTATAACAAAGAATTTTTATAATTCATCTAAACTTTTAGGGAAAACATTAAGAAATGTTTTTTTAATATTTACTATATTAATTCTTATTTTTATTAGTGGAGATATATTTAATCCTGAAAAAGTAGTTTACGAAGATGATAAATTGAAAGTTGAAGTTATAGAGTCGAGCTTTTTGATGGTAGATTTTCGTTATTATCCATATATAAATTTATTTTTGATGGGTAAGGATGGTATATATTAAGAAATTTAATTGTAAGGTATACTTTTTTAAAACTTAATATATTATTAAATACCGTATTATTCTAGTTTGAATTTTAGGGTATTTTTTATGTCGCAAAACAATGAATTGCCTATTTTACATAAGTATATGAATTTAGTTGATATAAAAAATTTATAATGTAAAGTAAATAGGTTCTTTAAAAAAGTTAATAATAAGGTTTTTGAACTTGAAATATTTTACATATTGTTTAAATGTGCTAATATATAAATATTGAAGATATAGTATAAATAAGAAAGATTAATTTAATATTGTATCAGAAAGCAATAATATAAAAATAATAAGGAGAAAAAAATGATAAATTTATTTAGATCATTTTCTACAACAGAAGATTTTTTTTATGAGGGTGCATTTATTGCTAAAGTAAAATATCAACGTTTTCAGTCAAAATCAAGTGAAGTAATTTATAAAAATGAAATTGTAAAGAATAATAGAAGACTTTGTATCATTAACTGCAATGGATATATTGAAAATGAACTTTCAGAAACATTAATTGTGTATTTAATGATGAATGCAACAGTTAAAGAATCTGTTCAAACAGAAGTTAGCCAAAATGACTGGACTTTATGGCATACTTTCTCAACGGAAGAGATAGCAAATTTTAGCCATATAACAGGGGATGCAAATTCTATCCACCTTACAGAAAATCCTGTTGTACAAGGATTGTTTATTTTGAAAGAGCTTTGTGATACAACTAAGGTTAATGAAATAGAAGTAAATTATATTTACCCTGTTTATGGAGAAAACCCAGTTTACATAAAACATGAAGGAAATCTTATCAAAGGTTTTAGTAATAATATATTATGCTTTCGGGCAAATCTGCTTTAATATAACGAAAGAAGATGAATTAGCTTTAAATTATAAAATTGTTTTTAATTAAGCTAAATAAATTCTTTGGGAGGATGAATGTGAAAAGAATTATAACATTGTTAAATGAGAGTAATTTTGATTATGAAGTAATTAAGCATTTGGATTTAATGCCGGAGAAGTACCATTATTACTTGAAAATTTGAAATGTATAATAGACTCGGATTTATTAAAATATAACTATATTTACGGAGGTATAGGAAATAAAAACTATACGTTGAAGATTTCTCCTAAGGCACTTTTAGAATTTAATGATGTTATAAAACAAATATAAAATTTTAAACACCTTATTATTTAGATTAAATATAAGGTGTTTTTTCCTTTTGTTGAATAAAAAGATTATATTGTGCAGTAAATAAGTTTTTTGAAAAGTTAATAATTAGTATATTTTAGATTTATTGATTTTAGTATTGTTTAAATATAAAATATGTAGATTAGTTAAATATATATATTATAAAAATAAATTTAAAGAAACATATTATAGTAGAGATCAATTTTGGAGTTTACTAAGAGGTATAACTCATAGACAGTTTGAGGCATTTTGTTGTTATTTATATTCAGAATTTGGTTATGATGCTCAGATAACTAGAGCTACACACGATGGAGGAAAGGATGTTATATTGAAAAGAAATGGAATTACTACGTATGTGGAATGTAAACATTATGGTTCTAAAAGTACAGTTGGTAGAGAAATATGCCAAAAGCTTTTAGGAAGTTGTATGGTAGATGGAGCAGATAGTGCCATAGTTTTTACTACTGGAAATATAAATAGTAATGCTATAGAATGTGAAAGGAAAACTGGTATGTTAACAATAGTAAGCTTTAATGATATATTTAATATGTTTAATGATTTAGATATAAATGCTAGAAGCAGAGTTTTAGCAAAAACTATAAATTATAGATAATAAAAGACAGTTAATAATTACATTAACTGTTTTTTATATATATTTAGCAGTAGTTAATGGTATACAATAGTTTTATAATATAAGTTAAAGATGCATTATACATGATATAAACAATAAATTTTTAAGGAGGAACTTAGGATGAATACAGCAAAATTTCTTGAAATATTAACAGTAGCAGAAAAGTTAAAATGTAATACTAGACACTCATGGACATCAAGTGGACGCCATGAAAGTGTAGCAGAACATAGCTGGCGTATTGCATTAATGGCACTATTAATGCGTGATGAATTTCCAAAGCTTAACATGGACAAGGTAATTCGTATGTGTTTGATTCATGATTTAGGTGAAGCCTTTACTGGTGATATCCCTGCTTTTGAGAAGAAAGAAGAAGATGGTGAAAAAGAGGATGAGGTATTTTTTAAATGGATTGAAACTTTTCCTACTCCTTATCGTGAAGAGTTCACAGAGCTTTTAAAAGAAATGAATGAGCGTAAAACTGATGAAGCAAAGCTTTATAAAGCATTAGATAATTTAGAAGCAGTAATTCAGCATAATGAGGCAGACATTAGTACTTGGATTCCACTAGAATATGATTTGCAATATACTTACGGTACAGACAAGATAGAATTCTCACCATATTTAAAAGAGCTTAAAAAGGAAATAGACAAAAGAACCACAGAAAAAATAAATCAAAAAAATAAGGTTTAATTATTTATAATAAAAAAGTCAGTAGTTTAATTACTGACTTTTATTTTTGAATGATTATTAGTATTAAAAAAACAATTTCATAACTTAGGTATGGATTCTGTACAGGTAGTTAAATATGTATATAGAGGTTTGGAAAAGTCGAAGATGAAGCTACACAAGCAAATTTAAATCCAATTTTAATTAAATATTTGAAATATTATGATATTTACAAAATATAAAATAATGATATAATTGTATTAAAGTTCACTGGGGGAATAATAAATTGTTTATTATAGTAAGGAGTGTAGCTAATATTTAGCGACACTCCTTTTGTTATTAATAATTTTATTTTTAATAAGGAGGGTTACTATGGACTACATGAATATTTTAAATCAAATAATAATTTTATTTTTATTACTATTTATAGGATTTATAGCAGGAAAAACTAAAATAATATCTCAAGAAGCAAATGTTACACTATCAAAAATGCTATTTAACATTGCGCTTCCATGTCTTATAATATCTGCATTTAATTTTGAGTTTTCAAGTAAGGTAATGATAACATCAGGAATAATTCTTACAATATCACTTATTATTCATGGATTACTATCACTTTTTAGTTTGTTTTTATATAAAAGGCAAGAAGCAGGAGCTAGAAAAGTATTAAGATTTATTACTATATTTTCTAACTGTGGATTTATAGGATATCCTGTAGCAGGAAGTGTATATGGAACAGAAGGAATATTTTATGCAGCTATTTATAATGTAGGTTTTAATATATTTGTATGGACGGTAGGTGTTTTAATATTTCAATCTGATAATAAAAAAGGGCTTTTAAGAAGGATATTTGTTAATCCAGGAATTATATCAGTAACAATAGGAATGATTTTATTATTATTTTCTATTAAGTTACCATTTGTTATTTCAGAAACAATAAAGTTAACTGGAAATATGACAATTCCTCTTTCAATGATAATAGTGGGTGTTAGCTTGTGTAGTACAAGCATTAAAGATGCATTTAAAGAAGGAGTTTACTATTATGCATCATTTCTAAGATTAATTTTTATACCAGTTTTTGTTTATTTAATATTAACTTTGTTTAATTTTAAAGGAATATACGTAGGAATACCTCTTATTGTTTCAGCTATGCCAGCATCATCAAATGCAGTACCTTTTGCACAAATATATAATGGAGATGTAGAATGTGCTTCTAAAATAACAATAGTTAGTACTTTGCTTTCGGCTATTACATTACCATTAATAGCTTTATTGTTAAAATAAAAAATATTTAAACCTTTGATGTGATAATGCTACATTTCAAGGGTTTGAATTATTTTGAATTTATTTTATATTTTAATTAAAATGTAAATACATACTCTTTGAAATTGAATAAAATGGTAATTAGAGATATTATTTTATTTATAAACTTAGGTAGATTTATTAACTGGAGGGGGATAAATTTGAAAACTATAGGTTTAATAGGAGGAATGAGCTGGGAAAGCACTGTTTCTTACTATCAAATAGTAAATACAACTATAAAAGAGGAGCTTGGAGGTTTGCATTCAGCAAAGTGTTTGTTATATAGCGTTGATTTTCATGAGATTGAAGAATGTCAATCAAGGGGAGCGTGGGATAAAAGTGAGCAAATATTATCTGATGCAGCGCAAAGACTTGAAAGGGCAGGAGCAGATTTTATTATTATATGCACAAATACTATGCATAAAGTTGCTGATAAAGTCCAAACAAAAATTAAAATTCCAATTTTACATATTGCAGAAGCTACAGCTGATGAGTTAGTAAAAAATAAAATAAAAAAGGTTGCTTTACTTGGAACGAAGTATACAATGGAGCAAGATTTTTATAAGTGTAAATTAATAGATAAAGGAATTGATGTTATTGTTCCTAGTTATGAAGAAAGGTTAATTATAAATAATACAATCTATAATGAGCTTTGTTTAGGTGTTATTTCAAGTCAATCTAAACATTCATTTTTAAAAATTATTAATAGGCTGGTAGGTGAAGATGTAGAAGGTATCATTTTAGGATGTACTGAAATTGGACTATTAATAAAACAAGAAGATACTAAAATCCCTTTATTTGATACAGCTATAATTCATGCAAAAAAGGCAGCATTATATTCAATAAATAAAGGATAAGTGAAGGAGCTATGAAAAAAATTAAATTATACATATATGCAATTATGGCTTTGGCTACTATATTTGCAGTATATGCTCAAGACATTTCTTATTATATAGATAATACTTTTGATAAAATATCTCCTTTATACTGTTTAAGAATCTTAACATTAATAAGTATAATATTGTTTTTAATGCCACCTATATTAATAACTAGGCTTATTAAAAATGAAAAAGTAGAACATAAAGAATTTACTTCATATTTTATTATTAATAGTTTAATAGGTGTTGTATTTTCTGTTTTTTCTTTGTTTGTTTTATTTATGTGGTGGAGTTAGTATAAAAAGTTATTAAAATAAAAAATTATAGATAAGTATATATTTGAGAAAAATATATACTTTTTTTGTTAATTATGTTTTAGATATGTAGTTGGCTATCAAATTTCAAAATAAATAATTTATAAATGCATAATATAGTGTATAATTGGATAAAAAAGGGAAAATGGAGGAATGGACATGTTTCAATTTAATGGATTTACAATTGTAATATTAGGAATTGTATTTATATTAGTTTTCAGTTATTTAAGTTATAAACAAAGGCTAAAATATTTAATGAAGAGAATAAAAAGTAATTGGGGAAATCAAAGACAAGAATTTTGTAAAGAAGAAGATATAGAGTTTATATCAAATTATTTTAAAAATACTAAGGATGATAAAAATTTCTTTATTGATGATATAACTTGGAATGACCTAAATATGAATGATGTATTTAGTATGATAAACAACACTCAGTCATCAGTTGGCGAAGAATTTCTATATGATACTTTAAGAAAACCTGTATTTAATGAATTAAAACTAAAGGAAAAAGATGATATTATAAGTTATTTTCAAGAAAATGATATAGAAAGAGAAAAAATACAATTTATCATTGCAAAACTTGGAAAAAACAAAGAAGCAAATGTTTCGGATTTTTTTAATAAAGAATATGTAAAATCTAAAAAAATAAAGTTAATATATTATAGAATTTTAGCAATTATTCCTATAATATCAATAGGAATGTTTTTTATAAATAAATCATGGGCAGTAGTAGGAATAGTGTCTATAGTTTTTAACTCATTTCTATACTTCTTAAACTTTAAAGTTAAAGAGTATAAAGTTAATGGATTTAATTACATAGCATCATTAATTGACTGTGCTGATAAAGTAAGAAAGATAAACATAAAAATTTTGAATAAACACTTTAAAAAAGTAGATGATTCAATTGATAAGATAAAAAGTATAAAAAGAGGTGCTTTTATGCTTTCAAGTAATTATAGTATGAATGAGTTAGATATAATTACTGAGTATTTTAAAATGTTCTTTTTACTTGATCTTATTCAATTTGAAAAAACAAACATTATAATAAGCAAGAATAATAATGCTTTAAAGGATATATATGAGTTTGTAGGAATAATAGATAGTTGTATAGCTATAGCTTCTTATAGAGAAAGTTTAACTTATTACACAAAACCAGTATTTATAAATTCAAATCAAAGTAAAGAATTAGACTTTATGGACATTTATCACCCTTTAATTAGTGATCCAGTTTCTAATTCTTGCAGTATATATAAATCTGTTTTAATTACTGGTTCAAATGCTTCTGGAAAGTCAACTTTTTTAAGAACTGTTGCTATTAACTCAATTTTAGCACAAACCATTTATACATGTCTTGCAGAAGAATATAAGTCTTCGTTTTTTAAAACATATACTTCAATGTCTATAAAAGATAGTCTTAAAAGTAATGACAGCTACTATATAGCAGAAATTAAATCTTTAAAAAGAATAATAGAGAATATAGATAATAAAATTCCATGTATATGTTTTATAGATGAGATATTACGTGGAACAAATACAGTAGAGAGAATATCAGCTTCCAGTGAGGTGCTAAATTATATAGCTAGTAAAAACTGTATTTGTATTAGTGCAACACATGATATTGAGTTAACGAATATTCTTCATAGCACCTTTGAGAATTATCATTTTCAAGAATACATTGAAGATGATGAAATTCTATTTGATTATACGTTATATGAAGGAAAATCAGAAACAAGAAATGCAATAAAATTACTTAGCATTATGGGATATGATAGTGATGTAATAGCAAGAGCAGAAAAAAGAGCTAAGCATTTTCTTGACAGTGGAATATGGAATGAAATTTAGTTTTGTCTATAATTATCGTAGTATTAAAGAAAAATAAAGTTGGAATTTTATAACTAGGGAGTAGTATTAATGATAAAAAAATATTTTAAAATAAAAAATATATCTGCAGTTCTGTGGGGAGATGATTCTGAAAATATATTTATAGCAGTACATGGTAATATGTCAAATAAAGAGGATAAGGTAATTGACATATTAGCTAATCAGGTAATAAAACTAGGATATCAGGTACTTATTATAAATAATATAATGAAATGGTTTAGCATAGATGAAGAAAGTCTTAAAATCAAGAAAACAATAGAAACACCTATTGGACAAACATTATATTGGGACTACTATTGCTATGTAAATGAAAATCCTATTTATAAGTGGAATAGTCCAACTAGTATTTTATACGGCTTAAAGGACGACTTATGTGAATCAAAGACTTTATTTGATTTTGTAGAAAAATTTCATTGTGATATTATTATTATGGAACAAGGGGAACATTATTTTCATACAAAAGAACAATTAGAATTTTTTAAGGAATGGTTAAAAAATAAATTATATACAGTTAACTAAAATGTTAGCGCTTAGAAAAGGGGTTATAAAATGAGTGTTAAAAAAGTATTTTGGGAAGATCCTTATTTAACAGAACTTGAGGCAAAGGTAACTAGTATAAATAATAATACTATTACTCTTGATCAAACAATAGCTTTTGCTTTTTCAGGGGGACAGCAATCTGACTCAGGGACTATAGCAGGATTTCAAATTATAGAAGCTAAAAAAGAAGGAAAAGAAATCTTTTATACTATTGAAGAGAATCATAATTTAGCACCTGAACAAAATGTTGTGATAGTGATTGATTGGGAAAAGAGATATAAATTGATGAAGTTGCATTTCGCAGCAGAAATTATATTAGAATTAGTATATCAAAATTATAATCATCCTGAGAAAATTGGAGCTAATATAACTACTGATAAAGCAAGGGTAGATTTTTTCTGGGACGGAAAAATCTCAGAAATATTTCCAGAACTTCTAAGTAAGGCAAACAATATAATAGAGTCAAATTTAGACATTATAAGTGATTTTGACGATAAGGAAAGTGAAAAAAGATATTGGTGTATAGAAGGTTTTGCAAAAGTTCCATGTGGAGGAACTCACTTAAAAAAGACTGGGGAAATAGGTTTAATATCTTTAAAAAGAAATAATTTAGGTAAAGGTAAAGAAAGAATAGAAATATATCTATCAGAGGAGTAGTTTGATTTTATTGGTATATTTTTACATATGACTTTATAGGGAGTAATAGTATGAGTTTAAAAAGTTTTCTAGGAAAATGGAGACTTTGTGATAATAAAAGCATTCTAGCCATTGATGAAATAGGTGAAACTTATAAATGCACTTGGCGAATAAGTTCAGATGGGTATGAAAATGAATATTTAGGTATTGGAATGCTTATTAATAATAAAATATTTGTATCAAAATTTTCAAAGAATGTTCCCAAAGGTGGAATTGGTATATATAATTCAATAAATAATTTTAGATATATTTCATCTTCATGGGCATCTACACAAAACTTTGGTGTATTAGGTTCAGGATTTGCTTATAAAAAAGATATGAATAAAGAATTTAAAGGAGATTATAAAATTAAATATTTTATAAAAGAAAATCAATCTCAGATATATGATTTAAATATTAGGAAAAGTGTTAATGATAAAGCATACTCTCTTAAGTGGAGTATAGATGAAGAAGAAAAACTACATGGATTAGGTATAGTTGATAATGGTACAATGATTTTAGCTTGGGGAGAAATAGAGTTTAAATATGAATTAGTTATTTTAAATATTGAAAAAGATTGTAAATTAAGAGCTAAATACATTTTATTAGAGAATAATATATTAGAGGAAATATACATAAAACACTGATTTAAACTATAAATAATAAGGGGATGTATTTAAGTATGTTAGAAAATAAATTAAATATGAGATTACTTCAAGAGAAGTATGGGGTATGTAGGCTGGAAATAAATGAAGAAATACCTAAATGGGCAATAAATAGTCAGTTTTATTCAATAACCAAAACTCAAGATGAACTTTCTATTGTATGTCCTCAAAATAATATTCCTTCAAATATAAAGTATGAAG
>JAEWEN010000088.1 GCA_023389275.1 Bacillota bacterium
AAATTTACATAAAAGATGGAAGAGTATTAATATCAAAAATACCTTCTAGTGAAAAAGAGCAAGCCGATATTTTAACAGTTCAATTAGATAAGTGTGAATCACTTGTTAAAGCAGTAGCTAGAATAAACCATGTAGAGAAAAGTATGCAGGATAATTATCACGGTATAAAAAACGCACAGGATTGGAGAAATTACCTAAATAATGCGAAGATTGATCTTGAAAAAGTAGACAAGTCTGTTTTTCTAGATGAGTATAATGAATTAGTAGAGAGGATGAATAAAGCAGAAGCTATTGTAAAGGCTATAGAAGATGAGTTTCAAGTAGAATATGATTCAGTAGTTGTGCTTTATCAAAAAGCTAAAGCAGAGAGAAATTTAGAGCTTGCAAAAGAAGCTTTAATTAAAGCAGAAGCTCTTGGAACATGTGATAAAAGTAATAAACTTGAAGAAGACATAAAAAAATTAATAAATGAAATTAAAGGGGAGTCTTCATTTAATAATCCGTTTATTAAATCAGTATCATGTTCTTTTTATCATCCAGATTCAAATAAATCATTTTTAAATGCAGCACTAGAGTTTTCAAAACCTATGAAAACCTTAGATAAAAACGACTTTATTCTTTTAATTAATGGAAGAGAATATGTAGCTAATTTAGCTGAAAAGATAAACGAAAATATGTGGATTGTATATTTTGAAAATCTTCCAGTAGTAAGTTCTGTAGAAAGAGATATAAAGCTTAAAACAATAGTAGATCCAAAATCTGAAAGTATAGATGGTTACAATTTAAGTTCAGAAAAATCACCTTTAACTATGAGTATTTTTTCAGTACAAGATTTCCAAATGTCAGAGGGAAATGTAAAAGGAATAAATGGTGATGAAAAAATAGAAATTACTTTCTCAGAAAGCTTAGATACAAATAGTGTTATTAAAGGATGGAATGGAGAAAAGAAAACGATTTCTATAACCTTTGAAAATCAAGGAGATAATTATTCAAGTATTGAAATACCTTATATAGGAAGAATGGATATAGAAAGTCAAACAAAAACTCCATACTTTAAAAAAAGTGCAACATTTAATGCTACTTATGAAATGATATCCTCCAATACTATAAGTATTTCATTAAATGGGCCAGCATCATTAGATATTAATAATAATGTAGATATTAATCTTTCATTTGACGTAGATAATCGTGAAATGAGAAGCATAACCCATACATATGTTTTTAGAGATTATATAAAATATTAATTTTTAAAGCTATCTTCTTAAAGGAGATAGCTTTTTTCAAATTCTTCAACAGTAACAGGCTTTGAATAAAGATATCCTTGAACCATATCACATTTTATAGATTTTAGAAATTCTGATTGACTTAATGTTTCAACGCCTTCAGCAACTATTTTTATATTTAATGACTTTGCCATAGAGATAATTGTTGATATAACAATTTGTCCCTTTTCGTTATTTGATGTTTCTTTAAAAAACTCCCTATCTATTTTTAAAATATCAACAGGTATATCTTTTAAAGTATTTAAAGATGAATATCCAGCACCAAAATCATCAAGTGATACTTTAATTCCTATTTCTTTTAACTTATATATTATTTGTATAAGTTTTTCTATATTATCAAAAACACTGCTTTCTGTAATTTCTATTTCTATATATTCTGGGGGTATATTATATTTTTCTAAAATATATTTTATATTTGTTATAAAGCCTTTACTAAATATACCTGTTTTTGACTGATTTACAGAAATAGGTATAGGAGTTAGCCCTTTATTAAGCCAAGTTTTTATAGTTTTACATGTCATTTCAAAAACTAACATATCAATATTTATTATGAATCTATTTTTTTCAAATACAGGTATAAATGATCCAGGATAAATAATGCCTTTTTCAGGGTGAATCCATCTTATAAGAGCTTCAGCTCCACAAATTTTAAGTGGATTTAATGAGTATTTAGCTTGTAGATACACTTTAAACTCATTATTTTCAAGTGCAAGATTCATATCACTTTCAATAGCTGCTTCTTCTAGTATCTTTTTTTTCATTTCATTATTAAAAAATCCAATTGAGCTTTTATGTGTTCCTTTAACTGAATTAAGTGCAATTTCTGCCATGTCTTTAGCTTCATTAAGAGAAGTAGTATTACTATTAATTCTATATACTCCGTAGTTTGCTAAAATATTGTATTTGTGTTTTTGCAAAAAGTCTATATTAGAAATTTCTTCATTGATTTTACTTATTCTGTTTATAATATCATTTTTACTTTTGTATTTTATAAGAAGTATAAAGTGATCTCCATGTATTCTTGAAAATAACTCGTTTTTCTTAATTTGTTTTTTTAAAATAAATAATATACATATAAGAGTTTTATTGCCTATATCATATCCAAAAACTTCATTTATGTATTTAAATTTGTATATGTCCATATGTATTAATGCGTAATTTTCTCTAGATGATTTTAAAATTTTATCTCCATTAACTAAAAATTTATTATATTCTTGATTATATAAAATAGCATTTTTATTTATCTTAGCATTATTTTTACATTTAATTTCTAAAAAAATAATATATATAAATAAAAAGAGAGAAAAGTATGGTGTAGCGATTATTGATAGAATACATGTTAATGATAGAAAAATTAAGTTATATATTTTTTTTATGTCATAGTTAGACTTTAAAAATGTATATTTCCCCAATTTACTACTCCCTTTTATTAAATAATTACATTTATTATAACATTATTTAGCAAATTATTCCATTATTCTTAAAAGTTGATACTAAAAATATAAAAAAATATGAGAGATATTCATTTATTATAGTAATTTTTATTAATGAAAAATAATAGAATGTATGGTAATATATAACTTAATTAAAAGTAAAAAGGAGTAAATTCTATGGTTGTCAAAAATAAGCGACAGATATTAATAGGATTCTCTGCTTTAACATTAATTATAATCGTTTTAGTGATCTCATTTACAAATTATATATCTCAACTTACAAAGACTTTAGAAAGTGAGGTTGAAACATATTTAGAAGAAATTTCGCAGCAAAGTGTATTGTCACTTAGAAACAATATTGAAAGTGAAGTTATTCTTCTTAATAATCTTGCTAAAATCCTAGGTAAAGAAGGAAGCTTAAATGTTGAAAAGTCTTTAGAAATTTTGGGATACGTATCAAAAAATGAAAGTGTTAAGAGAATGGGAATTATATTAAATAATGGAGAGGTTTATACAACGGATGGTATAAAAACTAATGCTAATGTAGCAAAGGTTTTTAAAAATGCTATGATTTCAAAACCAGTAATATCAGATATATATGAAGATGAAATTGATGCAAATAAGGTTAATATGTCATCAGCTCCAATATATAATAATGAGAAGATTATAGGGTATATATTTTCTATTCATGAATTAGAATCATATCAAAAAATTCTTGAGGTATCTACTTTTGGAGGTAAAGGCTATTCCTATATTATAAAAAGTAATGGACAAACAGTATCACATTCATCACATATAAGTAGTATAAAAAATTTTAATTTTAATATTAAGGTAGAAAAAAGTATACATTGGAAAAATGAAAAAGATAAAAAGTTAATGTTTGAAAACATGGAAAAAGGAAAAAGTGGAGTATTTAAGTATAGTATAAATGGGCTTGATAAGTATATGAACTATACCCCTATAGGAATAAATGACTGGTATCTTTTATCTGTTGTTCCAAGTGATGTTGTAGCTAATAAAATAGACTATATAAAGTTTACTACTATAGCAATAGGTACAGCTGGTATAGCATTTATAGGGATTTTAATGATTTTTATAATACTTACAATAAAAAAAGATAAGGAAGAGCTTTATAAAATAGCATTTTTAGATGGTGTTACAGGTATTTCAAACTTTAAAAAGTTTTCTATAGACTGTGAGAATATTTTAAAAAAGAATTATAATAAAAAATATGCATTAATATATTTTGATATTAATAAGTTTAACTATATAAATGATAGAATAGGATACAATAGTGGAAATACAGTTTTAGACTATGTATCAAAAACTTTTAAAGATTCTTTAAAAAAAGGGGAAACGATTTGTAGAGTATCTGCAGATAAATTTATTGCAATGCTTAATTATGAAGATATTCCAGGTGATGAGGAAAGAATAGTATTAGTAAAAAGAGTAGAGAGAATATTTGAAAGTATAAGTAGCTATACAGATTCTTTAGGAAGAAGTATTGAAATGAGTTTTTCTGTAGGAATTTATCTTGTACAAGAAGATGCTAGAAAGAAGTACTTTAATATGAATGCTGTTATTGATAAAGCAGATTTTGCAAGAAAAAATTCTAAAGGTAATCATGATACTACATTTACATTTTACAATAAAGCACATGCTTCAAAAATAATAAGGGAAAAAGAACTTGAAGAGGATATGTCGAAAGCTCTTAAAAATGAAGAATTTATAATATACTTTCAGCCAAAGTATAATCTTTATAATTTAAAAGTAGGGGGAGCAGAAGCTCTTGTTAGATGGTTCCATCCTGAAAAAGGACATATATCTCCAGGTGAATTTATACCTTTATTTGAGAAAAATGGTTTTATTAAAAAACTTGATTTATATGTTTTTGAAAAGGTGTGCCAAATAATTGAGCAGTGGATAAAAGAAGGAAGAGAAATAGTGCCTATATCTGTTAATGTTTCTAGAGCTAATATAAAAACAAAGGGATTTTTAGATAGTTATAAAGAAATTTTAGAGAAATATCAAATACCTATGGAGTATTTAGAAATAGAAATTACAGAAAGTGCAGTTATAAATAATGTTATAGATCTTGTTTATATTATAAAAGACATAAAAGACTTTGGTTTTACAATATCTATGGATGATTTTGGTTCAGGATATTCATCTTTAAGTTTACTTAAAAACATACCTGTAGATATTTTAAAGCTTGATAGAGAGTTTTTTAGTGAAGTTAATGAAGATGGAAGATGGAAAAAAGTAATTTTAGGTGTTGTAGCACTTGCTAAAAGTATGAATCTTAAAATTGTTTCAGAGGGAGTAGAAACAAAGGAACAAGCAGAGTTTTTAAGTGAAATAAATTGTGATATGGCACAAGGATATTATTTTGCAAAGCCTATGCCATGCAGAGAGTTTGAAACTCTTTTAGATGATGATATAAACTAAAAAAATGCTTAAAGACAAACTGTCTTTAAGCATTTTTATTATGCCTGAGTTGTTTTGCCAACGATTCCTTTTTCATGTCCTCTTTGTGTTTTGCATCTAGATTCTCTATTTGGTTTATTGTTTTTATTTGACATAGTAGCACCTCCTAAAAACCTATATTATAATTATTACCATATTTACAAAAAATATAATGGAATTATTATCAAATTAACTATTTATCAAATTATTTTAAAGTGTTTAAGAGAATTTTGTTTTTTTAGAAGGAATTTTTTACTATATGGTAGAATTATTATAATATAGACAATATATAATTGGTCTTGTATTTAGTGGAATTTTTAAGTACAATAAAGCTATGACTTTAAAAAAATTATATATTGGTGTAATATATTCATAGAGACCTTTAAAAAGGTTCTATATTTTTAAAACCTCAATATATATTTTATAATAAATAAGTGTTTTCTAGTATTTTTAATGATAGAGTATCCTAATATTCTTTTCATTTAAAAAGCTTAGAAATAATAAATTCAAAATTGTACCAAAATCTCATGTACCATACGTGAGTGCTTTAAGTCTTATTCCCAAAGACTTAAAGTTCTAAAAAGCACTTTGTCTAATTTTTAGTCAAAGTGTTTTTTTTCTAATAAATATTGTTTTTTGATTAGTTTGATATTTTAAACTATTTGTTTTAGTTGTATAATTGTATAAAAGGGGGGTCAAATATGGATAAAAAAGCTAAAACTCTTATAATAACTACTGCAGCTGCTTCAGCTATTGCAGGATCATTTATTCTTACTAAAAAGGTAAAGAAGGTTTTAAAGGAAGATAGATGTAAAGAGTGTGGTAGAAAAATAAATTCAGATCTTTTTACAGTTTATGAACCAGAGGATATGGCTTATTTGTCCTCAGATGTATTAGAGCCTAGATTTAATGTATCTGGAAAGGTTTGTCCTGATTGTTATGAAAACATCTATAAAGATGCTATTAAAGAGTATGAGGATGCTTTAGAGCTTTCTGTAGGTGTTAAATTATACTTTAAAGATTTTAAAGGAACAATAGATTATAGTGAAGAAATTAGAAAAATATCTACAGAGTGTTATGAAAATAAGGAAGATGCAATACAATCATTAAAAACAATGGCAAATTATTTAGGATGTAATGTTGTTTTTGATGTTGAGTTTAAATCAGAAATTATTAATAGTGATGGATTTAAAAAAGTAATGTATAAGGCAAAGGGAATACTTGCAAAATCATAAAAATAAGGCTACTTTTTAGTAGCCTTATTTTTTAAATTCTATTTTATGTATAATTATGTTAGAATTACCTTAGTATTATACTTAGAAAATATTAGGGGGAAATAATATGAAATTTTTTGAGAAGTTTAGTAGCAAAAAAGCTAATGTAGAAAAGTTAAAAAATGAATATAGTAAGGAAAATAATAAGGAAGATGAAAAAATAAAACTTGATTTATCACTTCCTCCAAAAGATGAAATAAAAACATCAAAGGTTGTTAGAGATGTTTATAAGGAAGAAATGGAAGAAATGGCTGAAATCAATGAAGGTGATCTTAATATTACAACCTCATATGTATTTAAATCACATGATTCATATGAAGCTAGTATTTATGTTAGAAATGCAACTAAATTTAATATAAATCTTGAAAACCCATGTTTTATTGTTGTTGATGAAAATGGAAAAATAATTCTTCAATCAATATTTAATGGAGAAGACCTTGGAACAATACCTCCTTTCTCTGCAAGACCATGGAAGGTAGATTTTGATAATACATATGTACCTGAAAGTGTTAATTTAGCAAAGTGTAAGGTTAATTTTAAAGCTGTAAAGCCATTTGCTGAAAAAGGTGAGGTATCTGTAGGATTTAAAATACTAGAAGGACTTAGTGATGAAAAAGCTTCAAGTATTATAGATTATAATTTTAGACTTCCTCTTTTAAAAGAAAATGAGGTTAATTTTAATTTAGAATCAACTGAAATTAAAGATGGAAAGCTATGCTTTAATGTAATAATTAGAAACTCTACTAATAGTACGCTTGTAAATAGTGAAACTTTAAAGCCTATTATAGAAAGTTTACCTGTTTCAATTTATAAAGATAATGAAAAAGTACATAGTGAAGCAGTTAAATTTACATCAATAGTTGGAGCAAAACAAGCAAGATATGTAAGCTTTACAACTAAATATGAAACATCCTCTACAGAAGGAATAACTGTTAAATTAAATGAAAATTAAAAGAGTAGGCTAGGCCTACTCTATTCATATCTTAATGCATCTATAGGATTTAAATTAGAAGCTTTTTTAGCAGGGTATATTCCGAAAAATACTCCTATTGATGAAGAGAATAAAAATGAAAGAATTATTATAAAGGAAGATACATAAGGCTTTATTCCAATAATATAGCATATTAAAGCAGAAAAGCTTATTCCTAAAATACTTCCTATAATTCCACCAATTAAACATATTATAAGAGACTCTGCTAGAAATTGTAGCAAAATATCTTTTTTCTTAGCACCTAGTGCTTTTCTAATACCTATTTCTCTTGTTCTTTCAGTTACAGATACAAGCATTATATTCATAACTCCTATACCACCTACTAAAAGAGAAATTCCTCCTATAATACCTATTATAACGGTAAAGGTAGAAAGGACAGTATTTAAAATCTCTATTTGTTTAAAAGACTCTTCAACTAAATACCTATCTTTTACTTTATATTTACTTTCAAGTATACGAATTATCTTTTGTGATACATCAGAGAATAAACCTTTATCATTAAGTGTTACTGTAATCATTTTTATAGATGGATTATTAAATATTTTATCAGCAGATGTATAAGGAATAAATGTAAAACCTGGGAAGTTATCTGAAAACTCATATGTTAAAGATGGGTTAGGGTTTTTTACCACTCCTATTATTGCAAAGGAGAAAAATTTAAGAGAACCTTTAAGTGTAAGTTTTTTTCCTATAGGGTTTTCTCCTTTAAATAGTTTATCTGCAATAATGTTATCTATTACTATAACATTTCTAGAGCCGTTAATATCATTGTCTGATAAAAATCTTCCATCTAATAACTTAGCGTTTATAATGTCTTTATACTCAGGTGAAGTTGCAAATAAAGTAGTTTCTTTAGATTTACCTCCATTAACAGCTGCACAGTATCCATTAAGTATTGGACAAGAACTTTTTATCTCAGGTATTTTCTCCATTAAAATATTACTATCTTCCTTATTAAAATAATATTTTTCAAGATCTTCTCCTGCTTTTCCTTTAACAGATATATTAAGTGAGTTACTACCTATACCTTCAAACTCATTTGATATATAGTTTCTACCACCTTCTCCAATAGAATAAATGGTTATAACAGATGATATACCTATTATAATTCCAAGCATTGTTAAAAATGATCTTAGTTTATTTGCAAAAACATTTTTTAGTGATGATTTAAAACATTCTATAATATTCATTATCTTAATTTATCTCCTATAACTTCACCATCTTTAAAGGTTATTATCCTTTTAGTAAATTTAGCTATATCATTTTCATGTGTTACCATAACAATAGTAGAACCTTCGGTACTTAAGGAAGAAAAAATATCCATAATTTCAATACTAGATTTAGTATCAAGATTACCAGTAGGTTCATCAGCTAAAAGTATAGAAGGGTTGTTTACTAAAGAACGTGCTATAGCAATTCTTTGTTTTTGTCCTCCAGAAACTTCAGATGGTTTATGGTTTATTCTATTTTCAAGTCCTACTTTTTTTAAGGACAAAAGAGCTTTTTCATATCTTTCTTTTTTAGGAACCCCTGAATATATCATTGGAAGCTCTACATTTTCAATTGCAGTAAGCTTTGGTAAAAGGTTAAATGCTTGAAATACAAATCCTATTTTTTTATTACGTATAACTGCTAATTGATTTTCAGATAAATCAGATGTATTTTTACCATCAAGAATATATTCTCCTTTTGTTAAAACATCAAGACATCCTAAAATATTCATAAATGTAGATTTACCACTTCCAGATGAGCCCATTATTGAAACATACTCACCTTTGTTAATTGTTAGGTTAATATTTTTTAAAGCCTCAAATTTAATAGCACCTGTAGAATAGGTTTTATAAAGATTTTTTACAGTTATAATACTATTCATTTTATATCTCCTTAAAACTAACTTCTACGCCGTTTTTAATTGAAGTGTCTGGATTTTTTATATAAATATCATTAAGTTTTAATCCTTCTACAACTTCTATTTCAAAGTCTGTTTCTATTCCTGTTTTTATATATGTTTTTTTAGCAGTGTTATTTTGAATAGTATATAAATATGTTCCTTTATCATCTTTTTTTATTGAATCATATGACACATAAAGTCCGTTTATTTCATTAAGTATAATAGAACAATCTGCCTCAAACCCTACTTTTATATTTTCTACATCTCCATCAATTAATATATCAGCATTAATAGATTTAGCATTTGAAGCAGGACTTTGAGTAGTAGCTGTTTGTGAAATATGTGAAACAGTGCCAGTAAAAGGTTTGTCTATACCAGATATATGTATATTAGCAACTTGTCCTTTTTCTATAAGATTAGCGTCAAATTGATTAAGAGATAGTTTAACTTTCATTTTAGATAAATCCTGAATTTCAAGTATATCTCCTTGGTTTGCCATAGCCCCTTCAGATGATGTAAGTTTTGTTATAACTCCGTTTATTGGAGAAAATATTTTAAATGTTGAAAGTTTACTTTTTAAAATCTCTACATCTTTTTTAGCAAGCTCAGCTTCCATTTCATATCCCTCTATAGTTTCTTCAGATATGCTATTTTGTTTTGCAATAGATTCTAATATTTCAGGAGGCACATTTTTAAACTCGTCACTAGAAGAGCTTACTTCTACAGATTCATTTTTTTTAGATTTTGCAGATGATAAAAGCTTATTTTTAAGGTTTAAATTCATTTTAGCTCTTTCAAGCTGTGAATCTATTTCAGAAGAGTCATATTTTAAAATAGTATCTCCCTTTTTAACACTATCTCCTTCTTCAAAGTTTATATTGGTTATTTTAAGTGCAGGGTTTAATAAAGTTTGAAAACTATTATTAGATACTACCTCACCTGTAACAGAAATTGTTTTTGTTAGTTGTCCTTTTTTTACTTTTTCAATAGTAACTTCAGGTTTTGACCTTGTATTAACTACTAAGGCAGTAATTAATATAAGTAAAGTTACTATTGAAATACTTAATATTATTTTTTTGTTTTTCATTTTACATCCCTTTTCCTTTTATATGATAATATGTATAATTTATACATTAAACTACAAAATCCTTTATTATATAGATAAATATTTATATTTTTAATTAAAAAAGACTCTAGACAATTTCTAGAGCCTTTATTTAGTACTTATTTAGTATATTTACTATAGATTGATTATTTGAAAAGTCATACTCATCATCAGTGTTAGAATATGAAAATGCAAAGTCAAAGTTAATAATTTTCATAATCTCAAATATATCTTTTAATAAAACATTAAACCCAGACGACCAAGAACATTTTACAGATACTATAACCTTTGTATCAGGTGCTATTAGGTTTTTAATGTTAACTAAATTTTCAAGTATAGTGTTTTTAGATAAAGATACATCTAGTCCATTAAGCTTAGCATTTCCAGGGTAGTTTTCACAAATAATATCCATATTTATATTAAAGCCAATGTTTTTCTTATCAAAGTATTCTGTAGGTAAAACAGGATCCTTTGAATTAAAGTATAAAGGACAAAGAGTTATTATAATTTCTTTATCAGAGTTTACTTTGTTTATTATTTTATTAAGTGTATTATAATAAACTTCATCACTTATGTTATTACTAGCTATATTAATGATTATTCCGTTAAAGTTAGAGTTTTCTTTTTGCATAGATATTATTTCATTTATCATTTGCGCAAAGTAAACTATATTATCCTGGTTTTCATAAAGAGATAGATTTTTTCTATCAGGGGATACACCAGGACCTGAAGTAACTTCTATATAATATGGAATATTCTCTTTTTCAAGAAGAGATGTTTGTTTTAATAATTTGTTTTTACGTTTAAAGTCTGTTTTAAAATTTCCACTATCTATTCTAAGGCCAGTAGATTCTAAAATACATTCTTTAAAACCTAATGACTTTATGTCTTCTATATTTATGTCTTTTGAAGAATCAAGTTTTGTAAGAGTTAGGTTGTTTTCAAATGTTTTTTCGTTAAGTGGTTTAGGTACCTTAACATCACCTGTTAAGTTTTCTTTTTTAGGAGCACATGACGACATTATTATCATAACAATGGCTACCATAAAAACTAGAAGTTTTTTCATTATTATTATCCTCCTATAGGATATTATATAAGAATAATCCTATTATACATAATATTATAAAAAAGTTGTTTGCAATACCGTTACAAAGTATTATATATGTATATTATGTTTCAAATATTATATAAACTACAAAATATAAATAAACAAACATTTATACATTATACACTATTTTAATTAGAACAAAAATAGGAAAAGTCCTTCCAAAAAATCATATTTTTATAAAAACCTTTTTTATTTATGATTTATATCACATACAAATTATTTTTTTGTTGATAAAATTAACTTAAGATAAATTTAGGGAGGTATTTTAAATGGGAGTTAGAAAAATAGTTCACATAGATGAAGAAAAATGTACAGGGTGTGGAAAGTGTATTATAGATTGTCATGAAATGGCACTTCAAATAGTAGATGGAAAAGCTAAAATAGTTAAGGATATATATTGTGATGGCCTTGGAGATTGTTTAAAATCATGTCCAGAAGACGCTATTACTATTATAGAAAGAGAAGCAGAGGATTATAATGATGAGGCTGTTAAAATACGTATAAAGCAGCACAATAAAAAGAAGGAAGCTTTAAATAAAAAGCCTATAGCAGCATGTCCATCAAGTAGAAATATGGTATTTAGTGAAAGTGATACAAATTTAACTCAATGGCCAGTTCAATTAAAACTTTTAAATCCAGAGGCACCTTACTTTAAAAATGCAGATTTATTAGTAACAGCAGACTGTGTTCCTTTTGCTTATAAAAATTATCATGAAGACTTTTTAAAAGGGAAAAAAGTAGGAGTTGGATGTCCAAAGCTTGATAATATATTAGAGTATGAAGAAAAATTTATAGATATTATAAAATATAATGATTTAAATAGCATTACTGTTTTAAGAATGGAAGTTCCTTGTTGCAGCTCACTTGCAGGAGCAGTAATTAGTGCAAGAGATAA
>JAEWEN010000101.1 GCA_023389275.1 Bacillota bacterium
ACTGGGCAGTTGATAAAAAGTTTGGAGAATATATGGGATTTTCATTTTTTACAAGTATGCTTTTAAATAACTTTATTAAAGATATATTTAAAGCTAAAAGACCAATAGGTATTGAAGGAATTAGAAGTCTTAGGGTGGAGACTGCAACAGGATATTCTTTTCCAAGTGGACACAGTCAAAGTGCAGCAACTTTTTACACATCACTTGGGGTTTATACTAAAAATAAAAAGCTTTATATACTGTGTCCTATAATAATATTTTTAGTAGGACTTTCAAGACTTTATTTAGGAGTACACTGGCCTAAAGATGTAATAGTTGGAATAGTCCTTGGAGTATTAACATCTTTTGTTTGCTATTTTTTATTTAAAAATATAAAAAATAAAAATCTTATGTATATAATTATACTTATTATTTTTATACCAGTTCTTTTTATGAATAACTCACCTGATTTTATAAAGGCATTAGGAGGATATTTTGGCTTTGTTATAGGTATTTTATTTGAAAAAAGGTTTGTAAATTTTTCTGTTAAAGGAAGCAGATCAAGAAAAATAATTAGAGTTGTTTTAGGAATAATTTTAGTAGCAGCACTTGAAGTTTTACTTAAACTAATACTTCCACAAAGCAATTTATCTTACTTTATTCGTTATGCTATTGTTTCATTTATAGGAATTGGTTTTTATCCATATTTATTTAAAAGATTTAATATATAAAGGAAGACTAATTTAGTCTTCCTTTTTCATAAAAATGTTTTAATATATTTTTAGAATTTTCATCTAACATATATGAGTTTTTATTTCTTTTAATAATATTTTCAAATTTATCACCACTTTTAATTATGTCATATATAATCATATAAGCAGCAGTATTTCCATACCCATTGCTACAGTGAAAGTGTATATGATAATTTTTAGGAATGGAATTAATCATAGCTTTAAAATTAGAAATTGTATTATTGTCTAAAGAATCTAAGGATGTAGGAAACCTAATATATTTCATTGAGCTTCTTAAAACAAGGGTTTTCTCACTTTCAACAGATTTTACAATACATGAAAAACTATCTTTATTATAAAATGTAAAAAGCTTATTTTTTGAAATAGATTTTAATATTTTTTCTTCATTAATTAAAATATTATTTAAATCATTAGCTTTTCCAAAGCTTATAGATTCTCCATTAACAAATCCATGAATATCATTTCTTAAATCAACTATAATTATATTTTTATTTGTAATATGTTTTAATGCATCAATATTGTATCTTGTTATTTGCCCACTTCCTGAAAAGTTTTGAGACTCTACAACATAAAGGTTTTTTAAAAACTTGTCACCACAAAACTCTATAAAAGGAATATCCTTTGCATAAACATTTACGGGAAGTATAAGTATAAAAAGAGAAACTAAAAATTTTAAAAAAAATCTCATAAAATCACCTAAAAATATTTTAAGCAGTTTTATGAGATTTATTCTTTTAAAACTTTGCAATAATTTCATTAAGCTTTTCAACAGATTCCTTTAGGGTTTTTAAATCATCTTCACTTTTTAGAGTTGATATTCTGCTAGATAAAGAAGATACTATTTCCTGCTTTTTTTTGTTTAAAAACTTATGACCTTTTTCACTTACTTCAAGTAATATTTTTCTCCTATCATTAGGGTCTTCATATCTTTTAACTAAGTCACTACTAACTAAGTTATCTATAATAGGAGTCATATTTGGTTTAGATATATTAAGGTTTTTAGCTACATCAGATACAGTAGAAGGTCCAAAATGTTGAATATAAAAAATAACTTTCATGTGTGATGGTGGCATAGAAGTACATTTTAAAAACTCATCTTGTCTAACTGTCTTTCTATGAATTTGCATTATTAACTTAAATAACTCACGTGATATTTTATCGTAATCGAAGCCATCCATTAAACTACTACTCCTTTTTTCAAGAATTTAACTTCATTATAAAACATAAAAAATAATTATACAATAAAAATAGTTATTGACTTATAATAGTTATAAAAATATAATTAATACAGATGTGATTCGTAAAACTTAATAAGGAGGGAAAAAATGTTTAAACTATTAAAACACTTAAAAAAATTTAGTATATCAATATTATTAATTATTATTTTGTTAGTTATACAGGCATTTTGTGATTTATCATTACCACAATATACCTCTAATATAGTTAACATTGGTATTCAACAAAATGGTATAGAAAATTCTGTACCAAAAGTTATACGAGAAGAGCAGTATAATAATTTAAAATTATTTTTAAGCGATAATGATAAAAAACTATTAGATGAAAACTATAAGATTTTAGAAAAGAAAAATGTAGGGGAAAGTGAGTATAGTAAATATGTTAAAGACTTTCCTAAGGTAGAAAATGAGAAAGTATATGCTTTAAGTACAGATAATGAAGAAAACATAAATAAACTAAATGTTGCACTTGGAAAAGCAGAGTCAGTACTTTCAACAATTGAGGATAAGGAAAAATCTAAAGCTATTAAAGGCGAAATAGTAAAACAAATGCCACAAGGTGCTATTTTACCTGAAAACATAAGCCTTTTAGAAATTTTCAAATCTATGCCACAGCAGCAATCAAAGGAAATGCTTTCACAAATAAGCAAGAAATTTGAGGATATGCCAGAGACTATGATAACTCAAATGGGAAGTATATTTGTTAAAGGTGAGTATAAAGCGTTAGGTGCTAACATAGATTCTATGCAAAACAGTTATATATTAAAATCAGGTGGACTTATGATTTTAATAGCACTAGTTAGTATGGTAGTTAGTGTAGTTGTTGTATTTATTGCAGCAAGAGTTGCAGCAGGACTTGGACATGGGCTTCGTAAAAATGTATTTGGTAAGGTTATAGGATTTTCAAACACAGAGCTTGATAAATTTTCAATAGCTTCACTTATTACAAGAAGTACAAATGATATTCAACAAATACAGCTTTTAATTGTAATGCTTTTAAGAATAGTATTTTATGCGCCAATACTTGCAATAGGTGGAGTTATAAAGGTTTTAAATACAGAAACTTCAATGACATGGATTATAGGAGTTGCAGTAGCTGCTATTTTAACTGTTGTAATTACACTATTTAGTATAGTGCTTCCAAGATTTAAAAAGCTTCAAAGCTTAGTTGATAGGGTAAATCTTGTAATGCGTGAAATACTTTCAGGTATTTTAGTTATTCGTGCATTTGGAACAAATAAACATGAAGAAAAAAGATTTGATAAGGCAAATACAGACCTTACAAAAACAAACCTTTTTGTTAATAGAATCATGACATTTATGATGCCTATGATGATGCTTATTATGAACGCGGTAACAGTATTAATTGTTTATGTAGGAGCTAAAAACATAGATAGTGGAACAATACAAGTTGGAGATATGATGGCATTTATTCAATATACAATGCAAATAATAATGTCATTCTTATTAATATCTATGATATCAATTATGCTTCCACGTGCTACAGTTTCTCTAGGACGTATTGATGAGGTGTTAAATACATCTTTATCTATTGAAGATCCTAGTGAGGCTAAAAAGTTTAAGGAAGAGAAAAAAGGACTTCTTGAATTTAAAAATGTTTCATTTAAATATCCAGAGGCAGAGGAATTTGCTATTAAAAATATTACTTTCAAAGCAAAACCAGGTGAAACAACAGCTATTATAGGAAGTACAGGATGTGGTAAATCAACACTTGTAAATCTTATACCTCGTTTTTATGATGTAACTAATGGAGAAATTCTTTTAGATGGACTAAATGTAAAAGATGTTTCTCAACATGATTTAAGAGAAAAAATAGGATATGTTCCTCAAAAAGGTGTTCTTTTCACAGGAACAATAGAAAGTAATATAAAATATGGAGCTGAAAATGCTTCTATTGATGATATTAAAAAAGCTGCTGAAATAGCTCAAGCTACAGAGTTTATAGACTCAAAAGAAAAAGGATATGAAACACCAATATCTCAAGGAGGTACAAATGTTTCTGGAGGACAAAAACAAAGACTTTCAATTGCAAGAGCTATAGCTAAAAAACCAGATGTTTATATATTTGATGACTCTTTCTCAGCACTTGATTATAAAACAGATTCAGCACTTCGTAGTGCTCTTAAAAAAGGAACAGAAAATGCTACTGTTTTAATAGTTGCTCAAAGAATAAGTACAATACTTAATGCCGAGCAAATAATTGTTTTAGATAAAGGTGAGATTGTAGGAAAAGGAACTCACAAAGAGCTAGTTGAAAATTGTGAGGTTTATAGAGAAATAGCAAAATCACAGCTTTCAAAGGAGGAGATGTAAAATGGGTAAAGGTCCTATGGGACATGGTATGAAAGGTCCCTCTGAAAAAGCTAAAGACTTTAAAGGAACAATGAAAACTCTACTAGGCTACTTAAAGCCATTTAGAGCACATATAATACTTGTAATTTTATTTGCTATAGGTAGTGCAGCTTTTGCTGTTCTTGGTCCTAAAATACTTGGAAATGCAACTACAGAGATTTTTGAAGGTTTAGTTGGAAAAGTAACAGGAACAGGTAGTGGAATAAACTTTACTAAAATTACTAATATATTAATATTTCTTTTAGTACTTTATATAGTAAGTGCAGTATTTTCTTTTATACAAGGTTATGTTATGACAGGGGTTACCCAAAAGGTTTCATATAACCTTAGAAAGGAAATATCAGAAAAGATAAATCGTATGCCATTAAAATACTTTGATACAAAAAGTCATGGTGAAGTTTTATCAAGGGTTACAAATGATGTTGATACAATAAGTCAAAGTTTAAACCAAAGTATGACACAAGTTATAACTTCTGTAACAACTCTAATAGGAGTACTTGTAATGATGCTTTCAATAAGCATTAGTATGACACTTGCAGCAATTGTTATACTTCCTATATCTATGGGGCTTATAGGCTTTATAATTAAACACTCTCAAAAGCACTTTAGATCTCAACAAAAATATTTAGGTGAAGTAAATGGTCAAGTAGAAGAAGTTTATAGTGGACACAATATTGTAAAAGCTTTTAACAGAGAAAATGAAGTTAAAAAAGAATTTGATAACTTAAATGATAAACTTTATAATTCTGCTTGGAAATCACAGTTTTTATCAGGTCTTATGCAACCTGTAATGATGTTTATAGGAAACCTTGGTTATGTAGTTGTATCAATTCTAGGTGGATACTTAGCAATTAAAGGAACTATAACAGTTGGTAATATACAATCTTTTATTCAATATGTTAGAAACTTTACTCAGCCACTAGCACAAGTTGCACAAGTTGCAAATTTACTTCAATCTACTGCAGCTGCTGCTGAAAGAGTATTTGAGTTTTTAGATGAAGAAGAAGAGGTTCAACTTGCTGACAAAGCTATAAGTGCAAATAATATTAAAGGCGAAGTAGAATTTAAAAATGTTAGCTTTGGATATGATAGTGATAAAATTATAATAAAAGACTTTACAGCAAATGTTAAACCAGGTCAAAAGATTGCTATAGTAGGACCAACAGGAGCTGGTAAAACAACAATAGTAAAACTTTTAATGCGTTTTTATGATATAAATAGTGGAGAAATCTTAATAGATGGACACAATATAAAAGACTTTAATAGAGAAGACTTAAGAAGTTTATTTGGTATGGTTCTTCAAGATACATGGCTATTTAACGGAAGTATAATGGAAAACATAAGATATGGTAGATTAAATGCAACAGATGAAGAGGTTTATGCAGCAGCTAAAGCAGCTTATGTAGATCACTTTATAAAAACACTACCAGATTCTTATAACATGGTTTTAAATGAGGAAGCTAATAACGTATCTCTTGGACAAAAACAGCTTTTAACAATAGCTAGAGCAATACTTAAAGATCCAAAGATACTAATTTTAGATGAGGCTACAAGTTCAGTAGATACTCGTACAGAGGCTTTAATACAAAAAGCTATGGATAGACTTATGGAAGGAAGAACAAGCTTTATTATAGCTCACAGACTTTCTACTATAAAAAATGCAGACTTAATACTTGTTATGAAAGATGGAGATATAATAGAAATGGGTAACCATGAACAGCTTCTTGAAAAAGGAGATTTCTATGCATCTTTATATAATAGTCAATTTGAAAATATAGAAGCTTCTTAAAATAAAAGCTACACTTAACTAATGGTTAAGATGTAGCTTTTTTTATTAACTTTAAATCCATTGTTTTACATATATATTTAAACTATACTTTGTTTAAAGGATCCTTAATAAATATTTGGAGGAGTTTATATGAATAAAATAGAAATTGGAGAAGTTATATCAAAGCTTAGAAAGGAAAAGGGACTTACACAAGAACAGCTTGCAAATTTTGTAGGAGTATCAACTCCTGCTGTTTCTAAATGGGAAAGTGGAATCTCTTATCCTGATATAACAATGCTGCCAACTCTTGCAAGATTTTTTACTATTACAATAGATGAGCTTTTAAACTATAACAACATGCTAAGTGAAGAAGAGGAAAATAAAATTTTCTTAAAATGCCAAGAAGAGTTTCAAGTAGATATAGAAAAAGCACTTGTTTTATGTTTAAGTTATATTGAAAAGTATAGTTTAAACTATAATTTAAAATTTAGATTAGCTGTTTTAATAAATACTTCATATGGTGTTTTAGAAGGAGAAGAATCACTTAAAAAAGCATACGGGAAAACAGTACCTATATTTAATGATATTATAAAAAATAGTACTGTAGGAGAATTAGTAATAGGTTCAAAGATTCAAGTAGCTACTTCATATGTTGCATTTGAGGATTATGATAAAGCAATTGAAATGCTTAATAGTATTCAAACAAGTAATGTAGATACAAGTATATTAATTTCAGGAATATATATGCAAAAAGGAGATGTTAAAGAAGCTAGAAAACTTCTTCAAAGAAAACTTTTAGTTCAAATAACAGAAATATTGGCTTCGATAAATAGCTTAGCAACTATATCTAGTGAAGAAGAGTTTGAAAAGTATATGGCTATATCAGATAAACTTTTAGAAGTTTTTAAAACAAATGGATTTAATGAAATGTTTTTATCAAACTTATTTAATAAAGTAATATTTTATCTAAAAAATTCTATGATAGAAAATGCAATAAAAGGTATAGAGACAATAAAAGATTGTTTAAATAAAGGTATATATGAAAAAGATGACTATAGTAAAGTATGGTTTTTAAATGAAGCAGATATTAACCAAGAAGGTGAATATATAAGTAATTTAGGTGCAATGATGGTAACATTAAATTCTAATATATTTGAGCCTATTAAAGAAGAAAAATCATATCAAGATTTAATAAAAATAATTAAAGAAAAACTTTAAGGATAGAATTTTCTATCCTTTTTTTAGTTTAATTAAATATTATCTCTTATGACTTTACATGGATTTCCATAAGCAACTTTATTTGAGGGAATATCCTTTGTAACTATACTTCCAGCTCCAATTACAACATTATCTCCAATATTTACTCCTGGCATTATAATAGCTCCGCCACCAATCCAAACATTAGACCCTATAATAACAGGAGCTGTTTGAGTTTTACAAAATGAAAAAGAACCATCTTCTTTAATTGGTCCAAATCTGTCACTTGCATTTGTTGGATGAAAAGCTGTATATATTTGAACATTAGGTGCAATTAATGCGTTATCTCCTATAATAATTTTGTTGTCATCTAAAAATGTACAATTCATATTTACTTCGCAGTTATTACCAAAATATATATTGTTTCCGTAGTCTACGAAAAATGGAGCTGTTATCCAAAGATTAGATCCACGACCTCCTAATAGTTCTGTTAATATTCTATTTTTTTCTTCTAAATTTTGTGAATCAGTTTGGTTATAGTCACGAATTAAGTTTTTAGCTTTATGCCATTGAGCAAGTAATTCAGCATCTCCACAATCATATAATTCACCTGCTAACATTTTTTCCCTTTCAGTCATTTTAAGCACCTCTTTAAATCATAATATTACTTTAAATATATTTTATCATATAGTATTTGAAACAATTATTTTGAAAATATGGAATCTGTTTTGATTAGGTTGACATTTTCCATTTTTAAAAATATAATTAACAATGTTAATTAACAATGTTAATTATATTAGGAGGAAATGAAATGAAAATTGATTGGATTGATATGGTTCGTTACCAGCAACAGGTACAAAAAATTACTCGATTATTGTTACCTACGAAACAGACAAATTTAACTGTTAGTGAATGTGAATTACTAGCATGGCTATATTTAAAGAAGGAACAAAATACACCTGTTTTACTTAGTCAGTGTAGTGGAATGAAAAAGGAAGCTGTTAGTCGCTGTTTAAAAAGTCTTTTAGAAAAAAACTGTATTCGCAAAGAAAAACAACTTGATGATGAACGTACTTATAGAATATTTCTTACAGACACAGGGGTTTCAGAGCTACAAAAAGGATACAAAATTATTTTACAGCCATTTTATGATTTATGGAGGGAAATTGGTGTAGATTTTGAGCAATTTTTATTATATACAGATAAAATAGTTTCCAATATGGAAAAAGGAAAAGAAAAAGAGATATAAATATATGAGTTTCTATAATGCTTTACAAATGGACCCTTCTATTTTAAAGAAGAAAATTGCTCAATGTGAAACCAGACAAGAAAAAAATTTTTATTGGTTCGCTATAACAGTACGTTCAATATTGATTGTAGCTTTTGCAACATTATTTATTATTATTCTGTCAAATTTATTTGGTCAGGAAAACACTCCTTTAGCAGTAGCTTTGTTCTGTATAATGCTGGGAGTTCGCTTTGTTAATTTTGAATATTGTATTGTAGATTCTCTTATGACTTTAGCTGTTGCTTTAGGAATTTTATTATTGGTACCTAGCATAGTGACTGCTGTACCTCCATTTGTTATGATTTTAATTCATTTTGTGAGTTTTTTCGTTTTAATTTATATAACTACTCAACGACCAGAACTAGGAAATGGGGGAATTTATAGTTTTGCTTATGTGTATATGACAGGCAATCCTGTATATGGAGAAAGCCTTGGTAATAGAGCTTTAATGGCTTTAGTAGGATACCTTATTTGTGGAATTATATTATTTATTAAACATCGACATATGCATTCTAATACTCTATTTCATAATGTTATCTTGAAATTTAATTTACATAATATAGTGTATTTATGGCAATTACGTATGGCTATTGGTGTTAGCTTAGTACTAACAGCAGGACAGTTTTTTGGTGTAAAAAGATTTATGTGGATGGGGTTTGCATGTGCTTCATTATTGTCAGAGTACCCTTATTCCCCTAATACTCTTCCGCGTTTTTGGCAACGTATTGTAGGAGTGTTAGCTGGCTGTGGACTTTTTTATGTTATTTTCCAGATAACTCCGGATTTTTTTCATCCACTAATGGGACCATTAGGAGGTTTATGCTTAGGATTTTGTACTGATTACCGATATAAAACAGCATTAAACTGTTTTGGTGCTTTAATGATAGGGGCTGGAATTTATGGGATACAGACAGCTGCTGTTTTGAGGATTACAGATACTATTTTAGGTGTAATTTTTGGAATGATATTTGCTGGGATTTTTCATAAATTAATAGCAGAAAAGTTTTTAAATTAAAAAGTGAATAGAAAATAAGGAGTGGACAGAAATGATTACTGTCCTTTTCTTTTTTTGTATAAGAATTTTAAGGTAATTGTAAAAATAAATATATTTTTTGTAACCTAATAACAATTATTTTGTGATAATATGTATTTTGAACGTTAAAGCTTTTAGGTTACTATAAGTAATAATGACGAAAAAGCTTTTTATACATGATTTTTTTTAGAAAGAAGGGAGCTAAATGGCAGATATTAATGAGAGAAAGGAAAAAAGAAAAATACAAAGGTTAAAAAGAAGAGTTTATACGGTTATAGGTATATGTGTACTTCTTGTAATCGCAGGAGGAATTATAAAGCTGTCAACATCTTCAAGTGAGTCTATACTTGTAAATAAGCAAGAAGCAAAACCAGAAGCAAAGCAAGAAATAGCAAAGCCAAAGCCAACAGATATTGTAAAAGGTTCAAACACAACATATGAAGGTGAAAAATATGCTGTTCCTGCAAGTGATGTAAAATTAATGGTTGAAAATAAGTACCAAGGTGAAGGAAAAAGAGTTTTTCTTACCTTTGATGATGGTCCAAGCCCATTAACTAATCAAAATCTTAAGACTTTAAAAGAAAAAGGTGTACATGCTACTTTTTTTGTTTTAGGACAAATGCTTGAAAAAGATAGTGCTAAAGAAACTTTAAAAAACACTATAAAAGATGGACATGCTATAGCAAACCATAGCTATACACATGAATTTAAAAAATTATATCCAAAAAGAACTACTAATATAGATGTATTTATGAGTGAATTTGATCAAACAAATAATATGATGAAAAGTATATTAGGAGAAGATTTTGATAGTAAAGTTTTAAGAATGCCAGGCGGAGAAAATAGTAGACATTTTTATAAGGATCCAAACCTTCCAGAACTTAATAAAATATTTGCTGATAGAGGAATAGTAAGCATTGATTGGAATGCTTTAAATGGAGATGCTGAAGGTAAAAAATATTCAGAGGAATATATGCTAGATTATGTTAAAAGATCAACAGGAAATCATAATAATGTAATAGTTTTAATGCATGATACATATGGAAAGCAAAAAACAGCTGATATATTACCTAAAGTAATCGACTTTTTTAAAGAAAATGGATATGAATTTAAAACAATAAAAAATGGATAAATAGATAACTGTAGATATTAATAAAATATCTACAGTTTTTTTATTATATATGTAGTATAATCTATACAATTAGAATATAAAGAGGTTTTAATCATGAAGGAAACTACAATACTTTTAATGTTAGCTACTATAATATCAAAGATTTTAGGTCTTTTTAGAGATATAGTTTTAGGTAATTTTTATGGTTCTTCAGATATATCAGAAGCATATACACTAGCAACTTCCATACCTTCTGTTATATTTGCTGCAATAGGTGCAGGAATAGCAACAGGATATATACCTTTATATACTACAATTGAAAAGAAATTAGATATTAAAGAAGCAAACAAATTTACAAGTAATGTTGTAAATATTGTTATGGTACTTTGTAATATTGTAGTTGTGTTTTCTTTAATTTTTACAAAAGAGGTTGTAAAATTATTTGCACTAGGATTTGAAGGGGAGCGATTAAGGTTAACTATACTTTTTACAAAATTCACTATTGTGGGAGTGTATTTTACTGCTCTTGTATCAATATTTACTGCATATTTAAATTTAAAAAATAATTTTTTAATGCCAGCTTTTATAAGTATTCCAATGAATATATGTATATTAATTTCTATTGTGCTAAGTTCTAATGGAAGTGTTGTAATTTTAAGTTTAGGTGCTGTTGTAGCAATGGGTTTACAGGTAGTGTTTTTAATACCGTTTATAAGAAAAACAGGATATAAACACAAGCTTATATTAAATAGAAAAGATGAACATGTAAAAAAAATGATAGCACTTGCTACACCTGTTATTATAGGTACATCTGTTAATCAAATTAACTTAATTGTTGATAAAAATATAGCATCTTTAATATCAGATCATACAGTTTTTCTTTTAAATAATGCTTCAAGGCTTAATGGATTTGTTCAAGGAATATTTGTAGTTACTATAGTTACAGCAATGTATCCTTTAATATCAAGAATGTGTACTGATGGTAATATTGAAGGACTTAAAAATGTTTTAAAACAATCAATAGTTAGTGTAAGTATTTTAATAATACCTATAACTATTGGAACAATGATTTTTTCAAATGAAGTAGTAAGAGTTTTATTTGAAAGGGGAAAGTTTAATTCACAGGATACTTATATAACATCAGGATTATTATTTTTTTACTCAATAGGAATGATAGGATATGCTCTTCGTGAAGTTATATCTAAAGCATTTTATTCTCTTCAAGATAGTAAAACTCCTATGAAAAATGCTGTATTTGCAGTTATTATAAATATAGTTTTAAGCATTACTTTATCAAGATTTTTAGGTATAAATGCACTTGCATTATCTACTAGTATAGCAGGTATAGTATGTACAATAACGCTTTTTATAAGTTTAAGAAAAAAAATAGGTCATATAAGACTTAAATACATAGTAGTATCTGAAATGAAAATACTTTTATCATCTTTAGTTATGGGGCTTTGTGCTAAACAATCATTTTTATATTTAACATTAAAAGTATCAGAGTTTTTAAGTTTATTTGTAAGTGTTTTTATAGGTGCTTTAGTTTACTTTATAATTATGTACTTTATGAAAATAGACGAAGTAAATTCGATTTTAAGTATGTTTAAAAATAAAATAAAGTAGGTTTCCCTACTTTATTTTATTTAATATATCTTCTAAAAGATAATCGCGATTTTCTTTATTTACCTCTATAATATTAACATCATTTCTATTTCTTATTTCATTTAAAAAAGGTATATCACGAGGTTTTATAACTCCTAAAACAAGGCAGTTACTATTTAAAGCTTTAAATACAGCACTTTTAAAATCTTCAGCTTTAGATTCTAAAAAACCAAGCTCATCTAAAATAATTACACTACATGTTTCAATATCTTTTTCTATAATATTTTTTCCTATAAAATTAAATGTATTTGTATATGCCTCTACCTTATGGCTATTTTCTTCACTTACAATGGTAGCTATTTTATATTCCTTTGATTTATCTTTTAATGGATTTATGAAAAATTCTTTTTTATTATTTTCTATAATTCTATTTGTTTGAAATCCACCTATTGAGGTGTTTAAGCTATTTATTACTTTATTTAATAAAGTTGTTTTTCCAACTTGTATTTCCCCAGTTAAAAGTATATTTTTCATTTATTTCACCTCTTATTGTTAATTATAACATT
>JAEWEN010000005.1 GCA_023389275.1 Bacillota bacterium
TTAAAATCTCCTATGTAATCATGTTGTATTTTAAAGCTAATATCTCCATTAGATACTTTGCTAAGACTTTCTGAGATATTTTCTATATATGTTTTAAGCATTACTTGAGTGTTTTTAGCAACTGTAGTAAATTGACCTATTTCTGTTTCATCTTCTTCAATATTAATTTCAGTATTTAAATTTCCCTTAGATATTTCTTCAAATGAGTCCTTAAGTTTAGTAATAGGTTCTATAACCCTAAGTTTTATAAACTTACTATAATCTGAAAATAAATATAATATTAAAGCTAAAAGAGCAAGAGTTATAATTCCAAAAGCTATTAAAAAAACTTCAGCAATTTTTATAGTTTTATCTATACGAGTTATAAGAGAATCTTGAAAACTTATAATATAATTATCAATATTTTTCTTTTCAGAAGTGTATTTTTCTCCTAGTATTAAATCCTGAGCAGTTTTTAGATTATTTGCTTTTACAGCATCTGTTGTTTTAGTTTCAATTTCTATAAGAATATCAAAAGAATTCATAGTTTTAGTAATTAATTCTTCTTCATTAGAAGCTGTACCTAGCTTTTGTATGTTTGCAATTGCAATATCCATTCCTTTTGTTTCATAGGCTTCCTTTTCGAAAAGGTCAAGATGTGTTTTGTCTCCTGTTAAAGCATAAAGAGTCATTTGATTTGTTAAATAATCTGAAGACTCTTTTAAAAGAGTGCTGTTTTTTTGTAAAAGACTTTTCGTGTTTGCTAGTCTATCAGTATAAAATGATGTCATAAGAGTAACAAAACAAAAGACTATACATGCTATACTTAGTATTAAAAATTTTTTATTAATATTTTTTGTTGTTTCTAATAGGCTTTTTGTTGAATTCATAAAAAACTTCCTCCTACCATAATTTGCTCAACATTTACCTATATCGTCATGAAAACAAAAATAATGAGGAAATTCTTGTTAATAAATGATGAAATGTGTAAAAAAGCCTCTCATTTATGAGAGGATTTTTTTATATATTTAGTTTAAATGTAGCTACTGTTTCATTTAAAACTTGAGCCTGGGATGCAAGTTCTTCAGAAGCAGCTGCACTTTCCTCAGATGTTGCTGAATTTGATTGGACAATTTCTGAAATAGATGAAACCTTACTTGTTATTTGAGATACATATTTATCTTGATTTTCACAAATATAAGATATTTCCTTAACTAGTTTAAGAATATTAAGTGAGTCATTATTAACTTCATTTAATACATTAGCAGTATCTTTTGTTATTAAATTTCCATTTTCAACAGCTAAAATACTGTTTTCTATAAGTTTAGAAGTTTTTTTATAAGCTTCTAAGCAGTTATTAGCAAGTTCTCTAACTTCTTCAGCAATAACAGAAAACTGTTTTCCACCACTTCCAGCTCTTGAAGCTTCAATTGCAGTATTAACAGCTAAAAGGTTAGTTTGAAAAGCCATGTTATTTATTGTTTCAAGTACTTTTGCTATTTCATTTGATGAATTAGTTATTTTATTCATAGCCTCTAGCATTTCTTTCATTTTATTATTACTGTTTTTAATCTTATTTACAGTACTGTTAACAATACATTCAGCATCCCTAGATTTATTAGAGTTTTCATTTGCACTAGAAGATATTTCAGAAAGGTTTTTAGAAAGATCTTCAATAGATACTGCTTGATCGCTAGAGCCTTGGGAAAGTGAAGTAGCAGTACTTGCAATTTCCTCAGAACCTATAGCAACTTGATTAGATGCTAAATTAATTTCAGATATAATTTCATTAAAGGATATAATAATTTTATTAATTGATGACTTTAATCTTTCAAATTCCCCTATATATTCTTCATTAATAGTAAAATTTATTTCTCTATTGCATATTTTATTAAGGGATTCTGAAATATTATCTATATAGTGCACAAGCATAGATTGGGTGCTTTCAACTAACTTAGCAAATTCCCCAATTTCTGTTTCGTTTTTTTCAAAATTAAATTCTGTATGAAGATTACCTTTAGATATTTCTTCAAATGAATTTTTCAAAGAGATAATAGGTTCTATAACATTTAGCTTTATAAAACTAGAGTATTTAGAAAAAATGTTTAATGTAATAAAGGAAAGTATTATCATAAATAATATAAAAATTGAAAGTATAATCCTAAAAATAAATACATTTGTATTTGCTCTTTTCATTATTGAGTTTTGGAAAGAGTCTACATATTTATTAATTTCATTTTTAACATTAGTATACTCATTTCCTAAAAGTAAATTTTGAGCTGATTTTAAATCTCCACTTTTTACATAATCAGCTGCTTTATACTCGGTTTTTATAAGGTTGTCAGAAAGACTTTTAGATTTTTCCATTAAAGTCTTTTCTTCTTTTGTAACACCTATTTCAATAATTTTATTTAAAGCATTTGTAGTAGTTTTAGTTACATTTACTTCTTTCTCATATTCTAAAAAATATTTTTCATTTCCTGTTAAAGCATAAAACTTTATTTGGTTTGTTAAATAATCAGAGCCATACACTAGATTTTCACTAGCAGATTGAAGCAGACTTCTATTACTATAAAGGTTACTAGATACAAATGAAGTAATAAAAGTTAATATTCCTAATATAATAGAGGAAATAACTATTTTAAATATTGTTTTGTTTGCTTTATTAGTTGTGTAAGATAAGGTTTTATTATTCAATGAAATTCATCCTTTCTAAAGGTATTAAATAAATCACTACAGTATATGTCATAGTGTTAAAAAAGGATTCAAAATATGATTTATATAAAATTCAATAACCTAAATGTATAGTGTATATAAATCTTATCTTTAAAGTAATTATGTTAGGGGGATTGTTATGAGCTTAAAGACAAGATTAATGGCTGCTTTTTTAATAATAAGTATAATACCAGTTATACTTTCAAGCTTTATACTAGGAAAAACTAGTTCTAATGTTTCGGATAAAAAAGTAGAGGAGCTGTTAAGAGAGGTTTCTGCTAGCAAGGTAGAATTTATTGATCAGTATATGGAAAGTGTTAAAACTCTGTTATCTGTAGTTACTGGAAATGTTAATGTTTTAGGAGAAAGTATGACATTTGCAGGTAAAGAACTTAAATCTATAGCAGAAAGCAACAAGGATATTAGTTGTGTTTATGTAGGTTTTCCAAATAACTTAACACTAGGATATCCAGATATGATTCCAGAAGGATACAACCAATATGAAAGAGATTGGTATAAAGGAGCTGTTGAAAACAAGGATAAATTTTTTATTAGTGAACCATATGTAGATGCTTTTACAGGAAAGCCGGTAATAACAGTTTCAAAACACTTTAAGCTAAATTCAGGGCAGGAGGCAGTAGCTGCAATAGATATATTATCAGATACTATGTATAATGCTGTTTCAAAAAATAAGTTTGGAAATGGAGCGGAAATATCTTTAGTATCAAAAACGGGACAAGTTCTTGTTCATACAAATAAAAACTATGTTAATAAAAATTTTGCTGATGTAACAAAGTCTAATAATGAAATAATGAAAAGTAAAGAAGGAACTTTATTTATAAATAACAGCAAAGGTGAAAATGCCTTAGCATCATATAGTTCATCTAAAAACACAGGGTGGCATATTATTTGTTCACTTCCAGAGAAAGAGTATTCTGCTGATATTAATTCATCAATAAAAACTGTAACTATAGTAAATGTAATAATTTTAGGATTAATAATTGTATATTGCTTACTATTTACTAAAAAAATAACAGGTGTTATAGGACAAATAAACACTCAAATAAAGTCTCTTGAAAAAGGTGATTTAACTTCTATAGTTAATGTAAAAAGAAAAGATGAACTTGGAAGTATACAACATAGTCTAAATAGCTTAGTAAATAGCTTTAAAGGAATAATTACAAATATGAAGGATACTTCTTTTAATGTTAAAAATGCTTCAAGTACTTTAATGAGTTTTTCAGACAAAAGTAATGAGGCAAATATAAATATAAGTGAATCAATAGAGGAAATGTCTGTAATGTCTGAAGGAAACTATAGTAGTGTTGAAGAGGTTAATGCTTCTATAGAAGAAACTTTAACTGCATATAAAGATGTTGCAGAAAATATATCAAGTCTTAAAGAAGATAGTAAAACAGCTGTTTCTTTAGCTAATACAGGAAACTGCTATTTAGATGAAGCAATTGATGCTATGGATAAAATAGAATATGCAACAGGGGAAATGAGTGATATTGTACAGTCAATGGAGGAGTATTCAACAAAAATAGATTTTATACTTGGAACAATAACCTCAATTGCAGAGCAAACAAATCTTTTAGCATTAAACGCTGCAATTGAAGCTGCAAGAGCAGGAGAGTCTGGTAAAGGATTTGCAGTTGTTGCAGATGAAGTTAGAAAACTTGCTGAAGAATCATCTAAATCAGCAGGGGAAATTGCATTGATTATAGAAAATATAAAAGTAAGAATAAAAGATGCATCTGAAGGCGTTGAAGTTAAAAAAGAGCTTGTTAAAAACGGAAAGATAAAAACTAGCGACGTTAAGGTAAGCTTAAGTGATATTATTACTTCAATAGAAAGAGTAGATGATTATTTAGAAAAAATAAATGTAAAAACTAAAGACCAGACAAAATCTATGGAAGAAATATCTACAGCAATTGAAAGTGTTAGCAGTTCTGTAGAACAATCTGTTTCTTTAAATGAAAAAATTAAAACAGCTAGAGATATTCAAAGTGACATATTAGATGAAATGAAAGAATCTATAATGTCATTAAATTCTATGTCAGATGGACTTGAAGAAGGAGTTAGGTCTTTTAAAATGGATTAAGAAAGTTAAGTTTATGAAAAATTTTGAAGATTCAGAAATTTCGACGAATTTATTATGAAAAAGTGTTAAAATAATATTAACCAATCATTTCCAAATGAAATGATTCTTTCATAATAAGGGGGCGTAATTATGAATCTTAGGAAAAAATTAATGATTGCTTTTTTAATAATAAGTATAATACCAGTTATACTTTCTAGTTCTATATTAGGTAAAACAAGTATAGATATTTCAGATAAAAAAGTTGGGGATTATTTAAGACAGTCTTCTAAGGATAGAATTGAGTTTATAGATCAATATATATCTTCTGTTAAGTCTCAATTAGATATAGCAGCAGGAAATATAAATGTAATTAATGAAAGTACAGATTATGTTTCTCATGAGCTTAAGGCAATAGCAGACAGTAATAAGGATATAGGCTGTGTTTATGTAGGTTTAAGTAATAATAAAACAATAGGTTATCCTGATGTTATTCCAGATGGGTATAATCAATATGAAAGAGAGTGGTATAAAAAGGCTCTAGAGGATAAAGGAAAATATATAATTACAGAGCCATATGTAGATGCGTTTACAGGAAAAACAATAATTACAATATCTAAGTACTTTAAACTTTCATCAGGTCAAGATGCAGCTGCAGCAATAGACATTTCAATAGACACTATATATAACAATATTGCGCAAAACAAAATAGGAAATACAGGAGAAGTTATATTAGTTTCAAATACAGGTAAAATACTTGTACATTCTAATAAAAGTTATATAAATAAAAATTTATCTGATTTAGGAAATTATAAAGATGTAGCTTCATCAAGTGAATTATCAGTAACAAGTGGAAAAAATGCTTCAGGGGAAAAGGTGTTACTTGGATATAATACTTCTAAAACTACTGGATGGAAATTTATTTGCTCACTTCCAGAAAAAGAATATGCAAGTGAAGTTAATGGTGCAATAAAAACAATAGTTATAATAAATATAGTTTTAATAGCTTTAGTAGCTTTATATTGTTTTGTTTTCTCTGGAAAAATAGCAAGTGTAATAACAGCTATTAATAAACAAATAAAAACACTTGAAAATGGAGAGTTAAACTGTGAAGTAAATGTAAGTAGAAAAGATGAACTTGGTAGTATACAAGAAAGTTTAAACAGTTTAGCTGGAAGCTTTAAAAATATAATAGCTAATATGAGAAATACATCTTATAGTGTAAAAGACACATCAAATAGTTTAATAAATTTATCAAAGGAAAGTGAAAGTGCTAATACTAATATTAGTAGGTCTATAGAAGAAATAGCTATAATGTCTGAAAGTAATTATAGTAGTGTTGAAGAAATTAATGCTTCAGTTGAAGAAACTTTAACAGGATACAAGGATATGGCAGAAAATATTTCAAATCTTAAAGAAGATAGTAAAAGTGCTGTTTTTGTAGCAAATACAGGAAGTACTTACTTAGATGAAACAATTGTTGCTATGGATAAAATAGAAAATGCAACTGAGGATATGGGGAATATTGTAAAGTCTATGGAGGAATACTCAACTAAAATAGATTTTATACTTGGAACAATAACCTCAATTGCAGATCAAACAAATCTTTTAGCACTAAATGCTGCAATTGAAGCTGCAAGAGCAGGAGAGTCTGGCCGTGGATTTGCAGTTGTTGCAGATGAAGTTAGAAAGCTTGCTGAGGATTCATCAAACTCTGCTAATGAAATTGCTGAAATAATAAAAAATATAAAAATGAGAATATCAGATGCATCTGAGGGAGTAGAGATTAAAAAAGAGCTTGTTAAAAACGGAAAAATAAAAACTGAAGAAGTTAAAGAAAATCTAAAAGATATTGTTTCTTCCATAGAAAGAGTAGATGAATATTTAGAAAGAATAAATATGAAAACTAAGGACCAAACAAGATCAATAGAAGAGATTGCTATAGCTATTGAAACTGTTAGTTCATCTGTGGAACAGTCAGTTTCTTTAACAGAAACAATAAAATATGCTAAGGATACTCAAAGTAAAATCTTAGATGAAATGAATAATTCTATAGTATCTTTAAATACTATGGCAGAAGGTCTTGAAAATAATGTTAGGTCATTTAAAATGGATTAGTTTAAAAAGTCTTTGCTTAATTGCAAAGGCTTTTTGTTTGACATATATTGGATAATTTGATATTGTGTATACATACTTTTAGTATGTATTGGAGGTATAAACGTGGCAAGAAATAAACATCCTGAAGAAACTATTAATAAGATTATAAATGTATCACTTAAGTTATTTATGGAAAAAGGATATGAAAATACTTCAATTCAAGATATTATAGATAACTTAGGAGGATTAACTAAAGGTGCTATTTATCACCACTTTAAATCAAAGGAAGAAATCTTTATGGCAGTTGCAAATAAAATTCATGAAGAAACTACTGACTTTATATTAAATATAGTAAATGATAAAACTCTTAGTGGATTTGAAAAGTTACAGAAAATGTTTTATTATTCCTTAGAAAGTTCAAGTCAGGAAAAAATGGCTTCTTTATCAGTAAATCTTTTAATGAATCCTCAATTTCTTTCTATACAGCTTCAAAGTACAATTAATGATATAGTTCCTTTATATATTCAACCAATTATAGAAGAGGCTATATCTGATGGTTCTATTAAAACAGATTATCCAAAGGAGTTATCTGAGGTTATAATGATACTTTCTAATATATGGTTAAACCCAATGATTTTTAAAGTTTCACCTAATGACATGGTAAATAAGTGTATGTTTTTTAAACAATTATTAGAAGGATTAGGAGTTAATTTAATAGACGAAAGAATAATAAATGGAATAAAAAAATATAGTAATTTATATATATAATAAATAGCTGCCTTTTATGGCAGATTATTTTTACTATTATACATACCAACCGTATGTATCTAAAGGGGGGATTAAAATGAAAAAATCCAATTTATTTAATAAGGACTTTACATTAGTAGTAATTGGACAAATTATATCTTTATTTGGAAACTCTATACTTAGGTTTGCACTACCACTATATTTACTTAAGGAAACAGGCTCTGCAACAATATTTGGAATTGTAACTGCATGTTCATTTTTACCAATGATTGTTTTATCTATTTTAGGAGGTGTTTTAGCAGATAGAGTTAATAAGAAAAATATTATGGTTTTTCTAGATTTTTTAACAGCTATAGTTATACTAATTTTTACAATAGCTCTTGGGAAACTATTAATTATTCCTTTATTTATTTTTATACTTATGATTCTTTATGGTATTCAAGGTGCATATCAACCATCTGTACAAGCAAGTATTCCTTTTTTAGTGAAAGAAGAAAGTATAGTATCAGCTAATGCAGTAATTAATCAAGTAAATGCTTTAGCAAATCTTTTAGGACCTATTTTAGGAGGAATACTATTTAGTATATTAGGACTTTATCCTATTTTAATATTAAGTATTATATGTTTTACTTTTTCTGCTATATTAGAAATTTTTATAAATATCCCCTATGAAAAACAAATTACAAATTTAAGTATATTTAAAATTGTTAAAAAGGATTTATTAGAAAGCTTAAACTTTATAAGAAAAGAAAAGCCTATATTGTTTAAAGTTATGATTTTATTATCATGTTTTAATCTTTTTTTAAGCTCAATGCTTATTATAGGTCTTCCAGTTATTATAATTGAAATATTAGAAATTAGTGATAGACTATTTGGATATTCTCAAGGAGCGTTAGCAGCAGGTGGATTATTTGGAGGAATTTTAGCAGGGGTTTTAGGAGACAAGCTTAATATTAAAAAATCTTATATTATACTGCTTTTATGTTCTATTATAGTAATTCCTATGTCTTTTGCACTAATGCTTAACTTATCAAGTTTCATTTCATATATAATTATTACAGTTTGTAGCTTTTTTATGATGGCATTAGCTACTACTTTTAGTATACAAATAATGTCTTTTGTTCAAATTCAAACTCCTTCACAT
>JAEWEN010000073.1 GCA_023389275.1 Bacillota bacterium
GAAGCTATTGATATAGTTTTAAAATGGGGTGGAATTTCATTTGATGGAGTTCGTAACGTAGAAGATGCTGTTAAAAGAGCAGAAAAAGGATCAATTTTATCACCTAAGGATCTTTTAGATGTTGCTGGGGTTTTAAGATGTACAAAAGCACTTAAAAACTTTTTTGAAGATGGAGAAAAAGATGAACTTTACCCAATAACATTTGAACTTGTTGATACTTTAGTATATATAAAAGGGCTTGGAGAAAAAATAGAAGATATAGTTGTATCTGAAGATGAAATATCAGATAGAGCAAGTGAATTATTATTTTCACTAAGACGTTCAATAAGAGACAAAAACTCAAGGGTAAAAGAAAAGCTTCAAGGAATGATTACATCACATGCTAAATATCTTCAAGACCCAATAATTACAATAAGAGGAGATAGGTATGTAATTCCTGTTAAAGCAGAGTGTAAAGGAAATATTCCAGGACTTGTTCACGATCAATCTTCATCAGGTTCAACACTTTTTATAGAGCCTATGGCAATAGTTGAAATGAATAACCAAATAAAAGAACTTATGTTAAAGGAAAAAGCTGAGGTTGAAAGAATACTTAATAGCTTATCAAGAGTAGTTGAAGAAAATGCTTATCAGCTTTTACACAATAATAAAAACATTGGTTATATTGACTTTATAGTAGCTAAGGGAAAACTAGCACTTGATATGGGGGCAAATGTTCCTTTAGTTAATAAAAGCGGAATTATAGATATGAAAAGAGCAAGACATCCATTAATAGATCCAGATGTTGTTGTTGCAAGTGATATAAGACTTGGAAAAGAATTTAACTGTTTAGTAATTACAGGACCAAACACAGGAGGTAAAACAGTTACTCTTAAAACAACAGGGCTTTTAACTTTAATGGCAATGGCAGGTCTTGCAGTGCCAGCTGATGAGGGAAGTGAGCTTTCTGTATTTAAAAATGTGTTTGCAGATATAGGAGATGAACAAAGTATAGAACAAAGTTTATCTACTTTCTCATCACATATGGTAAATATAGTAGATATTATAAATCATGTAGACAATTCCTCACTTGTTTTAGTAGATGAATTAGGTGCTGGAACAGACCCTACAGAAGGGGCAACACTTGCAATGTCTATTATGCAAAATCTTTATGAAATGGGAGCTAAAATAATAGCAACTACCCACTATAGTGAGATTAAAGTTTTTGCTATGGAAAGAGCAGGATTTGAAAATGCTAGTGTTGAGTTTAATGTAGAAACCTTAAAACCAACATATAAACTGCTTATAGGAATACCAGGAAAGTCAAATGCCTTTAATATTTCAAAACGTCTTGGACTTTCTGAAAAAATAATAAATGAAGCTAAAGAAATGATATCAAATGATGAAGCTAGCTTTGAAAATGTTATACAATCTCTTCAAGATAAAACTAGAAAAGCTCAGGAACAGTTAAGTGAAGCAGAAAGCTTAAAACTAGAAGTTAATAGACTTAAAAAAGAACTTTATTCAAAACAAGAAAAATTAGATGAAAAAAGAGATAAAATATTAGAAAAAGCTAAAAAAGAAGCACAGGATGTTTTAAGAAGTGCTAAAGAAGAAGCAGATAATATACTTAGGGAGCTTAATGAACTAAAAGGAAATGCTAAAGCTGCATCTATGAAGGATGCTGAAAAGCTTAGAAAATCACTTGGAGAAAAACTAGATAAATCATCTGAGGTTAAAATAGGAACAAATATTAAAGAAGGTATGAAAAGAGCTACCTCAGTTATGCTTGGTGAAGAGGTTTATGTATCTACAGTTGGACAAAAAGGTGTTGTTATGAGTTTACCTGATGCTAAAAAAATGGTTCAGGTTCAAATAGGAATTATGAAAATGACAGTTCCTTTAAATACACTTGGAATAGATACTCAGCCTAAAAAGCAGGTTAAGAAAACCGGTGTAGCAAATATGGTAAAATCTAAAGCAAATGCTATAAAATCATCAATAGATTTAAGAGGATATATGGTAGATGAGGCTATATATGAAATAGATAAATATTTAGATGATGCATTTTTAGCAGGATATGATAGTGTACAAATAATACATGGAAAAGGAACAGGTGCACTTAGAAAAGGAGTTCAAGAACATCTTAAAAGACACCACTATGTAAAAACAATGAGAATAGGTGGATTTGATGAAGGTGGAGCTGGAGTTACTGTAGTTGAAATTAAAAAATAGGAGATTTATATATGGAAAATAATATTTTAAATATAGTAGATGATATGATAAGCAAAATAGAAACAATAGAGAAAAACCTTGAAAATATAAAAGCATCAAATGATGTAGAGGTTAAAGCATCTGTTGAAAATATAGAGCAGCAGCTAAAAGAAATGGAAAACCTTGCAAAGCTTATAGAAGAGTCTTCAAAATAAAATATAATAACTATAGACCACATGTATGAAAAAGTTTACTACGTGTGGTCTTTGTTTTATCCATAAATATACTATAAAATATACATAATCTTAATATTCGTTAAAGTATTTATGGAGGAGTTTAAATGGCAGAGAAATTAAAAAAAGATTTAGGGTTATTTGAAGCTATGGCCATTGTTATAGGAATGGTTATAGGATCGGGAATATTTTTTAAACCTGCAATTGTATTTCAAAATGCAGGATCACCTATGCTTGGAATAATAGCTTGGGTAGTTGGGGGAATAATTGCAATAGCAGCAGGACTTACAATATCAGAAATAGCTGCAATAATACCAAAAGTAGGTGGGCTTTATGCTTACATAAAAGAAATATATGGAGAAAAAATGGCTTTTCTTTTAGGATGGGTACAAACACTTTTATACTATCCAGGAAGTATAGCAGCACTTGCAATAGTTTTTGCAACACAGGGAGCTTTTTTAGTTCCTATGACAAGTTTTCAGCAAAAAATAGTTGCAATATCAATAATTTTAGCATTAACCATTTCAAGTATATATTCAACTAAACTTTCAGGTAAGCTACAGGGAATATCAACAATTGCAAAATTAATACCAATAGCAATACTTGTTTTCTTTGGAATAGTAAACTCAGCATCAACAGATTTTGTAGAAACAGCAAGTAAATCAATTACAATATCAGGATTTGGAGCGGCAATACTTGGAACACTTTGGGCATATGATGGATGGGCAAGTGTAGCCAATATGGCAGGGGAAATTAAAAACCCATCTAAAAATCTACCACGTGCAATAATACTAGGACTTTCATCTGTTGTTGTAGTTTATGCAGTTATAAACATAGCAATAATATCAGTTATACCATTTAATGAAGCTGTAGCTTCTGAAACAATAGCATCAGATGTTGCTACAAAACTGTTTGGAACAGGTGGAGCTTCATTTATAGCAGTTGGAATAATAATAAGTATATTTGGTACACTTAACGGGTACATATTAACAGGATCTAGAGTAGCATATGCAATGGGTGAAGAAGGAAAAATACCTTTTAGTAATGTTTTTGGAAAACTAAGTGATAAAGGAACACCTAAAAACTCATTTATACTTCAAGGAATACTAGCTTCACTATATGTAGTTTCAGGTTCATTTGAAATACTAACAAACCTTGCAATGTTTTCAATGTGGGTATTTTTCACAATGACAGTGTTTGGAGTATTTAT
>JAEWEN010000110.1 GCA_023389275.1 Bacillota bacterium
AAACAAAATAAGAGCTAGCCATAATAAATATGACTAACTCTTATTTTGTTTTGAAAATTGTATTTGTTATATTTTGCTTAACCTTTACTTTTACAATCGCTTATAAATTAGCCTGATTTTGAAGCCAAACCACTTTTAGCTATTGTATAGGTTTTGTTAAGTTAGGGTTTTTAGTTACTTGGATTTCTCCTAAAAATATTTTAACATAAATTACATAGGAATATAAAATATCAAATATATTACATATTTACATTTTATATTCCATAAGGTGTTTTTTTGTTACTTTCCTTTAAATTTCTCCTTTTTTCGATAAATTTTTCAACTTTTCGTATCTCTAGTTAAAAATAGATTTTATAGAGTCAAATATGTTTACTAAAGAGTTATCTGTATACCAGTTTATAACTGTTTCTCTTAGCATTGTTTCTCTTCCTTTATACAGTTTTACTGCATATTTTGAGTATTTTTCTTTTACCGATTCATCTGTTTTTATCTCTTTTATGTACACAGCATCTAATGCTCTTTTTACTTCTTTGTATATGTTTTTGTTATCTGTTAGGGATGATGAAAATAGGATAAGAACAGTAGTTTCTTTAAATTCTTTATTTATGATTTCATACCCTTCACTTATTTTTTCTATAAAAAATTTTTCTGCTGAGTTCATTTTGCTCATAAACTATCACCTATTTCCTTTTATAACTTATACTAATTATTATACTCTCAATTTGGGCATTTAAACAAATGAATATAATTATCATTTAATATATATAAACTTTTCGGTTAAACTATTTTTATAATATTTTTTATAGGAGGAATTTAATTATGAAAGCAAATGTTGATCAAGATTTATGTATAGGATGTGGCCTTTGTCCATCTATAGCTCCTGATGTTTTTGACCTTGGGGATAGTGGTAAAGCTCATGCTATTGTAGATACTGTACCAGAAACATCTGAAGATTTAGCTAAGGAAGCAGAATCAAGCTGTCCTGTTGACGCTATTAAAGTAGATTAATAAAATACACCTTAAGTGCAGTAGCATTTAAGGTGTATTTGTTTACTCATTTATTAAAACTAGTTTATCTAGTATTTTTTTTGCTTCAACAGTAGATTCCATGTCACTTATTTCAATACCTATATATGTATTTAATAGTTTAGGCGTGTTTCTACTTTCTATTATGTTTACTTTTAAGTCATTTGACTTTTCTTTTATTTTTTCTGCTTTAAGTAAACTTTCTTTGTAATTAACAGCTGAAGAATTTGGAATCTTTATAGCTATAGTGTCTTTTTCTTTTATTAAATCACTTTTGTTAAACTCAACAAGGTTGTAGTTTATTCCATCCTCTGCATCTTCTTTTAAAGCTTTTTCAATTTCCTCTGAAGACTCTAAATATCCTAAAACCTTTACCTTTATGTTTTGTGAAAGTTGATTTCCCATTTCTTTAAGTATATCTTCAACTTCATCTGAGTATTCTTTGTTTGTTGTGTATAGTATTAACCCAGTTATATTTTGATTTGAAACAGATTCACTTTCTATTTTCTCAACTGTATACATAAGATATCCAACAGCAAGTAAACAAAAGGTTACAACTATACCTACTATAAACATTTGATATTTTCTCAAATCCCGCTCCTAAAAGTACTATATAAAATATTTATATGTAAAGAGAGGATTTTTAATGCTACTTCTTATATGTTATATGAAACTCCCAGTTACCTTTTTTATAGTTTCCTGAAACCTCATATTTGTTTATAGTTTCTTTTGGTGTTTTTACTTCAACCTGTGATTCACATGTTGTGTTACTGTATTTTCCTGTTTTTATTTCTATTTTGTAGTCAAATGCTTCTCCTTCTTTTGGGAAGGATACTTTTATTCCATTTGCCTTAACACTATCTAGTATACTTTCTTGTTCTACTGATGTAATAGATCTTGTAACTGCATGGTCTTTACCTATATCAGCTACAACTTTTTTACCTTGTTTTATACCTTGTTTTTCAATTATTGTGTTTATAAGTGATGTGTAATACTCAGGTACGTTTTCAAGGTTATCTTTTTTCATTAGCCTTTTTATAAATATATCTTCTATGTTTCTTGATATTCTATACTTTTCACCATTAAGTCCTATAAGGTTTGCTTCGTCTTTATCTGTAACCCCTGCTATATACTTATAGGTACCAACACTTTTTTCAGGGTTATAAATTTCAAATACAAAGTCTGCCTCTAGTCCTGTATCTTCTTTTGCAATTTTTGCTTTCTCTATATATCCTGTAAATCTTGCAATACTTTTTGCATCTGTAATTGTGTATCTTCCTTCGTGTCTAGTGTTTGTAATTGATATTCTGTCTATGTTTTGATTTTGAAGACTATTTTTTACTTCTACTGCTGACTTACCACTTGAACATGATGTAAGTAGTAAAGTCATTAGTAAACCTAGTGATAGTATTACTTTTTTCAATTTATCTCACCTACTTTAGTGTTTTTCCGATACAAAAAACATACACAAATATATATATTCGTACATATCTTCACTGTGAGTTATCTTATACATAAAAGCTTTCGATTTAACTCTTCCTACTTCATTGTGTCCAATTTTGAAAACTGTAAATAGCTATCTACTTTTGTTTGATATAACACTTCATAGGCTTAAATTCCCCAGTATCGATGGGTACATATCTAAAATTTCTTTTAATTTGAAATTTCTTTGATTAAATAATTTGCTAAATTAATACTTGCATTGTAGTCTCTATCAATACTAAAACCACATTTACATTTATAAATCCTATCATTTAATCTTAACTCTTTCTTTATCGCCCCACAATTTGAACATTTTTTGCTACTTGGATAAAATCTATCAGCTTCCACAAATTCGATACCATACTTCTTGCACTTATATTTAATTTGTCTTTTAAATTCATATAAGCATTGATTTTGAATTGCCTTAGATAAATGTTTATTTTTCATCATACCTTTTATATTTAATGCTTCCATTACTACTCTGAAAGGTTTGGTTTTCACGATTTCAGAACTTGTTTGATGTAAATAATTAGTTCGAATATTTGCGATTCTACGATAAATTCCTTGAATAGTTTTAAGTTGTTTCTGATAGTTTTTACACTCTTTAAGTGAACGAATATATTTAAAAGACTTCAATTTACCTTTTTTATCTCCACTTTTATAATATATTTTATCAATAATATTATCTTCTCTCATACGTGAAAAACTTCTCATCTCTCTTTTAAGTTTCTTTTCAAGCCTTTTTATCTCTTTACTTTTATTAATACTCTTATAAGTTTTACCATTTGAACATATTGCTAAATCTTTTACTCCCACATCAATTCCTAAGGAATCATTTGTAAGTTTATGTTCTTTATGTTCAATTTCTATACCAAAAGATATATACCAATACTTTCCATCATATTTAATACGTGGATTTTTATAATTACCTTTTATTTTTGGCATAGATTCAGATGTCTCGACTACTCCTATTTTTTCTCCTCTAAAATGAAATCCATCAATTCTTTTTAAAGACTCATAATTTACATAAAAGCTTGGAGTAGATTTATGTTTGGACTTAAATTTTGGCTTATCAGCAAGCTTATTAAAGTATTTGCTATAAGCGTCTTTTGCATCCTTAACACCTTGCTTCATTACATTGCTTCCAACCTCTTTTAACCATGTATGAGTAGTTGGTTTTAATACATTGTTAATATATTTTCTTATCTCACCATCACTTATAAATCTTTTTCCTCTTTTACCATTATCTAAATATGATTGATAAACTTCATTTTGTGTACCTATAAAATAATTGTATGACCATCTAGCTACACCTGCTGATTTCCAAAATAATATTTCTTGTTCTTTTGTTGGCTTTAGTTTAATTTTCTTACCTATTATCAATGCTTTTCACCTCATCAATCAAACATTTGGTTTTCTTGGAATGTGAACCATATAATCTGCTAACAAAAACAATTCATACGCTTTAGCATAAATATAAGTATTACATATTTATCATACCAATTTTTTTCCCATCATATAAATGTCATATACTTTACCTGAAACAATCATAGCATTTGAAATTTTGCCTTCTATTTGAAAACCGTATTTTAAATAAAGTGCTATTGCAGGTATATTATCTTCTTTAACTAAAAGGTCTATTTTTTTAGTTATTCCGTTTAGTTTAGCCCACTTTAAAAAATGCTCCATTAATGTAGAGCCTATTCCCATACCCCAATAATCTTGAAGTACAGCAATTCCCATTTCTCCTCTATGTTCAAGTCTTTTTCTACTTGATGATATAAAGGTTAATGAAGCTACTATTTTTCCGTCAAGTATGCCAACAAAAAAACATGAGCTTTTAGCATCTTTTATTCTGCTAATGTATGCATATTGCTGGTCATATGTCATGTAGTATTCACCTTTTGCATATGAAAAGTTGTCACTTTCTCCTGCAACTTGATTTGATATATTTAAAATTTCTTCTGTATCTTCAACTACTGCTTTTCTAATGGTCAAGGATTTTCCGTTTTTTAATGTGTATAAATACATTGTCTCTCCTTTTCTAAATTATATTAAATGCTCTCTCTACTATAAATCCTACAAGAATAAGTGTTAGTCCACTAAGTGATATAACAAGCCCTGTAACAAATGGGTTGTCATCTTCATAGGTTTCCCTTCCTGCAAGACTTTCTTCATAATCAGGCTTTTTCATTAAAAACGCCTCTCCCATCATTTTTCTATATATTCCTTTTTGACTATAAGGTCTTCTATATAAAGATGGAATAGATGTTACCATAACTAAAACTCCAATTAAATAATAAAAAAGATTAAGATTATGTGTTATTTCTCTTCCTTTTGCAAGGTTAACTATTAAAGCAATTATAAATATTACAGGTATTAAAACTGCTTCTAAAATAAAATAAAGCTTTAATCTTGTTTTTAAATTCTTCTTATCCATTGTAAATTCCTTTCCAAGTATTTAGACTTTATTATTATATCACATTATGGTTTTTTAATAATAAAAAAGGCTGTCTAATTAGATTTAATATCCAAACTAGACAGCTTCTATTTTAGCTTTTTTTCTTATCTTTAGATTTAGGTAGCATTACACATCCTGTATATGGGTTGTAGTACATTACCCAAATTCCTTTTTGCTTATAAGGAGCCCATGAAACAAACCCTGTCATACCTTTGTATGGTTGGTCTTTTTCTACTTTATCTCCTTCAATAGCATAAATAAGATATTTTACTTCACCTTGCTTATCATATTGAATACCAAAATAATAATGGCCTTTTTCTTTAAAGTATTTTACATAGTTAATATAAGGATACGTCATTTTTAAGTGGTGTACAGCTGAATAGTAAGGATATAAAGAGTTATCTTTTTTAGGTATTTTAGACTCTGTATGAACCTTCCAGAACTTACATCCTTTTATTCCTATATTCTCTTCTTTAAAGTCTTTTAGGATTTTATGAAGAGCTTTTGCATATCCTTTTTTCTTATGCTCATCATGATGATGTTCATGATGTCCGTGGTGATGACTATGGTGCTCATTATGCTCCTCACCACAAGAGCTGCATCCACCTTCTTGTCCATGATGCTCATGATGGCCATGGTGATGGTGGTGACTATGGTCTTTATGGTCATGGTCTTTATGGTCATGATCTTTACAAACAGCTTTTAAAATACTGTCTTTATATTTTCCAAGTTCTCCTTGAATAAATTTTTTAATTTCTTTATATATTTCTTTTTCTAGTTTTTCAAGGTCCTGCTCTATTTCTTTACAAAGCTTGTTTCTGTTAATGTTAGCATTTTTCATTGCAGCAGATAAAATACCTTTTTCATCAACTTTAGTTTCATCAAGCTTTTCTTTAAGATCCTTTGCATCACATAAATACTCTTCATCTTCTCTTGAATCTTCACTATCTAATCTATTTGAATCATATCTTTCCATTCTGTTTACAGAAGGAACTTCAATATTATCATTAAATGAATGATTCTGAGATAAAGTATCTGTCATAGTTTCTGCATAACTAGCATCTGCACTTTGAAGGTTAATATCTCTTTCATAGTGTTCAAATACTAATCCTTCTTCACTATATCTTTCTATATAGTCATTATCATTTCTTTCAAGCTGAGTCCTATAATCCTCTGCTTCTTCTATGTCCTCTTCTTCACAACTAATATTATCAAACTCTCTAGTTTCTGTATCCGAAATATCTTCTACATCACCTATAGCACCTTCAATGTCTGATAAGTTCCCAGCTTCTGCGTCTTGTCTTAAAGTAGAGTCTTCTACTTTTTCTGCGCTTTCTAAAATGCCTGTAGTTTCTAGTTCTTTTTCAAGAGCTTTTTCCTCTTCTATTTTATCTACTATGTCATCAATGCTTTGAATCTTTTCAGATTTTCTGTCT
>JAEWEN010000121.1 GCA_023389275.1 Bacillota bacterium
TTTTACATTTCTTGTACTTTAAATCCTTCTCCTCTAACCTCTGTTGCATCAGTAATTACAACAAAAGCTTTTGGATCTAATTTTTTCACTATATCTTTAACTTTTCCTATTTGAGTTGAAGTTACAACACAGTATATTATGTGTTTCTCTTCTTTTGTGTAGGCACCAATACCATCTATTAATGTTATACCTCTATGAAGCTTTTCCATTATTAAAGGTGCTATGTTATCTGATTTGTCAGATATAATAATAACACTTTTTTTAGAGTTAAATCCAAGCTGGATTTTATCTACAACTGTATATCCTACATACATTGATATTAAAGTATACATTGCAGGTTTTACTCCAAATAGTAGTGAAGATAATGATATTAAAACTGTATTTGTAATTAAAAGTCCTGTTCCTATATTTACATTTATTCTTTTTTTAAGAATAGCAGCTATAATATCAAAACCACCTTGAAGTACTTTGTGTCTAATCATTATACCCATTCCAACACCATTTAATATTCCTCCAAATATACATGATAAAACTACATCATCTATAAAGTAGGTTTTACCTAAAACTTGGGTTAAAGTTAGCCATGTTGATAAAACAAATCCTGAGAAAAATGAAGCCAATATGGTTCTTTTATCTAAAAACTTTAATCCAACTATAAATATAGGTAAATTAATGAAAAATACTGCTATACCTGATGGTATATTTAATAAGTATTGAGTCATTATTCCAAGTCCCCCTACTCCTCCAGATAAAAGTCCGTGTGGAATAAAGAAACAGTTAAATGCTAGTGCACAAAATAAGTTTCCAAGTATCATATAGAAACTTCTACTGACGGCATCTTTAGCATTTTCTTTTACATGTTCGCCTACATGTGTCATTTAAAACATCCCCTTAAATTAGCTAATTTTATTAGCTTTTTTATTGTATATAAAGAATTTCTCTTTTGTACAATATTTATTTAAATATTCTGAAATTATTTAATTTTACAAAAATAAACTTGTTTAGCCAAATAACCATAACACAGCTATTGTTGATATAACTGCAGATAATAAAACTACCACCATACTATACCTTTTATATGTCATAAGTGCCGCTACAGTCCCACCTACTATTGAAGCTAAAAGACTATCTGTAGCAGTAAATATACTTGGAAATGTAAGTGCAGCTACTGCTGTAAAAGGTATAAATGATAAAAAGTCACTTACCCAATCTGGTATTTTAATTTTGTCTCCAAATATAAATGGTAATAATCTTGGGATCATAGTGGCAATTCCTGCACATATAATTACTAAAAATATATAGTTCATATTTTACCTCTTACTAAACTTTCTTTTTATAATTGTTCCTATAACTGCAGGTATAATTATAGAAATTATAATCCCAATCCCTTTTGAAAAAACATTAGTATAAGTAATAACTATACTTAAAACTATAGTTAATGCTACTACTAAAGAAACTAATTTGCTTAGTTTGCATTGTGGTACTAATATTGAAATAAACATAGCATATAATGCAATTCCCATTCCTTGGCTTAAAATACTTGGAATTATACTACCAAAGGTAACTCCTATATAGGTACCTAAAACCCATGATAAATAAGAACTTGTATTTAGCCCTAGTATATAACTAGTAGTAAGCTTTTTTTCTCTAAATGATGATATTGTAAATGTTTCATCTGTTAAGGTTTGACCTATAAATAATTTAGAATATCCCATTTTATCTTCAAATTTATTTAGAAATGATGTACCTATAAGTAGAAATCTAAAATTAATTAGAAAAGTTGTAAATACCATTTCCCATAAACCTGAACCTGCTGCTAAAAGGCTTAATATCATAAACTGACTTGACCCAGCATACATAAGAATAGACATAAACATTGCAGCAAGTAGAGAAAGTCCCATATTACTAGCCATAAATCCAAATGTAATAGCCATAGATACATACCCTAAAATAATAGGAATAGAATCTATTACCCCACTTTTAAACTCATTTTTAAGTAGTGATTCCAATTAATTTTCACTCCTTATTAATCTTTTGAATAATTATTTTTAATATGAAACTTTATAATATAAATATATTATATTTTGTCGAATATGTAAACTATTACCGTAATTATAGTTTCTTAAAACCTTATTTTCTTTATTTCATTTTTATTTTTAATTATTAGATATATTTTTCTTATTTGTTATTTTGTATATAGAATACTAGATTATACACATTAAGAAACTAATTTTATAAATATGGTTTCCAAAATACTACATAGACTTTTCTCTTCTTTCCTTAAAAAAGCTTGAAAGAAGCATGCTACATCTTTCTTCTTCTACTCCTTCAACTACTTCAACTTTGTGATTAAGATTTCCCTCATCTAATAATCTATAAAGACTTCTACATCCACCAAATCTTTTATCATATGCTCCAAATATAAGCTTTTTTATTCTTGATTGAACAATTGCACCTGCACACATTATACAAGGTTCTAATGTAACATACATTTCACAATCTAAAAGTCTCCATTGTCCTAAAACACTAGATGCTTTTCTTATAGCAAGTATTTCTGCATGAGCAGTTGTATCTTTAAGGGTTTCCTTTATATTATAAGCTTTTGCTATTACTTCTCCATTTTTAACAATAATTGCACCTACAGGAACCTCTCCTATTTTATAAGCTTTTTTAGCTTCTTCTATAGCAAGATCCATAAAATAGTTACTCAAAAATCATTCCCCCAATTGTATATTTTACATAAAGCCATTTATAGTATAACAAATCATATGTATAATAAAAACATAGGTAAAATCTATAAATAATAACTGAAATTTATTTCTCTAACTAAAAGGAGGTGTTTTTTTGAAAAACAAGATTATAAACGAAGTATTTAATCTATCGCTTATACATGGGTTAAAAAAACTAACAGTAGCAGAAATTGCTACTAGCTTAAAAATTAGTAAAAAAACAATATATGAGTACTTTGAAAGTAAAGATGAAATTATAGAAAATGTTATAGATTCATATGTTACTAGAAACTATACCCAGTTAAATCAGCAGATTCAAAACTGCACAACACCTATCGAAGAGCTAAAAACATGTTGTTATCTTTTTCTACCTTCACCTTATGAATTTTACAGAAAAACTAAAGAAGAAATACGTTTATTTTACCCTGAAAAATATACTTTAATTCAAAATTTAATAGATTATAAAACTAATAAAATTATTGAAATATACAAAGAAGGAGTATCACAAAATTTATTTAATGAAAATATTAATCCTTTATTAATTGCACTTATGGCAAAATCATTTTTAGACAAAAAAGATATAGAGGAAAATTTATTTGAAAGCTTTTATGAAATACTTTTATATGGTTGTATAAAATAAAAGCAGTGATAAAATCACTGCTTTTATTGTTTCATTAATTTTTTAAATGCAAATAACACAAATAACTTTACTCCTGTTATAAGTGCTGCTTCATCTATTTTAAATTTATCTGTATGACTATGATATTTAGCATCTATTTCTTCATTTCCAACACCAAGAGATATAAAACATCCTGGCTTTTCATGTGCATATGCTGAAAAGCTATCTCCTATTAAGTAGGATATATCTAATCTTTTATATATACCTGAATTAAAATGCTCTTTTATAAGTCTTTCACAAAATACTGTTAATTCCTTGTTATTTATAGTTCTGTTACGCTTTAATGTATAATTGATTTCATATTCTACATCATATTTTTCACATGTGCATTTTACAATCTTTTCTATTTCATCTTTAACAATATGTCTAACTTCTTCATCTAAACTTCTTACACATCCACCTATTGTAACATTTCCAGGTATTATACTATGATATTCGTTGTTTGTATCAAATTGAGTTATAGAAATTACTTCAGGAATATATGGAGATACTTTTCTTTTTATAATTCCTTCAATAGAATCTACAATTTCTGTACCTACTAATATAGGATTTACTGCTTGTTGTGGCTGTGATGTATGTCCACTTTCTCCTTTTATTTTTATAGTAAATCTATCAACAGATGCTGTAATTACTCCTGATTTTGTAGATAGCATTCCTGTTTTTATAAAAGGATTTGTATGAATTGCTAAAAACTCTTTTACGTCATCAACATATCCAAAATTTACAATATCAGCTTCTCCACCTGGCATAATTTCCTCAGAATGTTGAAATATAAACTTTATCGTCCCTTGTATTTTATCTTTATGATTACTAAGAACCTTTGCTGCACCTAAAACCATTGCAACATGAGCATCATGTCCACAAGCATGCATTATACCTTTATTTTTTGATTTAAAATCTACATTAGCTTTTTCATATATTGGAAGTGCATCTATATCACATTTAAATGCTACAGTTTCTCCACACTTTTCTCCTTTTAAAACCCCTATAATACTAGTTTCAGTTGGATGAAGTAATTCTATACCATTAAAGCTCTTTAGCTTTTCTTCTATATATTTTTTTGTTTCAAACTCTTGATTAGAAAGCTCCGGATTTTCATGTAAATGCCTTCTCCACTTAATAACATCACTTTCAACTTGTTTTATTTCATCCTCGAGCTTTGCTTTAAGCTCATTCATTAAAAGTAGCATATTTCCACCTCTATTTTACTAATTTTTCCATGGTATAGGTTAAAAAATAAAAGCGACATAATGTCGCTAATATTTTCAAAACTTCTATTTTGAATAAAGTGGTGCACCTGAGAGGATTTGAACCTCCGACCTGCGGTTTAGGAAACCGTTGCTCTATCCTGCTGAGCTACAAGTGCTTATTAAGTATATTATAAATTAATATAAAAATTTTTGTCAATGTATTATATAATTAAATTCTTTTTAATACGAAGATGCTTTACATGATCTACACCCCTTAACTTTACATGCCTTCTTTAAAATCTCTTTTTGACTTTCTGTTATAAAATTATCTAGTAATTGACTTAATTTTACTACTCTGTTATCTGTTAGGTTTGTACAATTTTCTATCTCTCTATGTAGTTCTTCTCTAACACTATCTACTTTATTATTTAATAATTCTCTCATTTTTTCTCCCCCCCGACTTTTTAATCAACCAAAACTTTTCTTTTAACAACCTTCTACATAATAATAAAAGAAGAGGTAATTTTAGTCAATTTGAAACGTTAGACATAATTTCATATTATGTACAATAAGAGTCATTTATTCTACAAAACCTATATCATTTCGTGTATGATAATGTATATTATGCATATTACTTATTAATTTCTTAACAATTTATACTTTTTATTTTAATATTTGTTAATAAATTTTGACTTTATACTATAAAAATATATAATACTTTTTATCAGAATTACTAATATCATGATTTATATTTTAGAGAAAATCAATATAAAATACAAAAATACAGATAATTCTTACATTGTTAAGACATAAAAAATCAGCAAACTACTTTTTCATTTTGCAAAAGAAAATGCTGTTTTGTGTAACTATTTATACTAAATTAAAAATTTTATATATTTCAACTAAAAAACCAATATATTTAAAGATACAATGATATAGAATTAAATAATTAAAGACAAACCACCTATAATCATTCTATATGGCTAATATATGCTTTTTTAGACTTTTGATTTTCTTAATATTTATAATAAAATTACTATGGCATTTATGACAAAAGACAACTGGTTTTGGCATTAAAAATGTAATTAAAATAAATTTAAGAAGGGGTAGGGAAATATGTCAGAACAAACTTTTAAAAAAGAATCATGTAATAATACAATTGAAGTAGGGGTAAAAAAATGCGCAGTGTATACTACAAGACAAATAGTAATACTAGGTCTTTTAGCTGGAGCATTTACAGCTCTGGGAGGATTCGCCGCCGCTATGGGGGCACATGCAATTGATAATTACTCGATTTCTAAGTTTGTTAACGGTTCTCTTTTCTCAATAGGACTTATACTTGTTTTAACATGTGGAGGAGAGCTTTTTACTGGTAATGTTATAACTATCCAAGCTTATCTTCAAAAAAGAATAACAATAAACCAGTTTATGAAAAACTTATTTATTGTGTACATATTTAATTTTATAGGAATATTCATTATATGTTTTTTAATATTTACAAGTGGACTTTTAACTTCCAACCATGGAAGAGTTTTAGCCTTTATTTTAGAAGCTACAGCGCATAAAAGCGATTTAAATATTATTTCTAGTTTTTCAGCAGGTATATTATGCAACTTTCTTATATGCCTTGCTGTATGGGGAGCATATGGAACAAAAAGTCCTGTTACAAAAATTCTACTTGGATATTTAGCTATAACAGGATTTATTGTATCAGGCTTTGAAAATAGCATAGCAAATATGTTTTATTTTATAACATCACTTTTAGCAGAGCTTAATCATTCACTTATTGCTCTTTCAGGAGTAAGTGACATTATAATTGATAAAATAAATATAGCATCTGCTATAGGAAATATAGTTCCTGTTACATTAGGTAATGCAATAGGTGGTATTATATTTGTTGGAATATCTTACTGGACAGCCTATGAGTATATTCCTAGAAAATCAGAAAAACCAAATTTTGTTGTAGTAACAACTAATAAGGACTTTAAAGATTTTAAAGATAAAGAATATAGCTTTAATAATGATGATTCCTTTGTTATAGATATAGATAAACATGTAAGAGTATATATACCTGACACTAGAAAAGAGAATATAATAGACTTAAGATATGTAGATTTTGAAAGCAATTACTACTGTCATTAAAATATACTTTTAGGAGGGTTTTTATGAAAAGACCTATATTAATACAAGGTGCTATGATTGTGGAAGTTAAAAAAATCATAGATTCTCTTGAAAACCTAAGTGAAGAAACTATAGGTTGTTGGACATTTTACAAAGGTGAAATAAAAGGCTATCCAGTTATTGTTAGTAAAACTGAAATGGGTATGACAAACGCATCTGCAGCAACTGTTCTTGGAATTGAAAAATACAACCCAATAGCTATTATTAATCAAGGAACAGCAGGTGCACATGATAAATCTCTTAATAAATACGATATTGTAATAGGAGATAATTGTGTAAATATTGGTGCATATAGATCTGACTTTAAAGAAGAAGGTCTTGGAGTAGATGCAACTCAATGGATTCCAATAAAAATAAGTGTTGTTGTAGATGGTAGAGTAAAAAGAGTTTCCTCTTTTAAATCAGATGAAAAATTAGTTGAAATAGCTGAAAAATGTATTCCTACTTATACTAAAGGAAAGGTAGTTACAGGAACACTTGCATCAGCTGATGAGTGGAACAAAGAACTTGATAGACTTACTCTTTTAAACTCTAAAATGAAAACTCTTGCTGAGGATATGGAAACAGCATCATGTTCTCAAATAGCTACAATATATAAGATTCCATTTTTAGGTATACGTATAGTATCTAATAATGAACATCATAGAGAAGTTTTTGCAAAAGATTCTACAGACTATTGTCAAGAATTTGTATTAAATGTAGTTAAATCTTTAGTAGATAATATATAAAAAATTACCTCTAGTTTAAATAAAATTATTTAAACTAGAGGTAATTGATTTTTAAGTTTACTTTTTCTTTTTCTTTTGTCTATATACATATTACTATCTGCCTTTTCAAACACAACATAAATATCGTCTTCACCATTGTAAAATCCAAACCCTGATGATATACTAAGTCCCCTTGAGTTATCTAGATTCATTCTTTCAATTATTCTTTCTATTTCTCTGTTACATTCTATAATATCTTCTTCACATTTTCCTCTACATATAACAGCAAACTCATCTCCGCCTATTCTATAAACTGTTCCTATTTTTTTATAAGCTTTTTTAATAACAGCAGCAGAGAGCATTATCATTTTATCTCCCTCAGCATGTCCATCTGAGTCATTTATAAGTTTTAGATTATCAAGGTCTAAAATTATTATAGCAATATTATCTTCATATTTAAGATTTTTATTTATGTTATACATTTCTTCTTCAAAAGCCCTTTTATTATAAAGTCCTGTTGTTGTATCTGTATAAGCCATATTTAATAAAACGCTACTTCTTATTTTTTCATGACTTAGTTTTATTATATATCTTCCTACACCAGTACATAGAATTAACATAAATATTAAAATTCCTATTTTATGAAAGCCTAACATTTCCTTATTTGTTACAACATAAAAACAAAAAACATCTATTAGAGTAAATATTACTACCATAAAGAACCCTAAAGTAAATAATTTATATTCATTATCCTTATACTTTACATCTTTTATTAAAGAATAAAGTACTATAAATATAGATATAATTAAAATTACATGATATATTCTCAGCAGCATATGAAGTTCTACTAACCCTAATAATTGAAGTAATAGTGAAGTAGTTAAAAATGCTGTAAATACTCCTGCTATAAACCTTATTAAACTTAAATTTTTTATATCATATGTTGTAATTATAAGTACACATATAGGTATAGGTATACTGTAAAAGCTAGCATATTCTAATATATACCCTAAGGTAGAGTTGTTATATAAAATCTGCCAAATATTATTTGTACATATAAGCCATATTCCATAGGTAATAAAAAATGCTCCTATTCCTAAAACATTTAAGTAATTTTTACTTGCTGAAAATGCTGATAAAAATATACTTATAAATACTACTCCTAGAAAAACAATAGATACCCCTAAAATACTATCTAAACCTTTTTCTTTTATAGCATTTAAAATATGTGCTTCTTTGCCTCCAAGTTTTATACTTTCTATTTCACCTTTGCTTTGTGGATATACAGAAGATACCTCTATTATTATTTCCTTAGCTTCTTCATACCTTGATACGTCTATAACATCTAATCCTCGACCTCTTGAAAGAACCCTTCTCCCCTTTGAATCTAATTTACTATTATATACTTGTTCTCCATCTATAAAAACTCTAATATCCTTCATATAACTTTTTATAAAAATGCTTTCAGAACCTGCCATAATAGGCAAAACATTTTTAAGATATACTACAGTATCTTTATCCTTATATTCTGGCTGCCAAGGTAATTCTACAGCTCTTTCTGTTAAGTCTTTATTTGTATAATATGTCCAGCTGCTAAAATCCCTTGTAAAAGAACTTACCAAAGGATTTGGTCTTAAAAGTGATGTACTTATTACAAGTGCAATTGTCATTAGTATACAAGACACTATACACGTTATAAAAATCCTATAACCCCTTTTCATCATACATCCTTTCTTAGCTAATGAATTATACATTATATTATACATTTATTTCCTTTATTTTTAAATCATTAAATGTAAATTTACATATAATATATTAAATATATGCTTTTTCTGTTTAAAAATTCTCATACAAGTAGTTATTTTAAACGAAAAAAGAGTAATAGTTATCCTATTACTCTTTTTTATCGTCACTTTTTATCATTTGACGAGCACTTATTTTTATGTGAACATCCACCACATCCAGACTCGCATCCACAAAAATTCCCTGATTTTGCTTTATTTATTTTTTTACGTATAACCCATATAGAATATAAAACTATACATACTATAATAAGGATTGTTGCTATCATATAATCACTTCCTTATATAAATAGTGACCCTACTTGATAAATAAGTGTTGAAACTGCAAATGCTACAAACAATTGGAAAACAACTGCAAATCCAGTCCATTTCCAAGATCCAGTTTCCTTTTTAATTGTTGCAACAGCTGCTGCACAAGGTACATATAAAAGACAAAATACCATTAAAGAATATGCATTTAATGCTGTAAATCCAACTCCTCCAAGAATTGTTGCCATTGTTGCCATTCCAGCTGCTGAGCTAATATTACCTACACCATAAAGTACACTTACACTTGAAACTACTATTTCTTTAGCTGCAATACCTGATATTAAAGCAACTGCTATTTGCCAGTATCCAAGTCCTGCTGGTGAAAGTATAGGCTCTAGTGCCTTTCCTATATATGCACCAAAACTATTTGACATATTGTCTGTCATTCCATTTGGTCCAAAGTTTAAAACTACCCATATAATAATTGATGCTACAAATATAGTAGTTCCTGCTTTTGATAAGTATCCTTTTACCTTTTCCCAAACATATATACCTATAGTTCTAGCATTAGGAGCTTTATACTCTGGAAGTTCTATTAAAAGTGTGTGAGTTTTTTTACTTTTACTAAATAAATTCATAATAAATGCTATTAAAATAGCTACAATAACACCTATTAAATACATTGAGTAAGCAACTATCATTGCATGTGATTCAAAAAACATTTGTGAAAACAGTATATATATTGGAAGTCTAGCGCTACATGACATAAATGGAGTTATTAAAATAGTTTTTAATCTATCCTTTGGATCTTCAAGTGCACGTGATGCCATAACAGCAGGTACAGTACATCCAAATCCTAAAAGCATAGGTATAAATGCTCTTCCAGATAGACCCATTTTACTCATAAGTCCATCCATTACATAAGCAACCCTTGCCATATATCCACTATCCTCTAGTATTCCAAGAGCTATAAATAATATGAATATATTAGGTAGAAAAGTTAAAACTCCTCCAACCCCAGCTATAATACCGTCTACAACTAATGAAGTAATTACATGATTAACATTTAAAGCTTCTAAAGAATTAAAAACAAATCCACTAAAAGCATCAAGACCTGTTTCAAATATTCCTTTTAAAGCATCTCCTATTGTAAATGTTAAGAAAAATACTAGTGCCATAATACCTAAAAATATAGGAAGACCAAATATTTTATGTGTTAAAACCGAATCTACCTTATCAGTTGCATCTGATTTAGCATTTTTATTTATTAAACATTCATCTATTATTTCTTCTATAAAATTATATTTTTCATTTATAATATCTACTTCATAATTTCTATCAATAATATCCTCTAAGTCTAAAGGATACTTTTCCATTATTTCCTCATCCATTTCAAGAAACTTAATAGCATGCCATCTTGGATTAATAACATCTTTATATTTATCAGTTAATCTTTTAGATATAATTTCTATTTTCTCTTCTATTAAATTACTATAAACAAGAGGATATCCTTTTTCATGATCATGATTATGAATCTCATCATGATGGTGTTCTAAAACCTTTGTTTCTATACTTTTATCCTTATGATGTGAAACAGCATGCATTAAAACATCAAGTCCTGTTTTCTTTCTAGCTGAAACAGGAATAACAGGAATTCCAAGCATTTCTGGAAGTCTATGTGTATCTATTTCCATTCCACGCTCCTGTACAATATCCATCATATTTAAAGCAAGTATTACTGGTTTTCCAAGTTCAATTAATTGAAGAGTTAAGTATAGGTTTTTCTCTAAGGAAGAAGCATCTGCTACATCTACAATAACATCAACTTCATCTTCTAATATATATTGTCTAGATAGTTTTTCTTCCATAGTATAAGAAGTTAAACTATATATACCAGGTAAATCTACTAGCTTAAAATTTTCATTATGATATTTAAAGGCCCCCTCTTTTTTCTCAACAGTAACACCAGGCCAGTTAGCAACCTTAAGTTTTGCACCTGTATAAGCATTAAAAAGAGTAGTTTTTCCACAGTTAGGATTTCCTATAAAAGCTACGTTTATATCATTTTTCATATCATCCCACCTTCTACCTTTATGCCTCTTGCAATTTCTTTTCCCGCTGCAAATCTAGTGCCACGAAATTTAAAAATTACAGAACCATTTCTTTTGTGATTTAAAACTTCAATGCTAGTTCCCTTAGTAAGACCTAACATTTGTAATCTTCTTTTAATGTTTGGCTCTAATTCTATATTTTCTACAATATACTTATTACCAATTTCCCCATTTAATAAGTCCATATTCTTCTCCCTTTCCAATAAGTATTTACCTATACAAAATCCATCTTAATAGTAAATATAAAACTTTAACATTTGTTTGTCAATGATTTTGATAATAGTTTTCAAAATCATAATAAATTTAGCATATTTGATTAGATATTATTATTTAATGTAAAATATTCTTGTAGGACACTTTAATAATTTATATAAAAAGGGAGAATTTACATGAAAAATATTTGTACCATTATTAGCACAATTAGTTTAATTTCTTTAATTGTTACATTAACTATTACATCTTTAAACAAACGTAAAAACCCACCTAAATCTATTCCTAAAGTTGAAAGACTTAATGTTGTATTTGCTGCTATATTTATTGTCTCTCTAATAGCTACATACTTTATACCTAGCAGTAATGTAGAAAGCACAAATAACAATACTATAATTCAGCAAAAACCTTTAGATGCAGAAACTATTAATAAAATGCAAAATGAAATAAAAACATTAATGGAAGGTGCAGATAACAACAAAATAAAAACTATCTTATTAAATGAAGCTGAACATATAAACTTAATGCAAAGCGCAGTAGATGAAAATAAAAGTAAAAAAAGTGACTTAAAAATAGTAATAGACAAATGCGCCCTTCTTTCAAAGGAAGGACAATATAGATTAAATGAAATGCAAAAATACATAAAAGATAATAACCTTAAAAACTATGCAAAGCATATAGAAAATGCATACTCTTATTATAGAGAAGCTATGGTTTATGCTTTTAGAAATGCTGAAGCGTCTAACAAGCAAAACTTTGATAAGTACATAGAAAATGCTAACAAAGCTAAAGAACTTTGCAGCACAGTAAAATCAAACTTAAAGTAAAAGGTAGCAAATGCTGCCTTTTTAACATTTTATAAGAATACTTCCAATGTGTTGTATTTAGCATATCCCCTATCTATAATTAATATCAGTATGTGTAAATTCAAGTAGTATTGTGTAATTATATTAATTTTTTCTACAAAAGGGGGATTAAAAATGAATAATACCTTTATACGAGGCATGATTTTATGCATTGTAGGTGCTTCATTTTGGGGGATATCAGGTACCTTTGGACAAATGCTTTTTAATGAAAAAGGATTTACACCTGATTGGCTTGTTACTATTAGACTTTTAATTGCAGGAATTATAATGCTTTTAATAAGTTATAAAAAACACAAAACTAAAACCTTTGATATATTAAAGGATAAAAAAGACTTAATTCAATTACTTATTTTTTCAATAATAGGAATGATGGCGGTTCAGTATACTTATTTTGTTTCCATAACATATTCAAATGCTGCTACTGCAACTATACTTCAATACTTAGGTCCTATTATTATAATTATTTATATGTCTTTAAAAAATAGGAAACTTCCTACACCTACTGAATTTATAGCTGTAGTTTTTGCAATGATAGGAACATTTTTACTTGTAACCCATGGAGATATTACAAAACTTGCTATATCTCCAAAAGCTTTAATATGGGGAATTTCATCTGCATTTGCCTTAGCTTTTTATACAGTTTATCCATTTGAATTACTTAAAAAATGGGAGTCATCTATAATTATAGGTTGGAGTATGTTTATAGGAGGAATTGCACTAAGCTTTAAACAGCAACCTTGGGATTTTACAGGAGTATTTGATTATAAGGCACTATTACTTTTAGGATTTATTATAATATTTGGTACATTAATAGCCTTTTTCTCATACCTTGATAGTTTAAAATACATAGGTGCAACTAGAGCAAGTTTATTTTCCTGTGTAGAGCCGCTTTCAGCAGCTTTTTTCTCTATTATTCTTTTAAATATCCAATTTACCTTAATGGACTGGATAGGATTTATATGTATAATAGCAACAATATTTATTCTTTCTACCAAAAGATCTTAATAACTAAAGCCTGCCTAATATTAGGTAGGCTTTTAAAACCTTAATATATTTTACACTTTTATAATCTCTTTTTGGGTAACCATAACCCAGGAAAAAAGTTCAACCTCTATACTTCCATTAAAACCTTTAGGCACTGGTCTTAATATACATACACGATTTTTATAACCATTAGGACCTATTTCATCCTTTGGTTTTAAAAACATTACTGATAAGCTTTCTTTGTTTTCAGGTTCTTTATTTAAAAATTCTTTATCATAAAAATTTAATTGAACATCATCTACTGTTTCATATTCTATTACAGCTAAATTCATATTTTCAGGACATAAATCTTTTAGATTTTCAAAATACTCATTTTTTATTTCATCTATTTTCTCCTTAGAAAGCATACTTATATTATTAAAATAATTTTCTGCTTCTTTCCATATGTCGTATTCATATACATTATTAATGTAGAAATACCTATTTACATTTGTAATTCCATCATAAAAGCATATTTTTTCTTTACTTAAGCCTTCTCCCATACTTAGCTTAAAGTCTTTATTAACAAGTATTTCTTTTGGGCACTCTTCTATATTAAGTATAATATTAAGATCCTTAGATAACTCTACTTTAGGAAATTTCTCTTTTCTTTTTTGTTCATAATAATATATAAATATATTTGAAGGGTTTTCATTTTCAAAAACAGATATATCTATTCCCTTTTCCAGAAAATGCTGTAAATACATTCCTCCTTCAATTGAATCATTTAAAATATTAATCCCACATGAAGACGAAAATGTCATAGTTTTGTTTTGAATTTCTAAACTTGATATAAATATATCTGAGTGTAGATTACTACATATATTATTTATCATTTCCTCTTTATTAGTTAAATGCTTTTTATCTATATTGTTATAACTACTTTTTATACAACTCATTATCCAAAACCTATTTTTATTTTTTTCCTTTGTTATACTCATTAAAATAGATTTAATTCCCTTAATATATAAAACCTTATTTATTAGAATCTCCTTGCTAGGTGAAATCATTAGATTCTTAAAACCTTTCATAAAAAACTTATCCCCCTAAATAAAATATTCTAATTTATTATAAAGAATTTTTAGAATATTTTCAAATTTAAAAGAAATAAATAAAAAAGGTATTCAAATTGAATACCTTTTTTATTTATTAAATCTCTAGTATATTTATTGACCCTGCTATAGCAGTTACATTTAAACCATTAAACCCTGTTATAATAGCTTGTATGCTTTGTACTGTATTTCTTGGAACAGTTACATAAGCATAAAGTGTTGCTGTAAAAAGATCACTTGAAGTTGGCACTGGTGCATTTATATCTGTTCCTATCATAGATACAGATGCAAGTGAGCTTGTTCCACCTACTCTTATTTGTAAAGTTGGATTAACAGGATCTCCTGCTGCTACTGGAGATGGAATATTAAGACTTGCACTAACCTGCACTAAATAGGTTTTACCTCCAGTTAAATTAAAAGCTGTTGAACCAAATGGTGTAATGTTTTTTCCACCTGCACCTGTAAGGCTATTAAACTGTAGTGTAATATCTCCTGTTTGTGTACCAGTTGGAGCATTAGCAGTAGCTGCTAAAAAATTAGGATTGTTTCTTTTTTCCTTTTTGTCACATTCCCATTTATAATAGTTATAATCATTGCCTAGGCAGCAACGTCTACTGTTATACCCTTCTCTACTCCAGTAATCTTCATTGCTTCTAAACGCCTCATCAAAATTACTTGGACCACTAAAATAAGATTTTCCCATATATATACCTCCTAAAATGCTTAAAAAAGAGTCTGCTCTTTCTCAGTGCCATTTTATTCAGACAATATATTTATGTTACATAATATTTTTTAAAAACTCAGTATAGTCACTATGATTCATAGGTTTTGCACAGTAATATCCTTGTATATAATCACAGTTTACCTCTTCTAAAAATTCAAATTGCTCTTTTGTTTCTACTCCCTCTGCAACAACCTTCATATCCATTGTTTTTGCAGTATAAATTAACCCGTCTATAAGTGTTCTAACATTTCCTTTTTTATCACATCCGTCTATTAAACACTTATCTAATTTTAATGTATTAACTTCTATATTTGTAAGCATTGTTACAGAAGAATACCCTGATCCAAAATCATCTAAAAGAACCTCTATTCCTTCTTTTTTAAGCTCCTTAATAACCTTATTTATTTTTTCCATATTATTAAAAGCTACTGTTTCTGTTAACTCTAGCTGTACACAATTAGATGGTATATTGTAATATTTAATTACATTTATATACTCTTTTACAAAACTACTATTATATAAGTGAAATCTTGATATATTAATAGATATAGGACATATATTATATCCTTTATCTATCCACTGTTTTATATCTTTACAAACCTTATTAAAAACATATTTATCTAGTTTTATAATAAATCTATTTTTCTCAAACACAGGAACAAATGCTCCTGGGGATATAATATTTCCACTACTATCTATCCACCTTACTAGAGCCTCTGCTCCTTCAAATGATTTTTTAGTTAGATTATATTTAGGCTGATAGTATACTTTAAACTCTAAATCTTTTATAGCATCTGAAAATCTATTTTCAAATTCCTTGTATTGAAGAAGTTCTTCTTTTAATTTTTTATCATAGAAAATATACTCTCCAAGTTTATTTTCCTTACTTTTACTATGTGCTATTCTAGCCTTATCCATTATATAATCTATTTGCTCAAGGTTATTCTTAGATATATAAATACCTACAGATGTTATTATTTCATAGCTTTTCTTTTGAGATTTTTTATAACCTTTAAGATTACACAATATATTATTTAGTACATCTATTAGCTCTTTTACATTTTTGTATCTTATCATTAAAGCAAAATCGTCTGCCTCTATTCTTGAAAAAACTCCAACTTCTCTAATATCTTTATAAATAGTTTTTGATACATATCTTAAAACATAATTTCCTTCATCATATCCATACATTTGATTAATATATTTAAATTTATCTATATCTAAGTATATAAAAGCAAATTTAGAATTCTTATGTTGATCCATAATATCTCTGCAAAGTATTTTAAACTTTTCATATGTTATTCCCCCAGTTACCTTGTCCTCAAATGCTAACCTTTCTAATTCTTTTTGATTAGCTTCTTTAATCTTTTTCATATATACAAAAAATGATATAACTACAAGTACACATACTATAGTAAAAATATACATTAACAGTAATGTTCCATTTGCTTTAGAATTTATAATATCCTTAGGAACTATAGTAAGCAAATACCAATCTGATATTTTAAGAGGCTGATAATACATATAGTAACTTATCTCATTTTTAAAACTAATTACCCCTTTTTTATTAGAACTCATATCTTTCTTTAGCTTATTTATTGTTTTTTCATTTGAAGTAGATGAATGCTTTAAAATAGCAAATATATTATGAAGCTTTTCAAGTTCTTTAAAGTCACCGCTATGTGTAATATTATCACCATTTTTTTTCACAATATATGCATGTCCACTTAAATTAAATCTATCTAAATCAATTATTTCTTCATAGTTATAGGAAGAATATGTTCCAAAAATTACTCCTTTTACAGTTTCATAGTGTATAATAGGAGCACTATATACATTAATTCTTCCACCTTCTGAATTATTAATTAGCGTTTCTGAAAACCATACTTTCTTTTCATAAAAGGATTTTTTAAAGTATTCTGTATCTTTTAAATTTACCATTTGATTGTCTGTAGTGTGTGCTATCCCATTAGTATCTATAATTCCTATTCTTAAAAAATTATTATCCTTGCTTACTTTTTCAAGAGAATCTACAGTTTCTTTTATATTAAATTCATTTTTATCTCCAAGAAGTAATGCAATATTTTCTATAGAGGACTTTCCCCTATCTATTTCTCTTTGAAGTATAAGTACATTTTGACTAGATATTTCACTTAAAGTACTAAAGGTTTCTTTTTTTAATATATTATAAATAATTATTGAAAACCCTATTGTCATCAATATTACACATAAAATAGCAATAACTAAACCTTTTAGATTTTTTCTTTTATTTTTCTCCATAATATTTCCTCAAAATTTTTAGTAAATTATTGATTTTATACAAAATTCTTCTTTATAAAAGTATATCACATCCTACTATAATATTAGAGTATTTATTATCGATAATCTAATTAATATTTCTTATTTCATTGTCCTAATTATTATAGTAATATTAAAGTTATATAAAGATTTGGAAATTAAACTTAGGTTTATATACATTATTAATTTAGAAAGAGGGGTTGTTATGAGACTTTTTGAAAAATCCACTAAACTTGATAACGTATGTTATGATGTTCGTGGTCCTGTAGTAGAAGAAGCAAATCGTATGATAGAAAAAAACATTGATATTTTAAAATTAAATATAGGAAATCCTGCTCCATTTGGTTTTAATGCACCAAATGAAATATTAGATGCTATTAAAAATAATCTAATAAATTCCCAAGGGTATTCTGACTCAAAAGGTTTAATTAATGCAAGACGTGCTATTTTAAACTATATAAACTATAAAAATATACCTAATGTTACAGCTGATGATATTTACATTGGTAATGGTGTAAGTGAGCTTATTACTATAGCTATGCAAGGACTTTTAAATAATGGTGATGAAATACTAATACCTTCTCCAGACTATCCTTTATGGACAGCAGCAGCAAATCTTGCAGGTGGAAAACCTGTTCACTACATATGTGATGAAAAATCTGATTGGTTCCCAGATATTAAAGACATTGAAAGTAAAATAACAGATAAAACTAAAGGTATTGTTATTATAAACCCAAACAATCCAACTGGTGCTTTATATTCAAAAGACTTACTTGAAAAAATAGTTGATATAGCAAGACGTTATGATTTAATTATTTTTTCTGATGAAATATATGATAGATTAGTTTTTGATGAAGAAAAACATATATCTATAGCTTCCCTTGCTCCTGATATTATGTGTGTAACATTTAATGGTCTTTCAAAGTCACATATGGTAGCTGGATTTAGAAGTGGATGGATGAGTTTAAGTGGAGATAAATCACGTGCAAAAGGCTATATAGAAGGGCTAAATATGCTTTCATCTATGAGGCTTTGTGCAAATGTACCTGCTCAAACTATTATTGAAACAGCACTTAAAGATTTTGAGAAACAAGATCCACTACTACTTCCTGGTGGCAGAATATATGAACAAAGAAAATTTATATATAAAAGATTAAATAGTATACCTGGAATTACCACTACAAAACCAAAAGCAGCTTTTTATGTATTTCCTAAAATAGATATTAAAAAGTTTAACATCTATAATGATGAGAAATTTGTTTTAGACTTTTTAAGACAGGAAAAAGTTCTTTTAGTACATGGAGGTGGATTTAACTGGTGTGAGCCTGACCATTTCCGTGTAGTTTATCTTCCAAATATAAATGACCTTTCAATGGCAACAGACAAACTAGAAAGATTTTTACAAAACTATAAACAAAATTAAAAAAGGCACCTTAAGTGGTGCCTTTTTACTACTCTATTCCTTCAAACTCTACATATACTTTATCTACTACTTTATTTATGTCTAAATCCTGATTTATTATTTTTAGTTTTTGTAAATCTTCAAAGTTTCTTTTTAAAGATGCTTTTCCTTCTTTTACAGATGGAATAAACTTATATGTTTTTAAGATTCCTGCATTAAACTCTGGATCTCCTAATGCAACTAATTTTTTATCTACTTGAAGTTTTGCAACTTCATCTGTGTTGTTTTGAACATATTCTCCTGCTTTTTTCATAGCTCTTGTAAATTTTTTAGCTACTTCAGGATGCTCTTTTACAAAGTCAGGTCTTAAAACAAGTACACAACAATACTCATTTTTATATTCTTCATCCACAGCATTATCAAGTATTATTTTAGCTCCGTCTTGTTTTACAGCTAAGCTAGCTGCTGGATCACTCATTCCTATAACATCAACTTGCCCATTTTTAAGTGCAAGTGGAAGCTCTGATTGGTTATAAACAACAAATTCAACTTCCATATTTTCAGGAGAAGCTCCTATTCCAGCTGCAAGTAATGCTCTTTGAGCTATTATTGCCTGTGAAGCTGCAAGTCCAGGCACCCCTATTTTTTTACCTTTTAAATCTTTAACACTATTTATTTTTGAATCCTTATTAGTAATAAGTTTTAAGCATCCAGTATGTAATCCCATAGCTATATTACAATCAAGTCCATTATTTATTTGTTGTATCATAGCAGGTAACATGTCTGAAAAAGCATCTGCTTTTCCTGCCATCATAAGATCTACAGCAGAGTCATCTGCTTTTAAAAGGTTATATTTTATTCCTTCTTCTGCTAAAAATCCTTTTTCAACTGCTATTTGAAGTGGTGCAGCACAAAGTCCTGTTGCATATGATATTTGCATAACATAATCATCATTTACACTAGATGCTTCCTTTGCCTTTTCATTTTTTCCTGAACATCCAGATAACATGCTTATTGCAAATGATAAAATAAGTAAGCTTATTATTCCTTTTTTAAGCCTTTTCATGTACATCCCCCTTTATATTAATAATTATTTATTATTGATAAAACCTCATTTTTTAAATCTATAAACTCTTTTGAATCACGCACTCTTGGATAGTCTAAATTTACATCTACGACTTTATTTATTTTTGCTGGTCTAGGTGTCATTACTATAACTTTGTTACTCATATATATAGCTTCTTCCACATCATGGGTAACCATTATCATAGTTGTTTTTCTATCTTTCCATATTTTTATAATTTCATCTTGCATATTAACCCTTGTTAATGCATCTAGTGCCCCTAAAGGCTCGTCTAAAAGTAAAACCCTTGGATGATTAATTAGTGCCCTAGCAAGTGAAGCTCTTTGAGCCATTCCCCCTGACAGGTGATGTGGATAAACCTTTTCAAATCCTTTTAGCCCTACTAGATTTATAAATTCATCTACATCATTTTTCCTCTCTTTATATACTCCTCTAGCTTTTAATCCAAATGCTATATTGTCATATACACTGCTCCATGGAAAAAGCTGAGGATTTTGAAACACTAATCCTCTATCGTATCCTGCTTCTTTTATCTGCTTTCCATCTAGTTCTATAACTCCACCATTTGAGTTATCAAGTCCAGCTATTAATCTTAAAAGTGTAGATTTACCACAACCTGAAGGACCTACAAGTGATATAAATTCTCCTGCTTTTATGTTTAAACTTAAATTATCAAGAGCTATAACATCTTCACCATCTGCTCCTTGAAATATTTTACTTACATCTTTTATGTTAATTTCTCCTACCATTTAATAACCCCTTTCTGCCAAGTAAGAAGTCTATCTCTAACCTTAAACAGTAAGGTTACAGCAAGTGAACAACTAATTGCAATTACAATAAGTCCTGCATAAACATTTGCATATGACATAGTTTCACGTTGCCAGTTTATGTACCATCCTATACCAAATTTAACTCCTATCATTTCAGCAGTCATAAGAGTTAAAAACGCTGATGTAATTCCATTAAAAAATCCTACAAATACTGATGGAAGTGCACCTGGAATAGCTATTTTTATTACCTTATACATAGGACTTGCTCCTAAAGTACTTGCTACTTCAAAATAACCTTTTTCTATATTTTGAATTCCTGAGCTAGTAAGAACCGCTGTTGGAAACCAAACACTAAGACCTATAATAAAAGCACTTGCTTTAAATGATGTTGAAAATGTAACTAGTGCAATTGGAATCCAAACAGTTGCAGGTATAGGGCCTACTAATTTTATAAGAGGATTTATCCAGTAACTAGCTCTTTTGCTACACCCTACAGCTATACCTGTTAATAGTCCAGCAACTCCTCCACCTATTACCCCTGTAATTAAAAGTTTTAAAGAATGTCCTAAACACTTTAGTAAAAATAATATTTGTGTAAAAAATACATTCATTATTTTATCTGGATACGGAAAATATACAGGTGGTATTAATAAAAATTTCATAGTAACTAGGTTATATATATTTAATAAAAGTATCATACCTGCTATAAAACGCGCTTTATATAAATAAACACCTCTAAGCTTTTTATTAAATCTTGAAACAATAAGTAACACAAATAATACTAAACTTAAAATAATTAAAAACCATTTAAAATATCCGTATTCTTTTGTCATAATATCCTCATGTGTTGGTATTAAAATATGTAGTATAAGTGCTAATAAAGAAGATATTAACGGTAGAAAAATAGACATTTTAAAACTACTTTTATTCATGCTTTTCCCTCCATACTATTTTAAATAATGTAACAAATTGTAATAATTAACATTAATTTTTATATTATAGTAATAATTTGTATATCACAAATAGGAGTTTTACATTATATAATAATTATTTATAGTATTTATCTATTGTATTTTTTTACATTTTTCCCAATTATTTTTCTACAAATTATGGTATTATTCTCTCTGTTATAAAATATTTTGGAGGGAAAATTAAATGAGCATTTTAAAGTTAGCTTATATAAATGTTATAAGAAGAAAATCTCAATCAACTTTAACAATGATTATAAGTTTATTAATTACACTTACATTTGTTTTAGTAATATCTATATTTTCTATTATTCAAGGAGGATTAAAACTTTCATCTGAAAGACTTGGTGCTGATATTTTAGTTATACCTAATGAGGCAAATATAAACTCATCTGAAACACTTTTTACAGGATCTCCACAGCCAGTATATATGTCTAAAAATATTGAGGATAAAATAAAAAATATAAATGGAATAGAAAAAATTACACCTCAATTTTTTACAAATACAATAAGTGATGCTGGTTGTTGCAGTTATAGTGAGGACCTACGTATTGTAGGAGTTGATCAAAATTCAGATTTTATATTAAAGCCTTGGTTTAAGCAAAATAATATTAACCTACTTCAAGACAATGAGATTATTATAGGAAGTAAAATAAAGGCTATTTTAGGTAATAAAGTTTCTATATTATCTCACCCTTTTAAAGTAGTTGGAACCTTATATAATACTGGAAGTGGAATGGATAACACTATATTTATGAATATAGATAAAGCAAGGCTTTTAGCTAAGAAAAATTTCTCTAAAGACCTTTTTAAAGGGGATAATACTGAGAATTTAATTTCCTCTATATTAATAAAAGTTAAAACTGGTTCAAGTACTGAAACCATAGTAAAAAATATAAATAACCTTAATTTAGATGTAAAAGCTACATCAACAAATAGCTCTATTAAAAATATGAAAACCCAATTATTATCATTTTCTAAAATTATATTATTTTTATGGATATGCCTTTTACTAACATCATCACTAGCCTTAATAGGAAGGTTTAATGCACTTGTAAAAGATAGACAAAAAGAACTTGGATTTTTAAAAGCTGTAGGTTTATCTAATAGAAAAATTTTTAAGTTAGTAATATTTGAAGGCCTTATTATGGCAGGTATAAGTGGTATTTTAGGTAGTATTTTAGCAATTTTATTAATAAATCCTACACTATCAGCTTTAAGTGGAAGCCTTGTAATATCGCAGGGAAGCTGGTCTTTTTCTAGTGGAGTACTATACATATTAATAGGATTATTATTTGCATTTTTATTAACAACTCTATCATGCTTATATCCAGCTTTTAAAGTATCTAAAATGATGCCTAGAGAAATAATTTCAAAAGGAGATGTTCTATAATGGAAATTTGTAAATTAGTTAATGTAGAAAAATCCTATGAATCTGAAGAAAACACATTTCCTTTAAAAAAAGTATCTTTATGTGTAAATTCAGGAGATTTTTTATGTATAGAAGGTCCTTCTGGCTCTGGGAAAAGTACTCTTTTATATATAATGGGAGGTCTTTTAAGTCCATGTAGCGGTGAGGTTTTTATAGATAAAGAAAATATATGTAATGTTTCAAGTAGTGATTTAAGTAATATTAGAAAAGATAAAGTAGGTTTTATATTTCAAGATAGTTTTTTAATAGAAGCACTATCTGTAAGGGAAAACCTAGCATTTATACAATCAATTAAAGAAAAAGTAGATTATAATAAAATAGATGAACTTTTAAAAAAACTAGGTCTTTATGAAAAAAGAAATTCTCTTCCATATCAATTAAGTGGAGGACAAAGACGACGTGTAATGATAGCCTGTGTTATTATAAAAAATCCACTGTTAATATTAGCAGATGAACCTACTAATGATTTAGATGATTACTGGGCATCAAAGGTACTAGATTTATTAAGTGACTTATGTACAGTAGGAAAAGGAATTGTACTTGTAACCCATAACACATATTGGGCTAAAAAAGCTAAATATAGATATTCTTTAAAAAATGGAGAATTAAATATAATTAAGTAAAAAATAAGGATTATGAAATTTTTTCATAATCCTTTTAAATATTAAATATCAAACTATATTAAAATCATAAAACTATTGGTTGTTATATTAAAAGTTTACTTAAAAAGTAATCTTTTCGGGCTTATTTATGCTAATTTTTTTATTAGCCTAACAGATGCTAAACATTCAACTCCATTTAACATATAAACGATTCTTTTTTTAGTGTCTATTTCTTTTACATAATCCTTATTTATTATGTAAGATCTATGACATCTACAGAACCTACTATCTAATTGTTTTTCCACTTCTTTTATTCTAGCAAAAAACTCTATTTGTCTACTTTCTGTGTGTAAAACTAATTTATGGGTAACCTCTGATGTTTGAAAATATATAATCTCATCAAAGTCTATATTTATTATTCTATCTTCAACTTTTATAGTAAACACTTTTCTAGTGTTATTTTTCTTTGTTGTATATTTTTTATTAGCATTTAATATACATTGAGCAATTCGCTCTTCCATATTAAAATAATCATCTTTAATAATATAATCCATAGCTTCAACTTTATATATAAAAGTTAAATAACTCATTTCAGCATGAGTTGTTACAAAAACAATATATCCTCTAGGATCATACTGCCTTATTTTCTCTGCAAGTTGTATACCATTTATATCAGAATTTAAGTCTATATCTAAAAAGTATACACCTTCTTCTTGATTAATACTTATATGGTCAAGTATTTTTTGAGGCACACTTGTTGATAATGCTATTTCTATATCTAGCTCTTCTCTATTTATAGTATTTTTTATTATATTTTCAATGCTTTCTTTTTGCATGTAATTGTCTTCACAAATAAATACTTTAAGCATAAATCCTCCTTTATAAGCTTATTCTAATTTATTTTTTATGCTTAAACACTGTACAAAAGACTTAGATTCAATAGATGTATCTAAAACAATATTCTCATATTGATTTATAATATTTTTCATATTATTTAATCCTAAGCCTCTGTTTTCACCTTTTGTAGAAAAACCTTCTTTAAATATTTGATGAATAGGAGGTATACTATCTTTATAACTATTTATAACAACTATAATTATAGAATTTTGTTTTTTAATAATTCCAATTTCAACTCTCTTTTCATCACTTTCAATTGCAGCTTCTATAGCGTTATCTAAAATAATTCCTAAAACTCTTATTAGATCTACTATATCCATACTTATATTTTCAATTGGCTCAACAATATCTATATTTACATTTAAATTTAATTCTTGAGCCCTAATTAATTTCGCTGATAATAATCCTTTAAGCTCCATAATTTTAATATTTTTTAAAAGTCCAAGCTTAAAGTTTTTCTTTTCAATTGCACTATCTAAAGGATATATATGTTTATAAAAGTACTTTTCAAGTCCATCAATATCCTTTTCATCTAAAAATGCAGAAATTGAAGATAATATATTTATATAATCATGTCTAAACTTACGCATATCCATATATAATGTTTCTAAATTCATAGTATATTCTTGTATAGCTTCAAACTGCATTTGTTTAGCTTTAATTTTTGATTCTCTACACACAAAAAATATTAATGATGCACATATAAATACTAAAATAAAACAATATATTATAAATATAATGCTATTTACCTTTGTTAAATAAATTGGATCACTTGATTCATTCCAATTTATATTTACATAAAACATAAAGCAAGTTGCAACAAGTGCAACCCCTGCTAAAACTCCATATTTTGATTTGTCACCTTCAAGAAGTATGTTTTTATATTTATTAAATGCTTTTCCTACTGCCAAACTAATAAAATATAAACATATAAATACCACTAATGTACATAAGTAATATTTTAATGAATATGCTTCTATATTATTAAAAAATTTAATACAAATTGCACCTATTAAACTAGAGCTAAATATTATTATTAAGCAGACAAAAGCATGTAAAACTATGCTTTTTATAAAGTCTCTACTTTCCTTATATATAAAAAATATTGGTATTAAATATACAGACATAGATTGTAAATTAGAACTTATATTACATAGTATTAAATAGGCAAAGACTATAGATAATGTCATATATCCATAGTCTTTAATTTTTAATTTATAAGGACTTATGTTTTTATATGCTATTATATAAGGTATTGCTCCGATTAAAGCTTCAGATATAGCAAAAATTGTATTTTTCATTAGCATTTCTCCTATTTTTTTGATTTTTAATTAATTTTATCATATATAACTACATTTACCAAAAATTAAAATAGGTTATGCCAAATCCTTTTTTTACTTCATTTCTTCTTCTAAAAGTGATTGTGGAACCTTTGGCTCATGCCACATCATTGGAATAGAATATGTTACAGCACCAATTGCTCCTATTCCCATAAGTACTTTAGCTAATTTACCTAGTAGATTTTTGTTCATACTTTTCATAATTTGCCCAACTCCTTTTTAATAATTTATATGTACATGGTAATATAGAAATAGTTTGAAACAACATAGCAAACATAGTTAGGTTGATTATTATAGTATTTAGTATAAATAGATTAACTGCTAAAATTATTATCGCTATTACCAATGTTTGAACCTTAAGTTTTTTCCTTTTTTCTTTTCCAATAATAGGTCTACTTTCTGTATCTGCTGGAGAATATATAAATAGCAGTACAGTAAGTCCTATACATATTATAAATGCTATATTAAACTCTATAGAATAATTTACACTTAAAAATGTTCCTCCAACATAGGTTATAAGTGTTGTTAAGGTACATATTAAATTATTTTTTGCATGAAGCCCTGCTGATGTAAGCCTTATCATAGCTACAAGAACAGTCATAATTAATATTTCCTTAAATATTCCAAGATATATAGCTATAGAAAGTATAATTATTCCTTTTATTATATTCATAAGAACAGATATAACTCCATAATAGAGCTTATCCTTTTCTACTTGAGTAAGATCCATATGCTTTTCAAATCCATTAATTATTTTTTCAGTTAAAAATTCATATAGATTAAAATTTAGTATTTGTTTCATACTCATCACCTAGAGCCATTATAATCTAAAATATGAGAAAATATTTACTTTTATAAAAATTGGTTTGTTTTTTATAAAATTTGTTCTAAAGGGTATTTTGTTTATTTTTATCATAATTGAAAACATATTGTTTAAATGTTATTATTTTAGTAGTAAATACCACTTAAGAGGATGTGTACATGCTTAAAATTTTTATTTGTGAAGATAATATAAAAGAACAAGAAAAATTAAAAAAGATTGTTGAAAATACAATCCTTATAGAAAACTATGATATGGAATTAAAGCTTGTAACAAGTAATCCATATAAAGTTTTAGAAGAAATTAAGCTTAACCCTTGCTCTGGAATATACTTTTTAGATGTGGATTTAGGTTGTGATATAAATGGTATTGAACTAGGAGAAAAAATCAGAACATATGACCCTAGAGGATTTATTATTTTTATAACAACCCATGCTGAAATGAGTTACTTAACTTTTATACATAAAGTAGAAGCCATGGATTTTATTATTAAAGATGATACCTATAATATTTCACAAAGGATACAAGATTGTATAAAAAATGCTCATACAAGATATACAGCTACTACTAATGACATTCAAAAAGTATTTTCTATTAAAGTAGATGACAAAATAATAAGTATACAATATGATGACATTTTATTTTTTGAAACCTCTTCTACTGTACATAAAGTAATTCTTCATAGTGAAAATCGACTTATAGAGTTTTATAGTAAAATGAAGGATCTTGAAACATTACTTGATGATTCTTTTTGTAGATGCCATTCTTCATATATAGTAAACAAAAACAATATAAAAGAAATAGATAAGAAAAAACGAGTTGTTTATATGAAAAATGGTGATACTTGTTTTGCATCTGTTAGAGGTTTAAGAAATTTGTTGTAAATAAAAGCTAGTGAAAATCACTAGCTTTTACTTTTTCAATCTTTTATTTTCTTCCTCAAGCTTTTTAATTTTTTTATAAAGTTCTTCTATTTCTTGTTTGTGATACTTATCTTTTTCCATAAGCCTTTTTGAGTAATCTTCACTTAAGTAATTTATATATTTTATTACACTTTTAGGAGAATACCCTAAAATACTGTGTTTTAAAGTCCCCTTAATCATTAGTATCCATCCCCTTATTAAACCTTATTTTCTGTTCTTTCAAACTTGTCCCAAGTCATTCTTTTGTTTTTGTGGAAAAATGCAGCCATACGAACTACTGCAAGAATAAATCTTAAAATACTATTTTCAAATCCACATAATAGTATTGCTTTAAAAAAATCTTTAAATGATATTTTTATCTTTTGTATATACGTTCTTGTAAAAAATGATGTAATAGTAAGGAAAGATCCAAATAAAATATATATTAGTAAAAACAAAATCATAAATGGTATGTTTATTAAATCTACATAAACAGCAAGTGCTATTGTAATAAGTCCAAAAACCTCAATAAAAGGAGATAAAAGCTCATATATTAGAAAATATAAATATGATATAAAACTTACTAAACCATATTGAATATTGAAAAATATTCTTTTATATTTTCTAAGACTTTGAAGCAGTCCTATATGCCATCTTCTACGCTGCTTTATAAGACTACTTAGCTTTTCTGGAGCCTGAGTCCAGCAAATAGCTTCTTCTACATAGGCAATTTTATAAGGTATTTTATTTAGTCTACAAAACACATGAAGCTTTACAATAAGCTCCATGTCTTCTCCTATTGTATTAGTATCATACCCTCCTGCTGCAATTGCTATAGACTTTTTAAAAAGTCCAAATGCCCCTGAAACAATTAAATTACCATTAAAAGTATCAAGTAAAATTCTTGATGCTAAAAAAGACCTTTCATATTCTAAAACCTGCATACTAGCTAGTATACTTTTTGGCATTTTATAATTTAATACAGATGAATCTTTAAATTCTATATCGTTAGATATTTGTATCATTCCACCTGCTGCTATTATTTTTTCATCTTCTAAAACAGGTGCTATTATTTTTTTAAGTGCATCAACTTGAAGCATTGAATCTGCATCTATACATATAAAGTAAGGATACTTAGATACATTAATTCCCATGTTTAAAGCATCTGCTTTACCAGCATTTTCTTTGCATATTAAAGTTATAGGTACCTTAAAATCCTGTGATTCATAAATTTCATTTTCCATAGTACACTTAATAGATCTTTTTATTGGCTTATTTATTTTATATAAATTAAAGTGCTCAATTAACTTTTTTGAAGTTTCATCCTTTGAACCATCATCTACAATAATAATTTCATAAAGCTTATAATCAAGGGATAAAAGTGACTTAATAGTATCTATAATTGTTACTTCTTCATTAAATGCTGGAACTATTATAGATATAGGCATATAGTAATCATGTACTAATTCATTTTTAAGCATTTGCTTTTTTTCACTATTAAATAGTCTATTAGCGCCTACTACTACAGAAAGAAATAAAAATGTAGAATATCCAAGTAAGTAAATAACAAAAAAGTATCCTACTCCATTTAAAAACATTTTTATAAAATCCACTTTTATCCCTCCCTTCTATTTTTGTTTTCTAATGAATTTAAACAGTATAAAAGTATTTCTTTAGCATAGTTATCACTACCATTTAAAATTTCATTTATGTCATTATCTGATATACCAATTCTAACTAAAGAGTTTGCTGCATTTAATCTTACATGCCAGTTTTTATTACATAACATAGACTTTAAAACTTCCATAGTATCTTTATCTTTATATAGTGCAATAGATGTTGTAGCTATAGCTATTAACTCCCAGTTATTTTTATTGTTTTTTATTAAATCTAAAAGAACATACTTTGCGTCTTCATAATATACTGAGCCATAATAACGTATAATAGAATATTTTAGTTCAATAAATGTGTCTTCATCTTTTAAATAAGGTAATAATTCATATTTAAAATCTTTTTTTGAAAACCTAAAGTAATCTACTATTGATATTTTTAAGTTATTAGAAAAGCTATTAAAGTTTTTCCAAAGAACATTAGATAGCTTTTTTTGATCTCCTTTAAAAGATAAAAGTCCATCTGTAATAAGCTTTTTATGTAAAATCCTTTTATCTTTATCTAATATTTTTAAGGCATTTACAACTAAAACTTCATCACAAAAGCTGTATATTGCTTTCATAGCATTTTCTCTACAATAAACCGACTTTTCATTAAGAAGAAAAAACATTGTATTTATTAAAGGACTTTGAATCATTATTTTACAAAATCCATGTTGTGAAATTAAATATGCAAAATACGCCTTTTCCATATCTGGTCTTTTTCTATAGTAAACAGACAAATCTATAAAAATCATATGAACTTCATATAGATATTTATAAATATAGTCTTTTTCTTCACTTTCTAATTTACTTAAAGCATTATTAAACTCTAAAAGATATTTTATATTTTTAAGTCTTTTAAATAGGTATTTTTTATGTTTAACTGATACACTTTCCCCTTTTTTTAATTTAAGTATTTCTTCCTTTATAGGGTAGTAAAATACCTTTTTATTACTTGATATTTTTTTATTTGAGGATGCTTTAGCAAACATATAAAAAATATCAAAAATAACAAGACTTACACACATATAAATATAAATATATATAACATTTTCTACTGCCACCTATTTATCACCTCTCCAATAACTTTTAAGCTGATAATAGGAATCTTTAAGTCTTTCGTGATAGGTAACTTTCTTGCCCCATCCTTTTAACTCTACTTCTTCCATAGGAATGTTAACGCTATTTAACTGTGAACCTACACCAAAATAAAACTTATCTATTTTCATATTTTCTATACCATAATGTTCATAATAATCATCATGTATTGTCATTTCAGATGGATTTGAAAAGTTTAGCATTTGCCAAGGAAGTTTTAATTCTATATAGTCTCCATTAAAGCAAAAGTCTGCAAGCGAATTAAAATCTTTAGCTTTAGGATTTGCATTTCCATATGTTAAAAGCCCTGTTTCATAAACCTCAGCTTTAGAAACTGTATTGTTTTCAATTAAAGGTGTAGATGTTTTAAGAATTAAATTTATAGGTAGAAATATAGAAGAGTCTTTTTTAGGTGGATTTATATAAGCATCTTTCCCCTCTGTTTCTCTTAAAAACATTGCCCTTAAAGGGTTATATCTTTCTTGTACCAAAACTCTACTGTTTTCCTTTCCATCAATAACAACAACAAAATCTGCATTTCTATTAAAAGAAACATTAGTATTATTAAATAATTTACTTCCTGTTTTTTGAGTAGTATCAATAGGAATATATATTTTTTCTCCATTAGCAAAACCATCTTTTTTTATTAGAAAATACATAAACTTTTCATCATACTTAAAATAAGCCTTTGTATCTTTAGTATTTATTACAGGAGTATCATTTTTCCACTCATCTATATTTCCATCAACATAAGCAATACTTTTTTCTTCTCCAGGGTCAAATGCTAAAAGTCCAAAATACTGTCCACTTGTTTGATAATCACTCCAATAAGGTGTGTTATTTAAATCAACATAATTCATAGTATTCCAGCTTCTTTTAAACCACTCATCCTGCCATGTAAATACAATACTACCAGCACTTCCTGCCTTCATAATATCTTCATAACATGATATTATAGCTTGTCCTTGTTGCTTTTCTGATAAATTTCCATGGAACCTTGCTCCATAGCGCTCTTTTTGTGCCATACCTCTGCCTGTAGAAACTCCATACTCTGAAATAATAACAGGAATAGTATGATAGTCATTTATCTTTTTTAAGTAGTGATAGTATGTATTTACTTCTCCTTTATCATCTAAATATTTATTTCCATCTTCCATATATGCTAAATAATCTGGATAATAAGGATATATATGATAAGAAGCAAACTGTCCTGAAAAGAATTTTTCAGTTGTTTTAATATTCTCTACATCTATATTTGCAATTTTGTAAAAGCTTTGAGATATATTTTTTGGATAATCAAAAGGATCTGTTGTAGGCCAGTTTGAAAATGCAACTAATCTTTGCTGCTTGTACTTATTAGTTTCATACTCTATAGTTTTATCTCCTACATAAGCAAGCATTGCTTCAAAGGAAGTAGCATTGTCTGAGGTGTACATATACTCTCCTTTATAGCTATTTTTCTCCCTTAGTTTATGGTTAGTATAAGCAACAGTTACATCTTCCCACTCAACACCTAAAATATATCCTATAACCCAAGGAGATATATCTTTATTGTAGTATCCACTTCCAAGCCCTCTTCCTAAAGATAATTTTTTCTTACCATGTATTATATCTACTAAGTTTTTAGAATCACTTAAAAATGTATCTACAAAGTCCTTATCATATGCATCTCTATGTGAATTTTGAATATAATCATTTACCCAAACTCCATGTAAAATATAAATAGGGGAAGGGTTATCCTTGTTGTACTCATAAACAGCATTATAAAAATCACTATTTAAAATTCTATAAACTCTTATAGTATTAGCTCCCATTTCTTGAATATAAGAAAACCATCTTAAATAGGTTTCTTTATCAATTGCATAATCAGTTGCAAAATGTCCTGGAATACCAGAATCCATATTTACTCCCCTGATCTCAAATTCATTAAATCCATTACCTTTATTTAAAAGGATTTTTTCTCCACTAACCTTTGTAAAAAAGCTAATATTTGAGTTAGACTTTAAATCAACATAAAATCCATAACGGTAATATAAAGAATCTATAGAAAAATAACCTATAATAGCTATTAATGAAACAATTAAAAACTTTTTCATATAACTCACGTCCTTTATATTACTCTAATGATTAAACTTTTTAACCTTTGATTCATGGGAATATTGCCTTAAGGTTTCTATATTTTTATCAAGCCATTCCCCTCTTTTTATAATAAAATCTTTCATTTGTTTAATAGCTTCATCATAACTTCTAACATTTCTTTCCTTAGGTACTAAATAATCATGTTTTTCATCAAAACTATAACCCCATTTTTCATAATTTCTATTAATAGCATCACCTAAGTAAGCTGAAACATCATCAATATATGATAGTAAATACTCGTCACTTAATACATTTTTTCTTAAATACTTATATCTTGATATAACTTTTTCTGTAAACTTCTCATCTTTTAAAAGCATAAAGTACCATATTCCTTCTTGGAATTTAAAATCAAATGGCTTACTTACAGAGTGTTCATAGTAGTCACAAGCAGAATTAAAATCCCAAACAACAAATTTATATTTTCCACCTATGTCCTTATAAATATATGTTGAAAATCTTAGTGCATCATAATTACAAGTAAACTCATTTATTATCATATAATCTACAAAATTATCTACGTCTATATACTTTGAATAACCATAGGTTTTACTATCATAATCATAGGAATAAAGAGCTTTTTCAAAGTCAGAAAAATCATTTTCTATATACTTATTAACCTCAGGGGTAAGACTCTTTTTACTAGGATATTCAATATCAAAAACCCCTGATTTATTCATTTCCTTTGGATTTCTTAAAGAGTAGTTTGTAAATGTTTCAATATTTTGTATTGGAGCTTCTCCTCCTCTATCAAGTCTTAAAATATATCCTGTTTTATTAGAATTTCCTTGAATACCTTTTAAGTTTATTCTTGAATCTTTTCCTACATCTATTTTTTCTATTAAAACATAAACGCCATTATATTCTTCATTTACAAAAACCTCACAATAACGAACATTTGGAGAATACTCCATTATTTCACCTGAAATGTTATACCACATATAATTTCTCATTAAGGTTTTATCTAAAAAAGGTCCATTTAAAACCCAATCACTATGACTATCCATTCCTAAAAGTGATACATCCTTTTTTTCACCTTTTTTATTAATTGAATGTACTAAAAACCCTTTTTTATCAAAGGATCTTGAACTTGCCCCTCTATATCTAATATTTATATCTGTTGTTAAATTTGGAGAGTCATCTAAATGATTTTTTTCACTTTCATTATCTATAACTTTTAAACTGCCTTTTATCATTTTATTATCATCTCTTGTAGAACCTGGAATTTCAGTTTTTTCTGTGGATATAGATATTATAGGAAGATGGGTACAAAATTTGTTTTCTTTGTGATTACACTTTTTTTTAGAAGATGCATTTAAATGCTGATGATATCTATAGTTGGTTTTAGGAACTGTCTGTATAGCTATACATATACCTAATACTAAAAAAACAAAAATACTAGCATATATCTTTTTATTCATAAGCAATCACCACTTTGACTAATTACTAATATTATCATTTTGAGTAATTAGGTTAACATATTCTATATTTTGAATTTCATAAATAACCTCTGTTATACTTTTACTTTTTAAAAGCTTTTTTGAAACGTTTCGATTAATTTCATATATTAATTCTATACTTTTATCTGTAGTGTTTTTTACACGCATTTTTGCTCTACCACTGTAGTACTGAAAAACAGCTGCTTCTATTTCAAGTTCACTTTTTCTATCACCTTTTATTACAAGTAATAATCTATTATCATTTTGTATTTGCCCCATAATAAGAAAAATAATAAATACAATACAGCTTCCAACTGCTGCAACTACATAATCACCGGTTCCACAACATATTCCAATAACAATAGACCAGAAAATATAAACAGTATCTCTTGAATCTTTAATAGCTGTTCTAAAACGTACAATAGATAAAGCTCCTACCATTCCTAGTGAAAGAGCCAAGTTATTACCTATTACAGTCATAACAGTTGATGTTAAAACTGCAAGGGCAATTAAAGAAACATTAAACTTTTTACTGTATACTGCACCTATATGTGAAATATGATAAGAAACAAAAATAACTAATCCTAATAAAGCTGATACGCCAATTTGAATTATAATATCACTTATATTCAAATCACTTGTTGTTTTAAATAAATCAATTAGTGCTTCTTTCATAAAATTCTATCCTTTCAATTAAAATACATACTCACAAGCTATACTTCTACCAAGACAATACTTACTAATAGAAATATTACTTTTATTAACTTCATTTATCATATCCTTAATATAAGAAAGTAAAAACCCGTTATACTTTACCTCAAAAACAACCATAGATTCATCTAGTGCTGGATAAAAACATAGCTTATCTGAAAAAATATCAAAACTACTTTCTGTTGCGACTATTTTATTATCAAATGTAAGACGAATTCGATTTTCCTTTGCAGTAAAAGCTTTACGATTATATTGGACAATTGTTTTTGGGCGATAACAATTCATAGACATTAAAGTATACATTTCTATAGCAAATTCATTTTTGTATTTAAGCAAAACACTATAATTAGAATTTATAATTTCATATACATCTTCCTTTGTAATCTTCATTGAACGTTTCTTTTGATAATCACCTTGCTTTTGTTTATGTTCTAAAACTCCAAAATTATCATTTGTAGAATATATTCTTAGCCTAATTTTATGTCTTACTTCTACTCCATCTACTTTATTTATAAAATCTTCATTATTTAAAGTATCAAAATAAAGTGACCTTACTAGGTAACCATTACTTTTATTGTGAACATCCTTATTTAAAACTTTTTCAAAATAGTCACTATGTCTTTTATATTCTAAATAATTAATTAAATACTTTTTTTCTTCCCTAGTAACAATATTTATTTTTTACACCTCCATAAGTAAAAATAACCATTCTAAACACCTTGATTCTAACATATTTCAACTTTTTTCTCAATTTACATATATTTCTTCAAAGTCTTTAAAAATGGAAAAAGAGAGGCTTTTAACCTCTCTTTTATATATTAGTTTGTAAACATTTGTGTCCAATAGGTTGTCCCATTTTTAATTACATATCCTACACCTATTTTTCCAAAGTTTGCTGATAAAATATTAGCTCTGTGTCCTGGAGAGTTCATCCAAGAGTTCATAACACTTTGAGCAGTAGTTTGTCCCTTTGCAATGTTTTCTCCAGCTGCACTATAGCTTATCCCAAACTTTTTCATCATATCAAATGGAGTTCCATATGTTGGAGATGTATGATTAAAATAGTTTTTATCAGCCATATCTTGAGACTTTATTCTTGCTACTTTAGAAATTTCAGAACTTAACTCTAATGGTTTAAGACCATTTTTTGCTCTTTCCTCATTTACTAATTTTGCAACCTCAGCTTCTATAGCTGAAACGTTACTTGAAGAGCTATTTGAAGATTCATTTGAACTTCCACTAGATGGTTTTACAACCTTGTTACACTGAATTTGAAAATTACTGTCTCTATTTTTTAACTCTACTGATGTTTGTGCCTTTGTTCTTATTTCTTTAGCTGATACTTCTTTAATACCAGTTAATCCTAATCCAAATGTTGCTGGAATCATAATAGCTGTTAATGATGAAGCTATTAAAACTCCTAATTTCTTGTTTAACATTAAATTCACTCCTTTTTTGTAAAACAATTTTATTTTTTTACTCATTTTTACAAGGTGTGCCTTTATACTAACGTAATATTTACTCATGTTCAACAAACACATTTTACCTAAAGTACCACTATTTATTGATTTTTTTGTAATTTTAATCAAATTTTTACTTGTTATTAATTAATTAAAATTTATATTTAGTCAAATTAAAAACTATATTTTTATGAGATTTCAAATTATAACAACATAAAAGTCTCCAAATAATTGTGAATATAATTTAAATAAATTTTAGTCACTAAAATGGAAGTTATTTTCAATAAGCAATAGATTTTGACGGTAGGTTTTCATTTCTTTTCTAGTAATTTTTCCAGTTTCAAAATAATTATAAATAGTATCCCTTTCTATTTGTGCAGCTAGTTCCATTAAACTTTGAATCTCTATCTCCTGCTCTTTATTTAAAATAGAAAACTTTATTTCCTTATTTCTTCTAGCATAGGTTAAAGTAATTAAATCTAAAATCTCTGGTGGATATAATTCTCTATCTAAATCCCTTAAATTTTTTAATATAAATTCATTGTTCTTCTTTTGTATATACTCTATTTGCTCTCTTTTTTCTCTAAAAGTAAGACGCTTTAATAAAAACTCACGAATTTTATGTTTAAATAGCTTTGTTCTAAATATATTAATTTTATATTTTTTTAGCTTTGTTAAGTTATATAGCTTTATATTTAAACGATTAATTAAAGGAATTGCTGTTTGAATACTTATCTCATCTTTCTTAACAAGATTTTTAATATTTTCAAGTTGCCACTCAAATATTAATATCCTTATATCCAATTCACTTTTATCTATAGTTTTATACCTAGATGACGAAAGAATTCTGTTATTATACATTCTAACTACTTTTCCTAATGCTACTTTGTTTTCATCTGTTTTGTAGGTTTTTAATTCTTTAACAACATCTCTTAAAAGCTCAATTTCTATAGAATTATCACTTTCTTTTAAATCTTTTTTAGGTGCAAGTAGTGGAAGTATAAAGTTTGCCAGTATTAAAGTTGTAATAATAACTCCAGCTGCTATAAAAATAAGCAAATCCCTTTCTACAAATTCTTCTCCATTTCCTAAAAGAAAAGGTAGTGACAATGTACTTACAAGTGTAATTGTTCCTCTAACCCCTGAAATAGTGTAAAGAAAAGCATTTTTAATACTACTTTTAAAACCTAATCGCTGTTTCTCAAAGTTTTTAAATAATATCATCCATATGAAACGAAGCATTAAAAGCACAAATGTAATTCCTAAAATATATAGTAAAAGTGTAGATTTATCTATACCTGATTCCTTCCAAACGATTTTCATAATATTAGGAAGCTGGGCACCTAATAAAACAAAAACAAGTCCATTTAAACTATATATAATAACTGACCATGTATTTTTAGAAAGTATATTTAGCTTTGCAACCTCAGGATTCATTTTTCTATAACTAAATGAATGTACAATTCCCCCTGAAACAACAGCTAAAATACCATTTACCCCTATATGTTCTGCTGTCATAAATATTAAAAAAGGTAGTAAAATTTCCATTAGCATAAATGAAGTTATATTTTCTATTCCCAGATTTCTAAACCACCTCATAACTACAATTTTTATTAAACTCATTACTGCACCTAGTGCAACACCACCAAATGATAAAAACAAAAACGTAACACTTGCATTTGAAAGCGAAAAAGCCCCTGTTTGAAGTGCTAAAACTGCAAACTGGAAAGAAACTAATCCTGAAGCATCATTTATAAGTGACTCACCTTCAAGATTATGCATAATTTTATGAGGAATATTTACCTTCTCAGAAAGGGCACTAACTGCTACTGCATCTGTTGGAGCTAAAGCTGCTGCCAAAGCAAATGCTGCTGCTAGTGGAATAAAAGGTAGAAGAATATTTATAAAAGAACCTAAAATAAAAACAGTTAAAAAAACTAGTCCTATGGATAAAGATAAAATAGATCTTCTTTGTCTCCATAAAGACTTTTTATCAACATTTGAACCATCATTAAATAATAAAGGTGCCATAAAAAGTAATAGAAAAAGCTCTGGATCTAACTTTATATGGTGACCTCCTAATGGTATAGCAAGTAAAACACCTAATATTACTTGTATAAGCGGTACAGCTATAATAGGAAAAAACCGATTTATAACATTAGATATAAAAACTGCACCAAGCATAACAAATATGATTTCAAAAACTTCCATCTAGTATCCTCCTTATCATATTAACTTTTTGTACTTATTTGTACATAAATTCACAAAATATATTATATTTTAACATTTTTCAAAAATAAACTAAATACATAAATAAAGTTAATTTTCAAAAATAAATAGTATAATATTGGTAAATAAAGTTAAAAGGAGTTGTACCATGAATATAAAAAGAATTGGTAGTATATTGTTGATATTATTTATTTGCTTTATAGCAATACAGTTTATAACAGGGCCTCATATGTATAGCATTGTTAAAGAAGCTTTTACAACTAATAAAGGTTATAGTGAAAAAATTAGCGATAAAATGAGCAAAGATGTTTTTCAGTCTATAAACATTTATCATACACATTATGTTGATGATAAAAACTCCTCTATTAAATTAAATCTATATCCATTAGGAGTAATTCATAATTTTAAAAGTGGATATGTTTGGATGAAATACAGCATTTCTGTAGTAGATTCGAAAGGTGAAATTACTGCAGGTTCTTGGGATGTAATATGTAAATTAAAAGTAGAAAAAATAAATGATAAATGGTATATAACTAATAAATCTGAAAGAAATTAATTTCTCTATTAAACGTAAAAAACGTTCATATCGTAAGATATGAACGTTTTTTATGTTTATATTATTTTTCAACTGTATTAGATTTATCTCCTGCCCACTCGTAATATGATGCATCATAATTTTTAACTTTATCATATCCAGACATTTTTAAAACTAGGGCAAGATGTGCTGAGCGTATTCCACCTGTACAATAAGTAACTATTTCAGAATCTTTTTTTAGTCCTTTTTCTTCAAACATTTTTTGAAGTTCTTCTATTTTCTTTATTGTTCCATCTTGGTTATATACATTACTAAAAGTTAAATTTATAGCTTTAGGAAGATGTCCTCCTCTTGCTTCTCCAAATTTAGTTGCACCTTCGTATTCATCTTTAGCTCTAGCATCTATAATAGTTATTTTATCATAATTTTTCTTTAATTCTTCAGTTGTTATATTCATACTTAAGTCATATGAATCTATTTTACATTCTACTGGAGTTATGTTAGTAGAATCTTTTGTTATTTCATTTTTTTGACTTTCCCAAAGTTCAATCCCACCATTTAACATAGTAGAATTTATCCCAGCCATTCTAAGCATCCAAACTATTCTTCCGTCTTCTCCCCATCCATCTTTATTTCCATAAACAATAACTTTTTTATCTTTGTTAATACCTAATTCTCCTAGTTTTTTAGCAAGCTCATCTTTAGGAAGTACAACCCCCCATCCTTTATCTCCTGGCTTTACATCTTGCTTAGTAAATGGTTGCCAAGTTATAGGTATAGCTCCTTTTATATGTCCCTTTTTATAGGAATCTTCTCCTCTAGCATCAAGAATAACGATATTATTATCTAACATTTCTTTTTTAAATATCTCAATATCTGTTAAATATTCAGCTGAATAAGAGGTATTAGTCTCTTGATTAGTAGTACCGTTAGTAGGCTTTGTATTAACGTTTTCTTTTTGAGAACATCCTACTAACATAACTATAGATACAGCAAGAGTAACTAATATCATAATTAGATTTTTTTTAAATTTTATCATTTATAATTTCCCCCCAATTATGTAATTAAACATAATTATAGCAAAGTTTTTCTAATATATGTAAAATATTAGTTCTATAAATAGAGTGTTATGAGAGTATTAATATTTTCTATAACTATATACTATTATTAATTTACATTTAGTTTAATTTAAATTAAATCTATATCCATTAGGAGTAATTCATAATTTTAAAAGCGGATATGTTTAGATGAAATACAGCATTTCTGTAGTAGATTCGAAAGGTGAAATTGCTGCAGGTTCTTGGGATGTAATATGTAAATTTAAAGTAGAAAAAATAAATGATAAATGGTATATAACTAATAAATCTGAAAGAAATTAATTTCTCTATTAAACGTAAAAAAACGTTCATATCATAAGATATGAACGTTTAATTATTTCACTTGGTGCCGGAGACCGGGGTCGAACCGGTACGATCCTTTAGGGATCGCAGGATTTTAAGTCCTGTGCGTCTGCCTGTTCCGCCACTCCGGCAAGACGCGAATAATTTCTAATATAGAATATACACCCTCTAGGGTACTTTTGTCAAGCGTAATTTAATAATTTTTTTCATAATATCCTAAAAAATTTGATAAAATAGTTTTAAATAAACTTCAAAGTATTTGTACAATATATAATTATAAAGGCCTAAAATAGGAGGTAATTATGCTAATTAGACAAGAAAACGAAAAAGACTTTAATGATGTATATTTTGTTATAAAATCTGCTTTTTCATCTGCTGAACACAGCGATGGGAAAGAACAAGATTTAGTTAATGCCTTAAGGAAAAGTGATTCATTTATACCTAAATTATCATTAGTTGCAGAAATAGATAATAAAGTTGTAGGACATATTTTATTTATAGAGGCTAAGGTTTCAGATCAAACAGTACTTGCTTTAGCACCTTTAGCAATACTACCTGAATATCAAAACCAAGGTATTGGCAGTGCCTTAATAAAAGAAGGACATAAAATCGCTAAAGAACTAGGTTATGAATACTCTATTGTTTTAGGAAGTGAAAAATATTATCCACGCTTTGGCTATGTTCCTTCTAATAAACTAGGAATAGAAGTACCAGAGGGAATTCCATCTATTAACTTTATGGCAATTAAATTAAAGGAAGATGCAAAGCCTATTAGTGGCGCTGTAACATATGCAAAAGAATTTGGAATTTAATAAAAAAGTAAGGTATAAAAACCTTACTTTTTGTATTTTAATAATTTTATCTTACTTCTATTATTTTATGATTATATGAAAACACTTCTAATGTTGGATCAAAATATCTATAATTCATTTTCTTTTTATTGAACTTTCCATTTTCATATTTATTTCCACTATTCCATGTTGTATCTAAAATAATCCATCTTCCATTAACAAAAGCTTCATTCCAAGCATGGTTTGAGCTTGTATGATCTATATCATCCCAGTATTTATTAGATGAACTAACCCCTAATGCATGACCTATTACTAATTTAGAAGGTATTCCTATACTTTTTAAAAGTTCATTAGTTAGTTCAGCATACCCTTGACATACAGACTTTCTACTTTTAAATGTACCATATGCATCAGTTCTACCATAATCTCCTGATAAGTATCCATCCCAATTATAATAAATATTTTCTGCAACCCAATTATTTATTTTAAGCAGCTTTTCATAATCATTAGATTCTTCACCGATTATATCATAGGCTAAATTTTTAATTTCATCTCTTTCATCTTTATCTGTAATATTTATATCTAGATATTTATTAGGATTTACTTTAGAATTTTTTGTATACTCAATATAATTATTTTCATATACTGGGGACCTTGGGAAAAACACTTCTCCATTCTCACACTTTAAAGGTATTTTCCAATAATACGACCAATAAGAAGTATCATTTTTATCCTTGAAGTAAATTCCTAATTTATAGTCTCCATATGTTAAATAATCCTCTATATTAAATATTTCCTCATAAGTTCCATCCTCTTTAACATTCCTATACTCCCTTAAAGTCTTATTCCCTTCTATCATAAATAATAATCCTGTTTTACCTAAATCTGATCTACCTTTTATTTTAATTTTTTTATTATCTATAACCATAATTTCTATATAATCTCTATTAAAGTAACTAGAACTTTTATAAGTTTTTAACTGTTCGTCAGTTTCCGGTTGTACAGTTATTATGTTATTTTCCTCTATATCTTTAATTAATTTTTCAATGTTTTTCTCTAATTCATTAGTTCTGTTACAACTACCAAGTTTTTTTGAATTTTCAAGTGCTTCATTAGCTTTATCTAAATCATCAAGTGCCTTAGCCTCTTCATATAATTTAACTACCTTATCATATTCAACTTGAAAATCATCTTCTATTTTCTGAACAACCTTATCAACATTATTCATTCTACTTATAAGCTCATCGTATTGCTTTTTAAAAATAGATTTATCCACTTTTTCTAAATCTATTTTAGCTAATCTTAAATACTCTCTCCAAGTTTCTGCATTTTTAATTCCTAAGTGATTTCCATACCCACCTTCTGATTTTGGTGCTATTGATTTTTCAACATGGTTAATTCTAGCTAATCCTTTAACTAAAGCTTCATCTTTATCTACTTCTACTGTTAAAGCATCTTTTTGATATTTTTCATAGTTTGGAATTTTTTCAATTAATCCTCTAGCCTCTTTTATATATAACTCCCATGTAGCTTGATTTTTAATCCCTAGATAGTTTGTTTTCAGCGACTTAGTAAGATGGCTTATTTTTGCTTTTGCATCACCTAGTGCTTTAGACTCAGCAGGATATGTAGTAGCATGTACATTATTTATTCCTAAAGTCATTATAGTTCCTGTAATCATAGCAATAGATAAACTTCCTATTGCAAGTGCACAAATAAACTTATTCTTAATCCTTTCCATTTAAACTCCCCCTATTCAATAATATATACACTTTAAATATTACCATTAAATTACCATTTTTACATTATGTCATAAAAATAGTATTATCAAAACTTCTTACACTATTTGACACATTTCTCTCTTAATATATAATTTAAAATATATGTAGTTAATATAGGAATATATTGTATATAAAAAATAAAAATTAACAGATACATAAACTGATTTTAGTATTTTTATATCTTATATTTTTAAAGGAGTTGAGTTTTATGAAAGAATTAGCAAAAGCTTTAGTTGCACTTTCTTATAGAATTTTTATGTTAATTGGATTAATTGCTGTTTTGTGCTTACTTATTAAAGAAATATTCCTTGATTTAGCAAGTATATTTTAATTTTAAAAAAACTGCTAATTAACTAATATTTCATAACCAATATTAATTAGATTAGCAGTCTATTATTTTTAATTAAGATAATTCTTTAATAAGATTATCAATATTATTAATTAATCTATCTTTTAAATAGTAAGAAGATAATTTATTAGCTAATTCTTTTGATTCATTAGCTTTATTTATAGCTAAGTCTTTATCGCTTTTAGATAATTTAAAAGCCTCTTCATATAAACCATTAGCTTTATTATATTCTTTCATATAATCGTTTTTAATTTTAACAACTTCTACCAGCTTAGAATTAAGTCTTTGATATAAAGCATTATATTGCTCTTTAAAAACTTTTAAATCTACATATTTTAAATGAACTTTAGCAAGTTCCAATCTTTGCTGCCATACATCTGCATTTCTCATTGCTTTAGCGTTCTTTTCCATACTTATTTCTACATAGTTTATATATTCCACCGCATATAATAATGATTCGTCACTATATATTCTCTGGTCTAAGTTATCCTTTGTAGAATTTTGAGGAAGTCCACTATTTTTTCTTTTAGCATCATTTAAATAACCATTCCAAGTATCTAAGTTTTTAATACCTAGATAATTTCTTTTCACGGAAGTCTCTAAATGACCAAGTTTATTTTGAATATATGTTATGTCGCTATTACTCCAAGCTTTAGCACTATTTAAGCTTAATGCTCCAACAAATATTAGAATAGATAGTCCTATAACTTTAAAAACTTTTACTACAAACATTTGCGTATCTCCTTTCTTTAATATTAATTAATATTTTATAAACTGAATATGTAAACCTCTTCCTGACTCAACATATTCTCCTCTAACAGATAGCCTTACTTTTTTTTCATCTAAAATTAAGTCATATTCTTTTCCAATTTGAAAATCACTTCTAGCTCCAATAAGATTTTTGTGAAGAAGTTCCCATTTAGTAGGGAAGTAGAATTTTAATATTTGTGGGAAAATATAATCTTGTTTACTTGCATAAGGACTATATTTATAATTAAAATAATTATTCATTATAAGTCCTACCTCTTTTCCATTAGGATGAACAGAAGCTGCCATTGATGTATCTACAGTACTCTGATTAAGAGGAGAATACCAAATTCCTCTACTATTATTACCTAGAGGTATTTGAAGCTCATCTGATAATGTTTTGAAATCCTTTATAGGGTCTTTTGTAGCTTTTGATTTTAACATAGGAATAATCCAATTATTATCTATAAAAGTGTATTTATTATACATACCTGGATGACCAAATTTAGGCATTACAGGAACTTCTGCTTTTATACGTTTGCAATTTTCTTTTACTAATTTATATATATCTTCAAAAGCTTTTATCATTTTAGGGTCAAATTTAGAAATTACAGTATTATCTATAACTCCATCAAATGGCATAGATTGAAAACTTCCAAACCTTGTAATATTATATCCTCCATTTACCCAGTTATAATCTCCTCCAACCTGACCTGTTCTTTCATATTCACCATATTGAGGATGGTCTTTTGGAAGTAAGTCTACAAATTTAGGTTCTTCAACTGGCTTTTCAACTGGTTTTTCAACTGGTAACTTATCAGGAACTTCACCTAAGAAAATTTGATTTTCTTTTATAGTTAATTCATATCCAAATAGTTCATTTAAAGTTTGATATGGAACATAAAGAATCCCATCATAATAAGAAGATTTTGTTTGTGTTTTATACGGGTAAAAATTATGCTCAGAATCGTAATAATAATTTACACAATTGAAATTATAGGTTTTACCATTATGAGTAATATCTACTCCTTTTCCCTTATTCATTTTATTAGTAACTTTACCACCTAATCTGTTAACAACATCATCTACAGGAACAAAAACATCTCCATTGTCTTTAGCTTTATAAATCTTTCTACCTTCAACTTTTTTTCCATCGATATAAAAGTAGATCTCAGGATTATCTGCTGCAAAAGTAATATTATTAAAACCTAATAATATTACTAAAGACATTGTCATTATTAATATCTTTCTAAAGATTACTATTCTAAAAATATTCAATCTATTTCGCCTCTACTTTTATAATTATTTTTCTGTATTAATATTTAATGTATTATTTGTTGCATCATAAGGAATAACATACTTTATTTTCTCATATTTATCTGAACCTATTTCTGCATAACAAATTTTTCTTTTTTGGTCTAAACTAAATATTCTTCCTTTAACAGATTCTTTATCTATTCCATTCTTTGAAGATATAAATCTATTATATTCATCAATTAAAACATGTTGAAGGATTGGAGAATAAGCTAAAGCACTTCTATCTGGTTTAACTTGAAAATTATATACTATTGTTCTATCTGTCGTTTGAGAATCTATATGATATTTTCTTATGTCATTTCCACTTTTCGCTTCTAATAAGTATTGATTTTCATTAAGATAAGAAACTGCTAATGTATACTCTTTTCCACTAATTTTGATTTTTAATGAATCTATTTCATCTTTAAGTTCTTTTTCTACCTTATTTAAAATATTATCTAAAGCATCATTATCATTTTCTATAAACTTTTTAATATCTTTTTTCATATTATCACTAGCTTCGCAAGTACCTAACTTCTCAGCCTCACTTAAGGCTAACTTAGCCCCGTTAATATCTCCTATTTCCCTTGCTATTCTTAGTATTCTAGCAACCTTAACATATTCTACTTGAAAATCTTGTTTTATAGGAGAAACAACCATAAACTCTACATAATGCTTTCTATGTACCAATTCATCATATTGCTCTTCAAAAATTTGCCTATCTACTTTTTTTAAGTCAATTTCTGCAAGTCTTAAATACTCTAACCAAGTTTCAGCATTTTTTATACCTAAGTGGTTTCCATAACCCCCTTGTTCTTTAGGTGTTGTACTTTTCTCTACTTGATTTATTCTAGATAAAGCTCTAACCAAAGCTTCATTTTTGTCTACCTCTACTGCCAAAGCATCTCTTTGTAACTTTTCAGAATTAGGAATTTCATTAATTAACTCCCTAGCCTCTTTTATATATATCTCCCATGTTCCTTGATTTTTAATACCTAAGTAGTTTGTTTTTAAAGACTTAGTTAATTGTACTATTTTAGATTTTGCATTTTTAAGTTGAATTGATTCATTAGCAAATTTAATCTCTTTAGCATAAATCCTACTTGATTCATTTATATTAGTTAAAACCCCTGTTGAAAATAAAGATATTCCTAATAAACTTAAAGCAATTTTTTTAGTAATCTTTTTCTTATTAAGCATAATTATACCTCCTATATTTTTACATTTATGTATTATTATACATAATCATTTTTTTACTATCAACATTAATAAATTATAAAAATAAAAAGCACTAATACTAAAGTATTAATGCTTTTTGTTCACATATAATAGTAAAAACCCTCTAACCTAAATGGTTAAAGGGTTTATG
>JAEWEN010000006.1 GCA_023389275.1 Bacillota bacterium
CGTATAGAATATATAGAAGGAAAAGGAGGGTACACTAATGGCAAGAGTTAAAAGATCAGTGCATTCACATAAAAGACGTAAAAAAGTATTAAAGCTAGCAAAAGGATATTATGGTGCAAAAAGCAAATTATACAAAATAGCTAAACAAGCAGTTATGAAGGCGCAAAGCCAAGCATACGTTGGAAGAAAGCTTAAGAAAAGAGATTACAGAAAACTTTGGATCGCAAGAATCAACGCAGCAGCTAGAGTAAATGGTTTATCATACTCAAAAATGATAAACGGACTTAAAATTGCTGGTGTTAACATAAACAGAAAAATGCTTTCAGAAATTGCTATCAATGATGAAGCAGCATTTGCAGAACTAGCACAACTTGCAAAATCAAAATTAAACGCATAATTTAAAGACCTGAATTTTCAGGTCTTTTTTATGTCTACATATATTAAATATATATTCCATTATTGATAATAATTTCTTGGAGTGCTAAAATTACAGTAACTATTTTCTTAAATTATAATAACATATTATGATTTAAGAGATACTATATATAAAAACATTCAAAATGCTTTTTAGTATGTAGGAGGAAAGGGCATGTTTATTAAAGGTAAAGAAGCAAATTACAAGTTTTTTAAGCTAAAGCCTGTACAAATACTAGCTTTAGGATTTGCTGCATTAATATTAACAGGAGCAACAATATTAACTCTTCCAATATCATCTAGTAGTGGAGAGTACACATCTTTTATAGATGCGCTTTTTACTGCAACTTCTGCAACTTGTGTTACAGGTCTTATAGTTGTAGATACTGGAACACATTGGAGCATTTTTGGTCAAATAGTAATTATACTTTTGATTCAAATAGGTGGACTTGGATTTATGACATTTTCAACATTAATTGCAATAGTGCTTGGAAAAAGAGTAAGTCTTCGAGAAAGACTTATTATGAGAGAAGCATATAATGCTTTTGATATACAAGGACTTGTTAAATTAGTTATATACGTTTTAACAATAACATTTACAATAGAGGGTATAGGAGCATTAATTTTAAGTACTCAATTTGTAGAACAGTATGGACTTTTAAAAGGTATATACTTTGGAATTTTCCATTCTATATCATCATTTTGTAATGCAGGATTTGATTTATTTGGAAACTTTAATGGATATACAGGATATGTAACTAATCCTATAGTTAGTTTAACAGTAGCTTCATTAGTAGTTCTTGGAGGAATAGGATTCTTTGTAATATCAGAGGTAATAGGACATAAAAAAAGAAAAAAATATTCACTTCATACTAAAGTTGTTATAACTACAACACTTTTTTTAATAGTTTTAGGAACAATTATGTTCTTTTTATTTGAACACAATAATCCAAAAACTATGGGAGAGTTATCAGTATTTGATAAAATAGTAGCAAGTATATTTGCTTCAGTATCTCCAAGAACAGCTGGTATGAATACTGTTTCTTTAGTTGATATGACAACAGCTAGTCAATTTTTAACTGTTATTTTAATGTTTATAGGTGCATCACCAGGTTCTACTGGTGGAGGTATAAAAACAACTACGTTAATGATTTTATTTATGACTATTATAAGTATTATAAATGGTCGTGAGGATACAGAAATATTTAAAAGAAGAATTAATAAATACTCTGTATATAGAGCTGTTGCTATAACATTTATAAGTTTTGCTTTAGTAACTGGAGTTACTATGATTTTATCAATATTTGAAGACGGAACTTTTATGCAGTTTTTATATGAAACTACCTCTGCTTTTGGTACAGTAGGATTAACACTAGGCCTTACTCCAACACTTTCACCGATTGGGAAAATCGCTATTGTATTAACTATGTATGCAGGTCGTCTTGGACCGTTAACCCTAGTTTTAGCATTTGCTTATAAACAGAAAAATTCAAATACATCTATAAAATATCCAGAGGATAAAATTATAGTTGGATAAGGAGGATTATAATGACTTCAAAACAATATGTAATTATAGGACTTGGTAGATTTGGAACAAGTATTGCAAAAACATTATATTCACTTGGAAATGAAGTTTTAGCAATTGATGTTGATGAGGAAGTAGTACAGGAAATATCACAGGATGTTACCCATGCTGTTCAAGCAGATTCAACAGATGAAGGAGTTTTAAGATCCCTTGGTCTTAGAAATTTTGATGTTGCTGTAATAACAATAGGATCAGATGTTCAAGCAAGTATAATGGCAACTCTTTTAGTTAAAGAACTTGGTGTAAAATATGTAATTGCAAAGGCTCATAATGAAATACATGCAAAGGTTTTATATAAAATAGGAGCAGATAGAGTAGTATTTCCAGAACGTGATATGGGAATTAGAGTTGCTCATAACCTATGTTCATCTAATATATTAGATTATATAGAACTATCACCTGATTATAGTATTATGGAAGTTACTGCTTTAAATAAGTGGGTTGGAAAAAGCCTTAAAGATCTAAATCTTAGAAGCAGATTTGGTATAAATGTTATGGCTATAAAAAGAGGAAATGATATTAATATATCTCCAGAAGCAGATGAGTATATAAGAAAAGGAGATATTTTAGTAGTAATTGGTGGAACAGAAGAATTAAAAGTAATAGAAGAATATAGTGAGTAGGAATAAAAAAATGATTTCAAAAGACAATAAACTAGTTAAAACAGCTCAAAAATTAAAAAAGAAAAAGTATAGAGATGAAGAAAGCCTTTTTATAGCTGAAGGAATAAGGTTTGTAGAGTCTGCTATTGAAAGTGGAGTTGTAAAATACATTTTATATAGCGAAAAGCTTTATAGTGTAAATGGCTATGAAAGAGTGTTAAACGAAACTATAGATTCATTTGAAATAGAAGATAGTGTTTTAAAAGAGATTTGTGATACTGAAAATCCTCAAGGTGTTTTAGCTATATGTACTAAAAAAGAATACAATTTAGAAAATATATTAGGAGATTTAATAGTTGTTATAGATTCGGTGCAAGACCCTGGAAATCTTGGAACTATTATAAGAACATGTGATGCAGCAGGAGTTTCAGGAATAGTTGTTTTAAAAGGAACAGTAGATGTTTATAATCCAAAGGTTTTAAGATCAACTATGGGATCTATTTTTAATATACCTATTATATTTGAAGATAATATGCAAAATTTATCTAGCATATTTTTAGAAAATAAATATAGCATTTTAGCTACAAGTTTAAATACAACAAAGTCTCTTTATGATTATGATTTTTCTAAAAAAACAGTAGTTATACTTGGTAATGAAGCAAATGGAGTAAAAGAAGAAAATATGAATCTTGCAACAGATTTAATGTTTATTCCTATGGCAGGAAATAGTGAATCCTTAAATGTAAGTATAGCAAATTCTGTTATTGTATATGAAGCTTTAAGACAAAGAATAAAGGGACATATGTAATTGACATATGTCTAATTTATGGTACAATTGTAAAGTGTAAAAGTAAACAGTAAAACGTTGAAAGAGTAAAGTAGAAAATATGTCCTGTACAGGGATAATAGGTCAAAGATTGAGAGCCTATAACAGAAGGTATTTTTGAAGTTTCGCTCTAGAGTTCCTTATTTGAAATTTAAGTAGAATAAGGCGGTGAAAATCGTTAACATACTTTAAGTGGATATTTTTATATCAATTAGGGTGGTACCACGGAGAATATAACCTTCGTCCCTTTCAGGGATGAGGGTTTTTTTGTTTTTAATTTTACTTTAAGAAAGGAGCATTTAAATGCAGGAACAATTAAATCAAATACAATGTGATGCGATAGAAGAAATTAAATCTTCTACTTCTAGTCAAGGTATAGAGGAAATACGTGTTAAATATCTTGGTAAGAAAGGACTTTTAACAGGTATTTTAAGAGGAATGGGTAAACTTTCAAAGGAAGAAAGACCTGTAGTTGGTAAAGTAGCAAATGAAGTTAGAGAAGCTATTGAAAAAGAACTTGAAATTGCTTTATCAACTATAAAAAACAAAGAAAAAAATGAAAGACTTCAAAATGAAATAATAGATATAACAATGCCAGGGTCTATGCCAAGAAGAGGCGGACTTCATCCAATAAATACAGTTCTTGATGAAATAAAAGAAATATTCTTTGGTATGGGATTTGAAATAACAGATGGACCAGAAGTTGAAAAAGATTACTATAACTTTGAGGCTTTAAATATTCCTAAAAATCACCCAGCTAGAGATGAACAAGACACTTTTTATATAAATGAAAATGTAGTTTTAAGAACACAAACATCACCTATGCAAATTAGATATATGGAAAACAATAAACCACCTATAAGAATGATATCAGCAGGTAAGGTTTATAGATCAGATGCAGTAGATGCAACTCACTCACCTGTTTTCCACCAAATAGAAGGACTTGTTGTAGGTAAAGGAATAACTATGGCAAACCTTAAAGGTACTTTAGATACATTTGTAAAAAGATTTTTTGGTGAAAATATAAAAACTAAATTTAGACCACATCATTTCCCATTTACAGAACCATCAGCAGAGGTTGATGTTTCATGCTTTATGTGTGGTGGAAAAGGATGTAGAGTTTGTAAAGGTGAAGGCTGGATAGAGATTCTAGGTTGTGGTATGGTACATCCAAAGGTTCTAGAATCAGGTGGAATTGACCCTAATGAATACAGCGGATTTGCTTTTGGTATGGGTCTTGAAAGAATAGTTATGATTAAGTACGGAATAGACGATATAAGACTTTTATTCGAAAATGATGTAAGATTCTTAAAGCAATTTAACTAGGGAGGATTTTAAAATGAAAGTGCCATATAATTGGATGTTAGAATATGTAGATTTAGATAAAGATATAAATGAAGTAGCAAATGCACTAACTTTATCAGGGTCTAAAGTTGAAGAAGTTGTTGAAACAGGAAAAGAAATATCTAATGTTATAACAGGAAAAATAGAAAAAATAGATCCACATCCAGATGCAGATAAACTTATTGTTTGCCAGATTAATGTTGGTCTTGATGAAAATATACAAATAGTAACAGGAGCTAAAAATGTTTCTGAAGGAGATATTATACCTGTTGCTATGCACAAATCAACACTTCCAGGTGGAGTTAACATTAAAAAAGGAAAGTTACGTGGAGTTGAGTCAAATGGTATGCTTTGTTCAGAGGAAGAGCTTGCTATACCAACTGAAGAGCCTGTACATGGAATAATGATCTTAGATAAGAATACTCCAATTGGAGCTGATATTAAAGAGGTTTTAGGACTAAACGGTGGAGTTTTAGACTTTGAAATAACTTCAAATAGATCAGATTGTTTTGGTGTTTATGGTATTGCTAGAGAAGCAGCAGCTACATTTGGTAAAAAACTAAAGCCTTTAAATCTTGATTTTAAAGAAGAAAGTGATACTATAAAACATTACCTTACAGTAAATGTTGAAGATTCTTTATGTAGACGTTACATGGCTAAAATGATCAAAAACGTTAAAATAGGGCCATCACCTGCATGGATGAAAAAATGTCTTGAAGAAGCTGGAGTAAGACCGATAAATAATATAGTAGATATTACAAACTATGTTATGTTAGAGCTTGGTCAACCTATGCATGCTTTTGACTATAACTTTATTGAAAACAACTGTATAACAATATCAAAAGCTAAAGATGGGGAAAAGTTTACAACTCTTGATGAAGTTGAAAGAACTTTAGATTCATCAATGCTTATGATAAAAGATGGAGAAAAGTCAGTTGCTATAGCAGGAGTTATGGGAGGACTTAATTCAGAGGTTAAAGAAAATACTACAACTGTAATATTTGAGTGTGCTAACTTTGATGGAACAAATGTAAGACTTACTTCTAAAAAACTTGCACTTAGAACTGATGCTTCAGGAAAGTTTGAAAAAGACCTTGATCCAAATCTTTGTGAATTAGCTTTAAAAAGAGCTTGCCACTTAGTTGAGGAAATAGGTGCTGGAGAAGTTATAAGTGATGTTGTAGACGTATATGAAAGTAGAAAAGATGAGGTTAAACTTAGCGTTTCATCTAAATGGATAAATGAGTTTTTAGGAATGAATATTTCAGTAGAAGAAATGAAATCTATACTTGAAAGCTTAGAAATGAAAGTTACAGGAGATGAAATTTTAGATATTGAAGTTCCTTCATTTAGACAAGATATTTTAATTAGAGAAGATGTTGCAGAGGAAATAGTTAGAATATATGGATATGACAAAATACCATCTGTAAGAATAAAAGGTGAAGCTGTTGAAGCTGCTTGGACAAAAGAGCAAAAGCTTACTTCAACTGTTAAGTCTACTATGATTGGATGCGGATTCTATGAAGCATTAACATACTCATTTATATCACCTAAGGTATTTGATAAAATAAATGTAAGTGAAGATAGCTTACTTAGAAACTGCGTTACAATAAGCAATCCTTTAGGTGAAGATTTTAGCCTAATGAGAACAACAACAATGCCAAGTATGCTTGATGTTTTATCTAAAAACAATGCAATGGGAAATAAGGAAGCACTATTATTTGAAATAGGAAAAGTTTACATACCTTCAGATGATGTTCTTCCAAATGAAAAATTAAAACTTACTATTGGAATGTATGGAGATGTAGATTTTTATTCATTAAAAGGAGTAGTAGAGTCTGTTCTTGAAAAACTTTCTGTTCCTAAATTCTCATTTACAAGAGAAAGTGAAAATCCTTCATATCATCCAGGAAAAACAGCTAAGCTAATAGTTCGTAATAAGGAAGTTGGAACATTTGGGGAACTTCATCCAGATGTACTTGAAAATTATGAAATAGAAAGCAGAGTTTATTTTGCAGAGCTTGATTTAGATGAAATATTTGAAGCTTCAAAAACAGAGAAAAAATATAAAGCATTACCTAAATTCCCAGCTGTAACAAGAGATATAGCAATGCTTGTTAATGAAAATATTACAGTTGGTGAAATAGAAGATATTATTAAAAGAAATGGTAAACCAATACTTGAAGAAGTTAAATTATTTGATGTTTACAGAGGTGCTCAAATACCAGAAGGTAAGAAAAGTGTTGCATATGCACTTGTATACAGAGGAGAAAACAAAACATTAAAAGATGAGGAAGTAAATAAGGTACATGATAAGGTTGTAAATGCTTTAAGTGAAAAGCTTTCAGCTGAACTAAGATAAAAATGTTTTGTTTAAAGGAGTTTACAGTTATTTGTAGAATAGAATAATTTAATAAAGGAAACTTCTTAAAATGAGATGAAAGGGTGTCTTAGTATGACTAAGGAGAAAGTTACAGTTAAAATAAATGGTGCAGAGTATACTTTAAAAGGTGATGGATCAGAAAGTCATCTTTACTCTATTGCTAGATATGTAGATAAAATGCTTAAGGATATTTTAACAGGTAATCCTATGCATAGTAATACATCAGCTGCTGTACTTACAGCTCTTACAATAACTGATGAATTATTTAATCTAAGAAAGGAATTACAGGATTTAAAATTAGAATCTAGTATTCCAAAGGAAAGAGAAAAAGCTTTAATTGAAAACTATGAAAAGCTTGAAAAACAGTATAATATTTTAAAGAAAACATATGAAGAATATGAAACTGAAAATAAATGTCTTAAAGAAGAAAATCTAGCTATGAAAAAGCAGTTAGAAGAAATTCAAAATAAAGTTATCTTTTTAGAAGAAGAAAACGATAAAATAAAAAGAAGTCTACAAGAGTCTGAGGAAGTTAATAAGGTATTAATTAATAAAAATAATAGTTTAAAAGTTCAAGCTATGGAGTCTCTTATAGAAATTACAACACTAAAAAAAGAAAGAGAAGAGTTTAGAGAAGCTAGACTTAAAAGTTAAAAATTAATTATACTTTGCGCCCTTAAAAAAAGCCTAATAGTAAATCTATTAGGCTTTTTATGGTTTTTATATAAACTATTGAAACATAAAATATAATCATATTATAATTATATAAATTAAAATATTCTAGAGGGTAGTTTATGAATGAAAAAAAAGAAATATTATTTTTAAATGATAACTATAACTTAAGAAATTTTGATATTTTTATTAATGGTAAAAAAATAAAAGAGGAAAATAGTATAAAGGATAGAAAACATTTTTTTAGGGGAAAAGTAGATAGTGATTGTTTTAAAATAGCTTTAAAGCAACGACATCCTTGTGACAAAGTTTCTTCAATGCTTTTTGAAGCTATGGGATATCTTTTACTAGATTTTTTATATGATAGTCATATAAAAGGAGAGTGTAGAGCGGTATATGAAGGAGAGGTAACAAATTCTTTTAAAATAAATGTAGAGCTTATAAAAGAAAAGGGAAAAGGAAGAAAAGATACATATAAATTTAAGGTTTTAACAAATAGTGGTGAGATAATAGAAAGTAAAAATACATTTCAATCAGAGGAAAAACTTAAAAAAAGATGGAAGTGGTTCACATTATTTACGTATCTTTTTCCAGCAGCACTTCCTATATTACTTTTAATTTTAGTTATTATTTTTGCTGTAATGTAAAAAACCCCTAAATTAAATTTAGGGGTTTAAATTATAAACATTTTTCAAGAATATTTAATGCTTCATCAATTTCTTCATAACTTACATTTAAAGGAGGAAGTAGTCTTACAACATTACATCCAGCAGCTACTAAAAGTAGTTTATTTTCAAGTGCCTTATTAACAACCTTGCTTGGGTTTTCAACTTCTATTCCAATTAAAAGTCCCATTCCTTTAATGTTTTTAATATTAGAATTATTTTTTTTCATATTTTCTAATTTTTTAAATATATAATTAGACTTTTCATTAACTTCATTTATAATATTTTTATCAAAAATTTCATTAACTACAGCTAAAGCAACTGATGCAGCTAAAGGATTGCCACCAAATGTTGTTCCATGGTCCCCTGGTTCTATAACATCTGCTACTTTTTCATTAACTAAAGTAGCACCTATTGGAAAGCCTCCACCAAGACCTTTTGCAAGACAAAGAATATCAGGTTTTACAGAGAATTTTTCAAATGCAAAAAAGCTTCCAACTCTTGCTATACCACATTGAACCTCATCAAATATTAAAAGAACATTGTGTTTTTCGCATAAGGATTTAACCTCTGTTAAAAACTCTTTTGTACAAGGAGTAACTCCTCCTTCACCTTGAATAGGCTCTAGAATAATTGCACATGTATTGTCATCTATTTTATTTTTTATATCCTCAATATTGTTAAACTCAGCTTCAACAACACCACCTATAAGTGGAGCAAATGCTGTTTGATATTTAGCTTGTCCTGTAACAGATAGTGCACCCATTGTTCTTCCATGAAAAGAATTTTTCATAAATACAATATTGTGTTTATTGTTATCCCCTTTAATCTTTCCATATTTTCTAGCAAATTTTAAAGCAGCTTCTATAGACTCAGCACCACTATTGCAAAATAGTACTGAAGATAAATTAGAAAGTTCAGTTAATTTTTTTGCAAGATTTGTTTGAACATCGCTCCAGTAAAGGTTTGATATGTGTATTAGTTTGTTAGATTGTTCGTTTAAAGCTTTTTTTACAACATCGCTACAATGTCCAAAGCAGTTAACAGCAATTCCAGATACAAAGTCTAAATATTTATCTCCTGCATCATCATATAAATAAGTTCCTTTACCAGATACAAAAGTTAAATCAAATCTTTTGTAGTTATTAGTTAATAGTTTGCTCATCAGTATATCCCCCTTTAATAGCAGTAGATGTGTATAATCCCTCAAACACATCAGTAATAAGTGAATGATTACGGCGACCATCTACTAAATGAACTTCTTTAGTTCCTTCTTCAATAGCTTTTATACAGCATTCCATTTTAGGAATCATTCCACCTTGTATAATTCCTTTTTTAATATAATCTTTTATTTCAGATAGCGTTAAGCTTTCAATTAGTGATGATTTATCATTTATATCAAGATAAACACCTTCAATATCAGTCATAAGAATAAGCTTGTCTGCTTTTAGTGATGCACTTACCGCACCTGCAACATAGTCAGCATTTATATTGTATATTTGTCCATTTTCATCAAAGCCTATAGGTGCAATAACAGGTATAAAGTTGCTATCTATAAGCAGATCTAAAAATGCTGTATTTATAGATTCAACTTCTCCAACATATCCAAGATCGATTTCTTTTCCATCAACATATGAATATTTTTTCTTAGCTTCTATAAGACCTGAGTCACGTCCAGAAAGTCCTATTGCTTTAATGCAATGCTTAGAAAGCATACCTGATATTTCTTTATTAACGCTTCCAGATAAAGTCATTTCAACTATTTCCATAGTTTCTTTATCAGTAACACGAAGACCATTTATAAATTTAACTGGACATCCTACCTTTTCAAGAACACTTGATATATTAGGACCACCACCATGAACAATTACAATATTAATTCCTTTTTCTTTTAAATATGCAACATCTTTAAAAAAAGCATCTTTTCCTTCTGTGCACTTCATAATGCTTCCACCAAATTTAATAACTATTGTACTTCCTTTATATTTATCTATATTAATTGAATTAAAATCTATATTTAATGCGTTTTGCATAATAATAACCTCCTCATCCAAAAATTAGGATTTATTCATTGTACACATAATTATAAATGATATTTTATAATTATACAAGGTATATTTATAAATATTTATAAATAATTATTGAATAATTATCCAAAATATCATATAATAGGTTTATTAGTTATGGGGGTGTTAGTATGATAAAAGCAGGTATAGTAGGTATTACAGGTTATGCAGGACAACAGCTTTACTATATATTAAGTAATCATAGTAATGTAGAAGTTAAGTTTATAGCAGCAAGAAGTAATGTTGGTATATGCATAAGTGAATTATATGGTAATTATAGTAATATTATTCAACAAAAGTGTATAGGTATAGAAGAAATCGATGAAAATCTTTCTAATATAGATGTATTGTTTTTAGCTCTGCCACATGGTACAGCTTTTGAAATGGTAGAAAAGGCATATAAAAAGGGAATAAAGGTTATTGATCTTGGGGCAGATTATAGAATTGATAATAAAGATATATATGAAAAGTGGTATAATGTTGAGCACAAAAATCCACATCTTATAGAGAAAGCTGTTTATGGACTTTGTGAAATTAATAGAGAAAAAATTAAAGAAGCTAAAATAATAGCTAATCCAGGATGTTACACAACAGCAAGTATTTTAGCACTTTATCCTCTTATTAAAAACAATATAATTGATGAGAAAAAGGTAATAATAGATGCAGCGTCAGGAACAAGTGGTGCTGGAAGAGGTGCAAAGGTTGCTAATATTTTTTGTGAAGTAAATGAAAATTATAAAGCCTATGGAGTAGCAACACATAGACATACACCGGAAATTGAACAGGAATTAACAAAAGCAGGAGATAGTGAAGTTTTAGTATCATTTACTCCACATTTAGTTCCTATGAATAGAGGAATACTTGCTACTTGTTATGGATTTTTGAAAAAGCAAGTTACTGAAGATGAAATTAAAAGTATATATGAAAAAGAATATAAAAATGAAAGATTTATAAGACTTTTAGATAAAATGCCTGAAACAAAATGGGTAAGTGGAACTAATCTTTGTGATATATCTTTTAAAGTAGATGAGAGAACAGGAAGAGTAGTTGTTATATCAGCTATTGATAATCTTGTTAAAGGAGCAGCAGGACAAGCTGTACAAAATATGAATATAATATTTGGATTAAATGAAACAGAGGGAATAGATAATTTAGCTATGCTACCATAAAGGGGGATAAAAATGAAAATTTTACAAGGGAAAACAATAACAGATGTTAATGGATTTTTAGCAAGCGGTGTTTATAGTGGTGTTAAAAAAAGTAAAAAATTAGATTTATGTTTAATTCATAGTGAAAAGCCATGTAAAGCTTCAGGAACATTTACACAAAATAAAGCAAGAGCAGCATGTGTAACATTAAACATGGAAAACATAAATAATGAAAGTATTAGAACTATAGTTGTAAATAGTGGAAATGCTAATGCTTGTACAGGTGAAAAAGGTTATAATGATGCAGTAGATATGACTAAAATAGCAGCAAATAGTTTAGGAATTAAAAAAGAAGAGGTTTTAGTTGCTTCAACTGGAATAATAGGTGTTCCACTTGAAATGGATAAAATCAAATATGGTATAGAAGAAGCTGCAAAAATCGTTTCAAAAACAGGTGGAGCAGAAGCTGCAAAAGCTATTTTAACAACAGATACTTTTATAAAGGAAGTTGCTGTAGAAATTGAAATAGGTGGGAAAATAGCAAAAATAGCAGGGATTGCAAAGGGTTCTGGTATGATACACCCTAATATGGCAACAATGCTTGCTTTTATAACAACAGATGTTAATATATCAAAAAATCTTTTAGATAAAATATTTAAAGAAAGTGTTAAAAATAGCTATAATATGGTTTCTGTAGATGGAGATACCAGTACAAATGATATGTCTATAATACTTTCTAATGGTGCATGTGGAAACGAAGAAATCACTGATGAAAAAAGTGATGACTATATAGAATTTAAAAAAGCTGTTGAATATGTTAACTTAACTCTTGCTAAATTAATAGCAAAAGATGGAGAAGGTGCAACTAAACTTTTAGAAGTTAAGGTAAAAGAAGCATTAACATTAGATGATGCAAGAAAATGTGCAAAATCAGTTGTTTCATCAAATCTTTTTAAATGCGCCTTATTTGGTAATGATGCTAACTGGGGAAGAATAATATGTGCTCTAGGTTATGCTGATGCAAATATAGATATGAATATTTTAGATGTATTTTTAAGAAATGAAACTGAAAGTATACAAATAGTTAAAAATGGTGTAGGTATAAACTTTGATGAAGAAGCTGCTGAAAAGCTTTTAGATAGTAAAAACATTACAGTAGTTGTAAACTTAAAACAAGGTGCATATGAAGCAAGTGCATTTGGATGTGATTTAAGCTTTGAATATGTGAGAATAAACGGGTGCTATAGAACTTAATAAACTTTGTAATAGTTATTGAAAAATAGTAGATAATAAGTGGAGAGTAGTAAATACTCTTCACTTATTTTATTTTAACTTGAAAGGAGAAATATTATGAAAAAATTTCTTAAAAAATTATCACTAGTACTTATTGGTGTACTAACTATAGCTATGCTTTTAGCATCATGTTCTACAGCTGAAAAAGCAGCAGAGGATGTTAAACAAGGTGCAGAAAATGTTACAGAAGGTGTAAAAGAAGGTACTAAAGATATTGCAAATGATGTAAAAGAAGGCACTAATAACATAACAGGTGGTGTTGATGGTGGTGCTACATCTAAAGGACAATTTGATTCAGCTAACTCTAAAGAATCAATAGCATCTCTTATAGGTACATGGAATGGAACTGAAGCAGATGGGAATAAATATCAAATTACTCTTTATGAGGATTTAACATATGAAATAGTTAAAAAAGATAAAAGTGATAAAGAACTTAATACTTGTTCAGGGAAATATTCTGTTAAAGGTGATATACTAACTCTTAACAAAGAAAAAGTAATGGAAAATGGAAGTGTTAAGGATGTTAATGAAGTAGATACTTATGTTATAACAGTGGAAAACCCAACTTCTATAAAAATTAAAGAAGATAAAAATAATACAGAAGTAAGACTTCAAAAAAATAATTCATTAGCTGATAAAAAAATAAAATAGCAAAAAAATAGTCTGTGTAAAATTATACACAGACTATCTTTTTATTTTAAGAAATTAAAAATTCCTATACAATCTAAGAAAACTACTATTATAGCAATAGGTGCTACATACTTTATAAGTACATACCATATATTAAATATCCACTTAGCTAAAGGCTTTGGACTACAAAGTTCTTTGTAAATTTCGCTTTTTTTCATTTTAAGCGGTAGGAAAATAGATATTAAAAGTGCTCCAAGTGGCATTAAAATATTACTAACTAAAAAGTCTGATATATCAAAAAATGATTTTCCAAATATACTTATATCACTTAATACACCAAATGATAAATTAGCTGGAATACCAAATATAAATATACAAATTCCTATAATCCATGCCCATTTACTTCTTTTTAGTGAATCTCCCTTTGCTATTGAACTTACTATTATTTCAAGCATTGAAAATGCAGATGTTAAAGCTGCAAATAAAAATAAAACAAGAAATGCTACAAAAAATAGTGTTCCAAAAGGTATTTTACTAAATACATTAGGTAAAACATTAAAAAGTAGTGCTGGACCTTGACTTGGTTCAAGACCAAATGAAAATACTCCAGGGAAAATTGATAATCCTGAAAGAAGTATAATAATAAGGTTCATAACAACTATAGAAATAGCTGAAGAATTAATATTAGTTTTTTTAGGTAAATAAGAACTATATGTTACCATAACAGATACACCTATACTTAAAGCAAAAAATGATTGACCAAGAGCAAAAAGTATAGACTGAGAAGTAAGTTTTGTAAAATCAGGTTTTAATAAAAACTCTACTCCAAGATAAGCATTATGTAGTGTTAATGAACGAATTATTATTAAAACAAAAAGAATAAAAAGCGCAGGCATCATTATTTTACTAGCTTTTTCTATTCCTGCTTGAACACCTTTAGATATTACTACAATAGTAATAATAATAAATAAAAAGTGAGCTATTAAAGATAATACAGTACTTGAGGATATTGTTGAAAATAAATTAACATATCCATCAGGAGTAAGTCCTGAAAGTGAACCTGTTAATCCTTTAAATATGTAAATTAAAATCCATCCACCTATAATGCTATAAAATGATAGAAGAATAAAAACAGCAACAATACCAAGTATCCCTATAATATTCCACTTTGTACCTGGTGCAATAGCAGTATATGCTTCAATAGCGCTTTTTCCAGTTTTACGTCCTATAATAAACTCTCCAAGAAGTAATGGAAGTCCAAGAAGCAGTGTAAAAATAACAAACACTAAGAAAAATGCTCCCCCTCCACTAATACCAGCTACATATGGGAACTTCCATATAGCACCAAGTCCTATAGCTGATCCAGCAGCAGATAAAATAAAACCAATACGCGATGACCATTGATCTTTTTCCATATTAATAACCCCCTATAAAAATATTTTAATATTTAAATAAATTATTTAAAAAAAGGGTATCTTTTAAGATACCCTTTATAACCCTATTTCTTAAAAAAGTCTAGTAATCCAATACTACTTAAAAACACAACTATTATACAAATAGGTGCTACATATTTTATAATTACATACCAAATATTAAAAATCCATCTAGCTAAAGGTTTTGGAGTACAAAACTCTTTAAAGATTTCTTCTTTTTTAATTTTTAATGGTAAAAATATAGAAATTAAAAGTGCACCAAGTGGCATTAAAATATTGCTTACTAAATAATCACATGTATCAAAAAAGTTTTTGCCAAATATAGTAAAGTCAGAAAGAACTCCTGATGAAAGAGTTGATGGAATACCAAATATAAATATTGCTATACCAACAATCCATGCCCATTTCTTTCTTTTAGTATTATCTCCCTTAGTTACTGAGCCAACTATAACTTCAAGCATTGAAAAAGCTGATGTTAAAGCTGCAAATAAAAATAAAATTAGAAAGGCAATAAAGAAAACCATTCCAAAATGTATTTTACTAAATACATTAGGTAAAACATTAAAAAGTAGTGATGGACCTTGACTTGGTTCAAGACCAAATGAAAATACTCCAGGGAAAATAGCAAGACCAGATAGAAGTATAATAAATAAGTTCATACCAACTATTGAAATTGCTGAAGAGTTAAGGTTTGTATTTTTAGGTAAATACGCACCATAGGTTACCATTCCAGACACACCAAGGCTTAAAGCGAAAAATGACTGACCTAGTGCAAATAAAATAGATTCAGATGTAATTTTGCTAAAGTCAGGTTTTAGTAAAAATTCTACTCCAAGCATAGCATTATCTAATGTTAAAGAACGCACTACTATAATAATGAAAATAATAAAAAGTGCAGGCATCATTATTTTGCTAGCTTTTTCTATTCCAGATTCTACCCCTTTAGATATTACTACAATTGTAAGAATAACAAAGATTAAATGTGCAGTTAATGATAAAAAAGGATTTGATGAAATAGATGTAAAAAGATTAGCATATCCTTCAGGAGTAAGACCTGAAAGTGAGCCTGTTAACCCTTTAAATATATAAATCAAAATCCATCCACCTATAACACTATAAAATGATAGAAGAATGAAAACTGTAATATTACCAAGAATTCCAATTAGATTCCACTTTGTACCAGGTGCAATAGTAGTATATGCTTCAATAGCATTTTTCCCAGTTTTACGTCCTATAATAAACTCACCAAGTAGTAATGGTAATCCAAGAAATACTGTAAAGACAATAAACATTAAGAAAAATGCTCCGCCTCCACTAATACCAGCTACATATGGAAACTTCCAAATAGCACCAAGTCCTATGGCAGCTCCAGCAGCGGATAAAATAAATCCGATTCTTGAGGAGAATTGATTATTCGCCATACGCTATACCTCCGCTTAAAAAATTTGTAAAAATGTATCGATTTATTATATCACAGGGATGAATTGAATGGAATAATAAAGTAAAAGGCAATATAAGTAATATAAGTTTTGATTTATTTTATTGTGTAAATTTATAGTTATTGTATATAATTAAACATAAGGCAAAACTAAAGAATAGGAGAATTTTATATGTCAGAAATATTAGCTCCAGCAGGGAGTTTTGAATGTTTAAAAGCAGCGGTTTTAAATGGGGCAGATGCTGTTTATATAGGTGGAAGTGAATTTTCAGCAAGAAAATATGCAAGTAACTTTTCAAGGGAAGAAATAATAGAGGCAGTAAAATATTGTCATTTATATAATGTAAAGCTTTATGTAACAATAAATACACTTTTAAATAATGATGAGGTTATAAAAGCTCTTGAGTATGCAAAGTTTTTATATGAAGTAGATGTTGATGCTGTTATAGTACAAGATATAGGTTTTATAAAACTTTTAAAAGAATATGTACCAGACCTTGAAGTACACGGAAGTACACAAATGACAGTTCACAACTTAGAGGGAGTTAACTACCTGTATAACATGGGAATTACAAGGATAGTTTTATCACGTGAGCTTTCAATAGAGGAGATAAAATATATAAAGGAAAATACTAAAGCAGAAATAGAAGTTTTTGTTCATGGTGCACTTTGTATATGTTTTTCTGGACAATGTTTATTTAGTAGTATGATAGGTGGAAGAAGTGGAAATAGAGGTACGTGTGCTCAAAGCTGCAGAATGGAATATAGCTTAGATGGAATGAAAAAAAGCCATATACTATCTCCTAAAGACTTATCAACACTAGAGTATATAGAAAAATTAGTTGAAATAGGAGTAGATTCTTTAAAAATTGAGGGAAGAATGAAAAGATATGAATATGTTGCAACAGTTGTTTCTTCCTATAAAAAAGCAATTGAAGGAAAAAGAGAAAAACAAGATATAAAAAATGTAACTCAAATATTTAATAGAGGAGGATTTACCTCAGCCTTTATGTATAAAAAAGAAGGTAAAAATATGATGAGTTATGAAAGACCTAAAAACTGGGGAACATATCTTGGAACTATTTTAAAATCTAAAGGAAAGTTTTGTGATATAGCTTTAGATGAAGAGCTAAACCTTGAAGACGGTATTGAAATCTTTGGAAAAGATAAGGGAATTAAGGTTTCGAAAATAAAAAAAGGAAATACAGAAGTTGTATCAGCTAATAAAGGTGATGTTGTTACTATATATTTAGAAGGTGGAAAAACAGGAGATAAAATATATAAATCATCAGATGCTAAACTTTTAGAGGCTGCTAAAAAAAGTGTAGATCCAAAAACACCTCTTAAAAGACTTATTAAAGGAGAATTTGTAGCTAAAATAGGAAAAGAACCTGTATTTAATATTGTATTAGAAGATACTAATATATATAAAAACGGAAACCTTTTTAGAAAAGGAGATAAAATAAATCCTATAAAAGCATTAGCTACAGGAGATATAGTAGAAAAAGCAATAAACAAACCTACAACAAAGGAAAAAATAGAAGAGTCTTTAAGAAAATTAGGGGATACACCATTTGACTTTAAACAGCTAGATATAGACATAGAAGAAGGTATAATAATACCAGTTTCAAAGTTAAATGCTATAAGACGTTTAGCTATAGAAAAGTTAATTGATAAATTATATGTAGAAAATAAAGCTTTAGATATAAATGTTAATTTTCCTAAAAAAGAATTTAATAAAAATAAAAAGTTAATGATAACTACAACTAACATAGAAACAGCTAAAAAGGCACAGGATATAGGTGTAGATTTGATTTTTTATGGTGGAGATAATTTAAGAGTAAATCCATTAAAATTACGTGAGATTGTAAAATACAAAAATATATATCCTTGGTTTAGTGAAATAGCTATAGAAGAAGTTGAAAAAATTAAAAATGATATAAAGCTTTTAAAGGAAAATGGAATAGATACTGCATTTTGTTCAAACCTTGGAATATATGCTATTCTTAAAGAGTATGGATTTAAAGTTTATTTAGATAAAGGATTTAACGTATTTAACTCAAAGGCACTAGAAACCTTTGAAAATGAAGCAGCTCTTTTATCACCAGAGCTTACATTAAAACAAATGAAAGTAGCATCAAATTCAACATTAAATAAATCAATAGTAAATATTCATGGAAGACATAAGCTAATGGTAAGTAGACACTGTCCAGTTGGAAGTGTTAAAGGTGATGGAGGAGACAGATGTAAAACTCTTTGTGAAAATAAAGCTCATTATATGAAAGATAGAATGGGAGAAGATTTTCCTATATATACAGACTACTATTGTAGAAGTCATATATACAATTCTAAAAAGTTATCAATGATTGAAAATATGAAAGATGTATTAAGTTTAAATGTAGAGTATCTTTTAATAAACTTTTTAGATGAAGATGAAAGTGAAGTAGAGCTTACTATAAAAGCATATAAAGATGCAATTGAAAGAGGAGAAAAAGGAGACTTTAAAATAGAAAGTCTTCAAGAGGATTTAATTAAATTATTAGATGGTAATACTACAAAGGGACATTTTTATAAAGGAGTAATTTAAAGGGGATTTAAATATTTATGAATGAAAAAACACTTAGAATTTTAGAATATGAAAAAATTATAAAAATGCTTAAAAATAAAGCTGTATCTAGTATAGGTAAAAAAACATGTGAAGAATTACTTCCTTCGTATGTACTTCATGAAGTATCAGAAAGACTAGAGGAAACTAAGGAAGCTATTGATATAGTTTTAAAATGGGGTGGAATTTCATTTGATGGAGTTCGTAACGTAGAAGATGCTGTTAAAAGAGCAGAAAAAGGATCAATTTTATCACCTAAGGATCTTTTAGATGTTGCTG
>JAEWEN010000126.1 GCA_023389275.1 Bacillota bacterium
GGGGAGGAATTTTAAATGGAAAGTATAAATTTTTTTACATCTTTTAGTTTGATTACAATTATTATTAGTATACTTAATTTAATAATATTAGGAATAGGTATATATGCAGTTTGTCTTTTAATAAAGGCACTTAAAATATATATTAAGAAAAACTCTGATAAGTAAAGATATATTCTTTTATATCTTTTTCATGTAAGTTATATACGGTAGTTTGTTTTTTTACAGGAATTATTTTTATTGTATTTTTACCTATAACAATTTCACCGAAAGCATATTTTGCTTTAACTATATTAAAACACCCTAGTTGGTGTTTTTCTTCTGTTTTTGTTTCTTTATTAGTTATAATTAATTCATATAAAAAATTAGCAGGGTCTATAGGAGAATATATTATTTTAGCTTCTACAAAGTTGTTTTCTGATTTTAAATAGATATTTTCTTTGTTTTTCTTAAAAGATTTTCTAACTACTTTTTTCATATTTATCCTCCGACAATATTTTTAATAATAATATATTATTTCCTAGGAAATATCAAATTACATAAAGTTATTTTATAATATTCCATAAAAAGTAAAAACTATGCCTTTGTAAATTGTAATATATTGACTAAAGGGTTATACTATGGTACTATTAACGTAAGCGTTGTATTATATAAAATATAACGATTTAAGTTTATATAAGTGGTGAAATTATGAAAGAAATAAGTGTTAGAAAAAGAAATAGAATGTTAGTATTAGCCTTATTTATTGTTTTTATATGTTGTTTTTTAGTTTCTTTTATGATTGGAAGATACCCTATAAACCCAGTAGATTTAATTAAGGTTTTACTATCAAAGATAATACATATAGAGCCTACTTGGAGTCCGGAGATTGAAACAGTTATTTTTAATATAAGGCTTCCAAGAGTTATAGGAGGCATATTAGTTGGAGCTGCACTTTCAGTTGCTGGAGCAAGTTATCAAGGGCTTTTTAGAAACCCTATGGTATCACCAGATGTTCTTGGAGCATCAGCAGGTGCTGGATTTGGAGCTGCACTTGGAATATTCTTATCATTTAGTTATTTTGGAATATCATTTAGCGCATTTGGATTTGGTCTTTTAACAGTAGCAATTGTTTACATAATAAGTAATAAAGTTAAAAATAATCCTATACTAGGTCTTATATTAGCAGGGATTATGGTAAGTTCTATATTTACATCAGCTACATCATTTTTAAAACTTATAGCTGATACTGATAGTGTACTTCCTGCTATTACATATTGGTTAATGGGAAGTCTTGCTTCTATAAGGCAAAAAGATATTTTATTTGCTTTAGTTCCTATTGTTATAGGAATCTTACCTTTAATTGTTTTAAGGTGGAGACTTAATGTTTTAACAATGGGGGAAGAAGAAGCCTTAACTATAGGAGTTAATACAAAAGTTATTAGAGTTATTGTTGTTGTTTGTGCAACTCTTATTACAGCAGCTAGTGTTTCCATAAGTGGGATGATTGGATGGGTAGGACTTGTTATTCCTCATTTTGCCCGTATGATAGTTGGAGATGATTATAGAGTACTTCTTCCAGCATCAATGCTTATGGGAGCAAGCTATCTTCTACTAGTAGATAATTTTGCACGTACAATATCAACTTCAGAAGTTCCAATAGGAATACTTACAGCATTTGTTGGAGCACCATTTTTCTTATATTTAATTTTGAGAGAAGGTAGAAAACAATGATAAGTATTAAAAGTTTAAACTTTAAATATAAAGATAGACCTATTCTTAAAAACATATCCTTTGAGGCACAATCAGGAGACTTGATTTGTGTTTTAGGACCTAATGGTGTTGGAAAAAGTACATTGTTTAAATGTATATTAGGACTTTTAAAAGGATATGAGGGAGAGGTTTTAATAAATAACAATAACATAAAAAATCTTTCAAGAAAGCTAATTGCAAATGAAATAGCATATATTCCTCAATCACATTTTCCTACATTTAATTTTAGTGTATTTAACGTAGTTTTAATGGGGACAACCTCCCATTTAAGTATTACATCTTCTCCTAGTAAAAAAGAGGAGGATTTAGTAAATGAAACATTAGAAAAACTAGGTATATCTCACTTAAAAAATAGAGGTTATGGAGAAATAAGTGGAGGGGAAAGACAGCTTGTTTTAATTGCAAGAGCATTAACTCAAAAAGCAAAGGTTCTTATAATGGATGAGCCTACAGCAAATCTTGATTATGGCAATCAAGTAAAGGTTATGAAAAAAGTAAAAGAGCTTTCAGATGAAGGATATACAATAATATTATCTACACATAATCCTGAACATGCTTTTTTATATGCTAATAAGGTTATGGTAATTTACGGTGGAGAAATTACTAATTTTGGAGTTCCTAAAGACATTCTTACAGAGGATTTACTTGAAAAAATCTATAATGTAAAAGTAAGTCTTTATGACATTAGTAACAATGATAATATGCTTCGTATATGTGTACCATTATTAAACTAAATGTTAAGGGGGTAAGTTTTGATGAAAAAACTTATGAAGGTGTTTACTACAGGGTTTTTGATATGTACAGTATCACTAGGACTTTTTGCTGGATGTACACCTAAAAAAGATGGTAATGAACAAACTAAGCAAGAAGAAACAGCTAAACAAACTGTAAAGTTTACTGATTCTACAGGACGTGAGGTTGAAATACCAAAGGAAATTAAAAAAATAGCTCCATCAGGTCCACTTGCTCAAATCGTTTTATACTCAATAAATCCAGATAAAATAGCAGGATGGTCACAAACTCCATCTAAAGCTACTCAAAAGTATATGGATGAAAAGTATATAAATCTACCTGAGTTTGGACAATTTTATGGTAAAAATGCAAACATGAACATGGAAGCTATAGTTAAGGCAAAACCAGATGTAATTATAGATATTGGCGAGAAGAAAAAAGGTATAAAAGAAGATATGGATGGTCTTCAAAAGCAGCTTAATATTCCAGTTATATTTGTAGAAGCTACATTAGATAATATGGATAAAGCATATGAAACTCTTGGAAATATTCTTTCAGAGGACACAAAAGCTTTAGCTGAGTACTCTAAAAATACAGTAAATGATGCAAAAGAAAAATCAAAAACAATACCAAGTGATAAAAAAGTTGAATTATATTATGGACTAGCTGAAAATGGCCTTAATACTATAGGAAAAGGGTCAGTTCATGGTGCTGTTATTGATATGGTAGGAGCTGAAAATGTTGCTGTTTTAGATGAAATATCTAGTAAAGGAACAGGAAATGAAGTTTCTATGGAGCAAGTTATTAAATGGAATCCAGATGCTATAATTTTTGCACCTGATGTAGATATTAATAAAGTTAAATCTGATAAATCTTGGAGTAATATGAAAGCTATTAAAGACGAAAAGTACTATGTGGTTTCTATGGGACCTTACAACTGGATGGGAAGCCCTCCATCAATAAACCGTTTGATAGGTATTAAATGGCTTGGAAATCTTCTTTACCCAGATACATATAAATACGACATGGTAAAGGAAACAAAAGAATTTTATAAATTATTTTATCATTATGATTTAAAAGATGATGAAGTAAAAGCTTTGCTAAATAAGTCAACTTTCAAATAAAACTAGCATAGTCCCTTGGTTTGTGGTTCCCCCCTTACCAAGGGATACTTATGTTTACATATAATTTTAATATATTTAGGAAACATTTATCTCTTTATAGATATTATAAGTATTAGGGAAAGAATATATAAATAAGGTGATGTTAATGAAGAGGGTTTTAAGTTATATATGTAAACATAGAAAAATATCAACCATATTAATTTTTTTAGTTACCTCTGTCATAATTAGTTTTTTAGCATATGAAATACAAAATAATTATATTATTATTGAAAAAAGTCAATTAACGCATATCCATAACTTAAATAGTAAGAATTTTCTATATAATTGGAAAAAGGAAATGTTTCTACCATTTATGATTAGTGCATTAATAATTAGTATACTTTTAACTATAGTTTTAAAAAACATAATAGACTTAAGGTCTAATCAAAAAGAGTTGGAATTAAGGGTAAAAACTGATCCTCTTACAAATTTACCAAATAGAAGGTACTTATTCGACTTTATAAATAAAACAATATCTTTATATAAAAGTGGTAAAGGTGGATTTTCAATATATTATATAGATTTAAATGGATTTAAAGATATAAATGATAGTTTTGGACACGGAGTTGGAGATATTGTTTTAAAAGAAACTGCAAATAGACTTTTAAACTGTTTAGAAAAAGGTGACTTAGCAGCTCGTATAGGTGGAGATGAATTTGTTTTACTTATTAAAGATATTATTTCAGAAAAAGATGTTAATTTAATTTTAGAAAAACTAGATAAAGTATTTAGTGAACCTATAAATGTAGAAGAACATACTATTAATGTATCTTTAAGTATAGGTGTAGCTTTTTATCCAAACGATGGAGATAATCCTGAAAGCCTTTTAAGTATTGCAGATACTAAAATGTATAAAAATAAAAAAAGACTTAGATTAAAATGATTATGTAGCTTTCAATAGTAAATAATATTTATATATGTTAGAATTAATAGGTTAAGATAATATTTTTAAAAGTTAAGGAGGCTGTATGGAGCAAAAACTTAGAGTGCCTCCCTATAATATAGATGCAGAGCAGCTAGTTATTGGTTCCATGATAGTTGATAAAAACGCTATAGCAGCTGCTACTGAAATATTAAAGGGAGATGAATTTTATAAAGATCATCATAAAATATTGTTTGATGCAATAGTTTCTTTATATGATCATGATACTCCTGTTGACATAATAACAATAACAGAACAATTAAAAACAATGGACAAAACCCTTGAAGATGTAGGTGGAGTTTCATATATATCAGACTTAGTTGCTGGAGTTGAAACAACTGCAGAAGAAAGGGTTAAAGCACACGCTAAAATTGTAGAAGAGAAACATACTTTAAGAAGACTTATTAAGTCATCAAATGAAATAGTAGAAAAATGCTATGAGCAAAACTTAGATGTAGAATACATAGTATCAGATGCAGAGAAAAATATATTTGATATATCACAAAAAACTAATTCAGCAGATTTTGAGCATTTAAGTAGTATTATAGAAAGAAGTTTTGAAGACTTTGAAAAACTTTATAACAATAAAAATGAAGTTACAGGAATACCTACAGGATTTAAGGATTTAGACTCTAGAACATCAGGATTTCAAAAAGGTGATTTAGTACTTATTGCAGCAAGACCTTCTATGGGAAAAACTGCATTTGTACTTAACCTTGCATTAAATGCAGGACTTCGTGCAGATAAAAGTGTTGCTATCTTTTCACTAGAAATGTCTAGGGAACAGCTTGTATATAGAATGCTTTGTGCAGAGGCAAATATAGATATGCAAAAACTTAGAGTAGGAGATCTTGATGATGAATCTTGGATAAGACTTGGAAGAGCATCAAGTCCTATGTCTAGCTCTAGAATATTTATAGATGATACTCCAGGAATTACAGTATCAGAGCTTAGATCAAAATGTAGGAGACTTAAAATAGAAAAAGGTTTAGACCTTATAATCATTGACTACCTTCAATTAATGAGTGGTAGCCGTCACAGTGAAAGTAGACAGCAAGAAGTATCTGAAATATCAAGATCCTTAAAAGCTATAGCAAAGGAAATGGGAGCTCCTGTAGTTGCACTAAGCCAGCTTTCACGTGCACCTGAAATGAGAGCAGACCATAGACCGATACTTTCAGACCTTCGTGAATCAGGATCAATTGAGCAGGATGCTGATATTGTTATGTTTTTATATAGAGATGAATACTATGATAAGGAAAGTGAGAAAAAAGGTATTGCTGAAGTTATAATAGCAAAACAAAGAAATGGTCCAACAGGAACAGTTGAACTTGCTTGGATTGGGCAATACACAAGATTCCGTGATCTTGATAAATATCATAGTAGTTAAAGAAAATGCTATTTCAAAGTGAAATAGCATTTTTTATATTTTGCTTTTTAATTTTCCAATTAAGTTAATAATAATACTTGAGTACCTGTCCATTTCATAAAGCTTTTCCTCTGCAAGAGAAGTATTTCCCTCTTTATGAGCTATAACAGCTTCCTTAGCAGCGTTATGAAGAGATATATGAGGTTTTTCAAGTTCTATAAATATAGGGTTGTTTTTAAGGTTTAAACAATTATCACTATAATACCATTTTCCTAAATCACAGGCTTTGTAGTTACCTACTACAGCAGTATCTATATTAATAAGTCCAAGTAGCATATTATAAACTCTCCATCTCCATAAAAGATGGTCTACTACATATATATCAAGTTTATCTTTTTGAGATAAATCATTTTTGCTAAGTGATTTTTTTCTAATATCAAAAATAAAGTTACTTAAATCATATATACTTTTTGCTGTTTTTCCACAGCTATCTTCTAAAGATATTGATTTTTCAAGTGCTGTTTCAATTTCACTATATAAATTTTTAGTTTCCTCTGCTTGATTGTCTATAGAGTTTGTAATACATTTCATATCTTTAGTTATTTCGGAAATTGAAGATGATATGTTTTTAAGAGAACTTAGTGTATCTTTTAGTGAAGCTTCTCCTACTTCTAATTTTTTAACGGTAGTATGAATAAGACTAAATGTTTCATCAGTATTTTTTCTTAATATATTAAAGTTATTTTCTATTGTTTTTACAGTAGTTTTAGTGTGTTCAGAAAGCTTTTTTACCTCTGAGGCAACAACTGCAAATCCTTTACCATTTTCACCTGCTCTAGATGCTTCAATAGATGCATTAAGGGAAAGAAGTGAAATATTATCTGCAATATCATTTATAGTATTTGTTATGTTTATAGTTTCTTCTAGGTTTTTTTCAAAAAATAGTATTTTTTCCTCTATATATTTAAATTCATCAAGAACTTCAATTGTTTTATTTATAGATTCTGATATATTTTCAAGTCCATTAGTAGACTTTTCATTTGTAGAAAGAGAATTATTATAAATAGTGTAGGATGTAGATTTAACCTTATCAATAGATTTTAAAAGTTCATTACTATTTTTAGTAATACAAGATATACACTTAGATTGGCTAAGTGCACTTTTAAGCATATCTCTTACCTGATTTATATTTATAGTTTCCTTTAAAATACTATTTACATCTAAAGTACTTGAGCATTTGTTTTCTTTTAATATATTTTGATTTATTAAGCTTTTAAGTGAACAGTATAAATTTTCATCTTTTATAATATTTTTGTCTAGGGAAGCTATTTTCCCACTTAATATATCGTTAATATGATTTGATAAAGCCTTAGATGATATATTGTCATAGGATTTTTTAGAAAATATACTCATAAATACACCTCTTTCCTAGGTAAAAATATTTTATTACCTATGTACACCTATTCCTTAAAATCTTGGATTATAGCATCCATATTATCTGCTTGATTAGCAGATATACCAAGTAAACTTGCTACAGATAGTGCCATACTTGATAAAACCCTTAATTCCTCCTTAGTTTTTCCAATAGAAAGTTGTACAGCTATAGCGGAGGATATTGCAATTAATTCAGCTGGTGTTAGTGAATCAAATTTATTCAAAAAATCACTCCTAAGGATTTCTATATACTTATATAATATAAATTAAAAATGAAAAGTAGAATAGAAAACAGTAATTAGTTTAGATAGATTTAATATTATATTTCGTTATATTTAGTGAAAGGGGGAAGAGATTTGAAGATTAATGAGGAAAACTTTATAAAGCTTCTTAGAAAAAAGGAAGATAAAGCACTAGAGTATACAATAGATACCTATACACCTATAGTTTCATTTGTTGTAAATAAGGTTTTATATAACTTTGGAAAAGAAACTGTAGAAGAGTGTGTAAGTGATGTTTTTATATCTATTTGGTATAACATAGAAAGGTTTAAAGGAGAAAATAAGGATTTTAAAAACTGGATATGTACAGTTGCAAGATTTAAGTCAATTGACTATTATAGGAAACTTGTAAAGGAAAAAGAAGACAATAATTTAGATAGCTTTGTATCACAGGATGTTTTAGATGAAATTATAGTTAATGAAAATAAAAAAGAAGTAGTAAATATGTTGAACTTCTTAAACACAGAGGATAGGAAAATATTTTCTATGAGATTTTTATTAGGATTTGGAGTTAAGGATATAAGTAGATCACTTAAACTATCTGAAAGTGTAGTTAGTAATAGAATCTATAAAGGAAAGAAAAAACTTAAAAATCTTTTTTTAAAAAACAATAAGGAGGAGGATTTTTGTGAAAAAATATAATGAAGATGATTATATTTATGATGTTATAGATATGGTAGGTCAAGACGAAATATTTAACTCAGAAATGGAAAAAATAAACGTCTATGAACATAATATAAAAAGTGATAAAATAAAATCTAAGGTTAAAAATCAAATAAAACAAAATACTTTTAAAAAATCATCTAGGTTTACTAAGTTTAGAAAAAGCTTTATAGCCTGTGCAGTTTTATTTTTAGCCGTTATTGGAGTAGGTGTAGGGTCTGAAATATCAAATGTAGATAAGTTTAAAAATGCTGAAACCATTAATGAGTTTGGTGTTGATATTAGTAAAGAAGCTTTTGAAAAATACTCTGTAGATGTAAATGAAAAAGTATCTAGCAATGGAATAGACATTATGATAAATAGTATTTTACTAGATAGTAAAAATATGTGGGTTAAATACTATATAAGCTCTGATAAATTTAATTTTTCTAAAGATGGAGATATATCTTCAGAAGTTGAAGGTGTTATAGATTTTAAATTAAAGTTAAATAACAAAGATGTATTTTCTACTGGAGGTTCACTAGACAAAGCAGATAATAAAACAGTTGAGTATATTCAATATATAGATATTGATGATGTAGATTTAAACTTAAAAGAGGCTGTTAATGTAGACTTTTTTACTGAAAAGGTAGGAAAATATACTGGTGATTGGAAAATAAACTTTAATGTTAAGATTAAGGATATATCACTTGAAACTAAAGAATATAAAGTTGGAAAAACAATTATTTTAAATCAAAATATTTATAGAATACAATCTGTTGTAATAGACCCTATTCAAACTACAGTATACTATAAATCTTTTGGAAGATTTAATGAAAGAGTAGAAATGAAAGTACTAAATAAAAATGGAAAAGAGCTAGGTTTTATGGGAGCTTCATATTCTGGTAGATTTTTTATGGGAAAAGGTGACTGGGAATTTTCTAGTTTAAATATTACAGGAGATGAGTTAACAATAATTCCAGAAGTTCCTGTAAAAAATAAAAGTGGGGAATTAATTAAAACACTTAAAGGTAAAGAGATAAAAGTTAATCTTAATAAGTAAAGCATAATTAAAACATAATATACAAAACATAAGATAAGAAAATAAGAAACTTAAGATTAAGAGGTGATTTCATGTCAGGATTAGTTGTAATAGGTGCACAATGGGGAGATGAAGGAAAAGGTAAGATTACAGATTTTTTAGCCCACGATGCAGAAATGGTTGTTAGATATCAAGGTGGAAATAATGCAGGTCATACAGTTGAAGTAGGAGAAAAATCATATAAGCTTCACTTAATACCTTCAGGAATAATAAATGATGATTGTCATTGTATTATTGGAGATGGTGTTGTCATTGATCCTAAAGCATTTATAGATGAGGTAGAGTATTTAGAAAGAGAAGGATTAAAGGTTACTCCAGAAAAACTTTCTATAAGTGATAGAGCCCAGGTTATTATGCCATATCATAAGGTTTTAGATGGTATAAGTGAAGAAAAAAGAGGATCTGAAAGTATTGGAACTACTAAAAAAGGTATAGGACCATGTTACATGGATAAACATGAAAGATCAGGAATTAGAATATGTGATCTTTTAAAACCAGATGTGTTTAAGAAAAGATTAGAAAATGCTTTAGAAATTAAAAACTCTATTATTAAAAATGTTTATGGTGGAGAAGAATTAGATTTTAATGAAGTATATAATCTTTACACAGAGTATGCAAATAGATTAGCACCATTTGTTAAAGACACTACTGTTAAAGTATATGAAGGTATAAAAACAAATAAAAAAGTTTTATTTGAAGGTGCTCAAGGAACATTACTTGATATAGACTATGGAACATATCCATATGTTACATCATCACATCCTATTTCAGGTGGAGTATGTGTAGGAGCCGGTGTTGGACCATGCGCTGTTAAATCAGCTGTTGGAGTTTGTAAAGCATATACTACAAGAGTTGGAGAAGGACCATTTGTAACAGAGCTTTTTGATGAAACAGGAGAACTTATTCGTGAAAAAGGTTTTGAATATGGAACAACAACTGGAAGAAGTAGAAGATGTGGATGGCTTGATTTAATTATTCTTCAATATGCAGTTAGAATATCATCATTAACAAGTCTTGCAATTACAAAATTAGATACACTAGCTGATATTGGAAACTTAAAGGTATGTGTAGGTTATGAGCTAAACGGAGAAAAAATAGATCATTTCCCAGCATCTCTTGAAGATTTAGCTAGTTGCAAACCTATATATAAAGAGTTTGAAGGATGGGATTCATCTATTGCTAATGCTAGAAGCTATGATGAAATTCCTGAAAATGCAAAAAAATATCTTAAGTTTATAGAAGAGTTTACAGGATGTCCTGTTTCAATTATATCTGTTGGACCTAATAGGGAAGAAACAATAATAGTTGGAGAACTTTAAGTAAAAAAGCTGTTTATAAAGAATTACTTTATAAACAGCTTTTAATTATATTTATGAAATATTTTTGGGCTATGAATTAGGGGAATAAGACACCATATAAACTTTTTCATTAGATGACGATAAACAATTTATAATCAGGATTATAGGTTTTGTATATAACAAATGGGAGATTGTATATACTTAAATACTAAGCTCATCTATGAAAAAGTTTATTCATAAATACAATTATTAATAGTACTCCTAGTATTAATAATTATATTTTTTAATGGTGGCATACTCTATGTACATTTGCTTCAAAATAGACAGCAGTCTGCTTCCCTGCTGTCTACAGTATTTATTTTACAAGAAAAATTAATTTTTACATATGGTTTTAAGTGAAAAAATAAATAGGATAATTGTTCATTTGAACAATCACATAAATAAATTTGAAAACAATTTATAGATATAATATGATTTTAGTATATAAAGACATTATTTAAAAACTAAAGAAAAATTATAAAAATAGGGGATTTTATGATGGGAAAACAAGAAAAAAGCAATTCCATATTTAAGGAACAGCTATATGCTGCTTCTATGATAAATATGCAAAATAAAATTATTGAATATATAGCTATGAAAAAAGATATAAATCTTATATATAAAACTATGTGCCAGTATTATGGACATAAAATAATATTTTTAGATATTAACTACAAGGTACTATATCCTAAAAATGAAAAAAATATAGATGAAGTAGTTAGTAAAATTGAGTATAATTATTCACTTATAAAAAAGCAGTATATAAAGAAAGGGTATTGTTTACTAGACATGGGGGGGGAAAAAAGTATAACAATGCCTATTCAAATAAGTGGTATTAACTATGGAATTGTAGTAGCAGATTACTCTGAAGATGAATTAGAAGAAAGTATTGATATTTTACATAATATAACTAACCTATGTACATTAATATTCACTAAACACTCTAGAACACTAGAATTAGAGCTTGTTAGAAAGCAAGAGTATATAGGGGATTTAATAACGTGGAACTTTAGATCAGATGAAGTAGCAATTAAAATGGGTCTTGATATTGGCTGGAACATATTAAATAAAAGTAAAATGATTATTGTAAACTTAAACATTATTCAAGAAAGTATAAAAGGAAGTACAAAAGAGTTTACAAAACTTATAAATGGAAAGCTTTATGATGAAATAGAAAATATAATAAAAGAAGATAATGAACTTAATCTTATGGGTATTAGAAGTGATATATTTGTTATTTTACTTGAGGATACTAGTGAAGACTTATATGAAAGGTCTAGAAGACTAGGAAATAAAATATTAGATATATGTAAACAAATACTTATAGGGTCTATATCAATAGGAATAAGTGGAGATATTAAAAACTATAAAAGTATACCTAATGCTTATACACAAGCAGTAGATTCTGCGAAAATAGGTAGACAGTTTTGGGGTGTAGATAAGGTAATTAATTTTGAAGATATAGGGTTTTATAGTATATTTAGAGATTTTTTAATTTCTAAGCAATATAAACCAATAAAAGAGCATGTTTTTGAAAAATTAAAAAAATATGATGATGAAACAGGACAAGATTTATATATTACTTTAAAAGCCTTAGTATACAATAATATGAATGCAGAAAAAACAGCTAAAGATATGTTTTTACATAAAAACACTATTAACTATAGGAAAAGAAAAATAGTAGAAATATTAGGATATGAGCCATGGAATATGCCTTATTTATTTAATACTTTAATGTATATTATATCTGATTATTTTGAATGATAAATAAAAAAGAGACTAGTCATAGCTAGTCCCTTTAGGAATTTAAAGAAGGTTTGAGATTAGTATTGTATAGAAAAGTAGGGGTTATTAGGTTTTGAAACCTTATATATAATATTGAAAACCCTAAGATAATGTGACAATTATCTTTTTTTTACTCCACTACAATATGTAAGTTTTTTACATTGAGGACAAAAAACTTTTTTATAATTAACTCCACCTTGATAATCCCACATATATTGTTTAATAGGAACTTTAAATTCTTTACCACATTTATCACAGATCCATGTGTATCTTTTAAAACTCCAGCTTAATATCATAATAATTCCTAAAATAAGTAATACTAAAAATACTATAAAACAGTATTTTAGCTGAAAACATAAACTTAATACAAAAAAAACAAGTGATAATGATGTTAAGTAAATACTAAATACTATATATGCATTACTTTTCAATTCATTATTTCCTCCTTTATTTTATATACACATTTAGTATAACGAAAATATATAGTAAATTAAATATAAATTACAAAATATGTATTAAAAAAAAGTTAAAAAATTTTTAGAAACTATGTTGACATTTAATAGGATTTATTGTATTATAATTCTTGTCGATAGGGCAAATGCCCTATAAGCAAGGGTATGGCCCCTTGGTCAAGCGGTTAAGACACCACCCTTTCACGGTGGTAACAGGGGTTCGATTCCCCTAGGGGTCACCAATATGGAAGCATAGCTCAGCTGGGAGAGCACCTGCCTTACAAGCAGGGGGTCACAGGTTCGATCCCTGTTGTTTCCACCATAAATGGCCCAGTAGCTCAGTTGGTTAGAGTGCTGGCCTGTCACGCCAGAGGTCGAGGGTTCGAGCCCCTTCTGGGTCGCCATTTATATGCCGGCATAGCTCAGTTGGTAGAGCAACTGACTTGTAATCAGTAGGTCGTGGGTTCAAATCCTATTGCCGGCTCCAAAAGCTATCTCATTTTGAGATAGCTTTTTTATTTTTTGTATTAAAATAATATACATGGTTATAATAGTATTTTCACACAGGTAGTAATTTTGATATAATAAAATATCTAAATTTTTAGTGAAAAACTAACTAAAGAAAGAGTGGGGAATTAATGTTTAGCTTTAAAAATGATTACAGTGAAACCGCACATCCAAGTATATTAGAAAAACTTATAGAAACTAATATGATACAAACAGAAGGCTATGGAAATGACGAATATACTAAGGAAGCGGTAGGTTTAATAAAGAAAAAACTTCAAGATGACAATGTAGATATACATTTTATAAGTGGAGGAACTCAAACAAATCTTATTGCAATATCTGCATTTTTAAGACCACATGAAGCTGTTATAAGTGCTAAAACTGGTCATATTGTAGACTTTGAAACAGGGGCTATAGAAGCTACAGGTCACAAAGTATATACTATAGAAACTAAAGATGGAAAACTACAAAGAGAAAATATAGAAAAGGTTTTCTATAAATATCAATCAGAGCTTACTCCATATCCTAAAATGGTTTATATATCTAACCCAACAGAGCTTGGAACAATATATAAAAAAGAAGAAATTGAAAATATATATGAATTTTGCAAAGAAAATAACTTATATTTATTTATAGATGGAGCAAGACTTGGTTCTGCCATGCAAGCTTTAGGAAACAATATAAAGTACAGTGATTTAACAAGTCTTTGTGATGGTTTTTACATAGGTGGAACTAAAAATGGTGCTATGTATGGAGAAGCTATTGTTATTTGTAATGATAGTTTGAAAAGTCAATTTAGATGGCATATAAAGCAAAGAGGAGCTATGCTTTCTAAAAGCAAGGTTATGGCTTGTCAATTTATACAGCTTTTTAAAGACAATCTATATGAAAGCCTAGCAAGTCATGCAAATGAAATGTCTTGTTTATTAAGAGAGGGACTAAAAGATTTAGGATATGAAATGAAAGTAGACTCACCTAGTAATCAAACATTTGTAATAATGCCTAAAGGTGTTTTAGAAAAAATTCAAGAAAACTATGCTGTAACTCCTTGGGAAGAAATTGAAGACAATAAGTGGGTAGTAAGATTTATTACTTCATGGGCAACTCCTAAAGAAGAAGTTATAAAATTTATTAATTACTTAGAAAGTTTAAGTTAAATATAGAAATATTTTGATAATTCATTGTAAATATATTGACGAAATAAGTCTAAAATAGTAAAATTATATATAATAAAACTAAACGCAACTTAGAATTACATTATAAATTTTTTTGCTAGTCACATAACTAGCGATTTTAGTGGGGTTTACCACGTGGAGTGTGACTAAAATAGCCGATCGCTTGGGCAGAGATTGCTCGAGTTATCGGCTTTTTTAATACCTAAAATTATATAAAGGTGGTGATGAGTTTAAAATTTAAAGACCTTTAAATGGAGAGTGCTTTAACATAAGTAATTGTCCATTAATTATTATTAGAATATTCTGTGAATATTTCTAAAAGGAAAGGAGAGATAATGATGAACTTTACAGATATACTTTCATCATTAGGTGTACTTTTTGATTCATTACCACAAGGACTTCTTGCACTTTTTTATGGATTTGAAGCAATACCAACAGCAATAGGTTTTGGTATTGCAGCAATAGGAGCAGCTATTTTTCAGATTCCAACACCTGTTTCATTTCAAGCAGAAACAACTGTACTTGCAGGTGGACTAGGAAAAAATGTGCGAGAAAGAGTTTCTATGATACTTTTTTCTGGTATTATTATGATTGTATTTGGACTAACAGGTACACTTGGAACAATAGTTGATTTTATAGGACCAGATGTTTTATATGGAATGCTTGCAGGGGTAGGAGTAATTTTAGTTAAAACTGCTCTTGAGATTTTTAGAAAGGAAATTTATTCTGGGGTAGTTTCTTTAGCTGTAGCATTAATAGTTTGGCTAACAACAAATAACTTAATTTATACATGTGTTATAAGTGTTATTGTTGCATCTATTGCTTATAAAATAGCAAATACCTATATTGTTAAAGACAAACCTGTTGAGGAGGAACATGAGTACAAAGGATTTAAATCTTTAAAGCTTATGAAACCTACTTTTAACAAAAATGTTTTAAGAGGTACACTTGCGGTTGTTATGCTTCAAATAGGAGGAAATATATCCTATGGAACAATAACATCAGGTATGGCAAATGTTACTCCAAATATAGACAAGCTTTCTATACTAGGAGGGGTATCAACTGCAGTTAGTGGAGTATTTGGAGGAGCACCGCTTTCAGCTATAATTTCAGCAACAGCAACAGCACCTCATCCAATTTCAGCAGGAATACTTTTAATGGCACTTGCAGCTATAATAATAGCATCTAAATTATTTATGAAATTTGGAAAACTTGTTCCTATAAGTGCAGTTGCAGGATTTTTATTTGTACTAGGTACATTTGTAGTATTCCCAGGTAATGCACAAGTAGCTTTAAGTGGAAATTCAATGATAGGTGGAGTAACTGCTGTTATTACAGCTACAGTAGATCCATTTGTAGGAATGCTTGCTGGAATAGTTTTAAGACTTTTAGGAGTATAACCTTTTAAGGTTTACATAAAAATTTTAGGGAGGAATTTAATATGTCAGTAAACAATTTACACAAAGTTAAAGTTGAGGATTGTGCATTTATAATAATTGATATGCAATCAGACTTTATAAGTGAAGGCGCGCCAATAGAATGTGTTGGAGGTAGAGATTTAATACCTAACATTTTAAAAATGAAAGAGTTTTGCTATGAAAAAAATATACCTGTAATTTATACAAAAGAAATTCATAGACCAAGTAAAGTAGATTTTGGAATGGAACTTGAAAGAGATGAACCAGAACACTGTATAGAAGGTTCAAAGGGAGTAGAAATAGTAGACGAGCTTGCTCCAACTGATAAGGATTTTATAATATATAAAAGACGTTACAGCTCATTTTATTTAACAGATCTTGAAATACTTCTTAAAGGATTAAATAAAAAGGCTCTAATAATATCTGGAGCAGCAACAAATGTATGTGTTTACGCTACTGCTTTAGATGCACAGCAAAGAGATATGCATGCTATAGTACTTGAAGATTGTGTTGCAGGAACCGACCAAAGTTTGCACACAAGCTTCCTAAAAAACATAGATTATGTTTTAGGTGATGTAGTAACATCTCAAGACTTCATTAAACTATTTAAATAAAATATTATTAGAGCTTATTTAGATTATATATAATAAAATAAGTTAAGTAAAATATATTTATTTAAAATTAAAAGCTACTAAATATAAAGTAAAAAAGGGGTAAATTACCCCTTTTTTTAAGCTTTTTGTGTTTCTTCTGGTACAACAGGTTTGTATCCTATTTTTTTAAATACTGTAGTTCCTACATATCCAGCAATAGTTCCACCAACAGCTGCAAAGGCTAATGCCATAAGAACTTTGCTTGGATCGTTAAATGCAAATGGAACTAAAAGTCCTGGAATAGGTGATGCTGTTCCAGGTGAATTGTTTATAATTCCAAAGTATGCAGCTGCCATACCTGCAAATCCTCCTCCAAAAAAGTTTGAACAATATATTGGAAGTGGATTTCTAGTAACTAGCGGTGCTTGAGTTAGCGGCTCAAGCATAACCGCTACAGCGTTTGCATTGTTTCCAAGTTTTAATCTTTTGAATACCATACCATTTGTAAATGATCCTCCAAAGCAAGCTATTGCTCCAATACCCATTGCAAGACCTTGAAGGTTAAGCATAGCTGTTAGAGCCATAGAGCTTAATGGTGACGTACATATTATTTTTAATATTCCACCTAGTAAGAATCCCATTATCATCGGAGATTGCAGTGATGCAATAGAAATTGTATCACCAATATTAACAAGAGTTGAATTTACAACAGGATCTATAATGTAAGCTATTCCTCTTGATAGTGGAGCAATAAGTATTGCACCACCAATTACGTCTATTCCTGTTGGGAAATACTTCTCAATTAAAGGTGATAAGAACCCTACAATATATCCTGCAACAAATCCTGGAAGTATTCCATAACCTGAAAGTGCAAGACCTGCAACAACTGCAAATATAGGGTTTGCTCCCATTGCTATAGGAACTAGAATTGCAGAGGCAACTCCTCCCATAGAACCTGCAGAGGTTCCAACATCTTTTAAAAATTGTATGCCTAAAAAATCACCTGTAATGTATGAGTGTATAGCCTCAACTAAAAAGCTAGCAACTGCTGCATTAGCAAGTCCTGACATAGCCTGTGAGCCTTTAGGGGCTTTCATACTGAAAAGTGAGAATAAGGCTAAAACAAAAAGAAGAAGTAAAATACCTTTGATCATTTCCATAAAGATCACTCCTTTAGATAAGTTTTGGTGATAAATAAAAACAATAGTAATCTTCTTTGGTATTATATAATTTTACCCTATAATTTCCAATAATTCAAATATTTGTGAAAAATTAAAAGATTACTGTTATATATAGCAGTAATCTTGAGAATTTATTTAATAATCTTATTACAATATAGGCATTTTATTTCTTTTTTTAATTTGACTCTAGAATTAATATGCTTTTTACAATGTGGACATCTATGAAAATTAAAATCTATAAATACCCCAAGTGAAATAAATATAGCTGTAGGAATTATAAATATAATATCGTATCTTTTACACATAACAGCAAATGCTGCTGCTATTAAGTAGCAAATAAATGATATTCTTCTTATGTTTTTAAACTTTTTAATACTCATGATTTCTCCTTATCTTATGTTTTACAATTATTTTGCCTTATAATATATAAATTATTAAATCATAAAATTAATTTAAAAACAAAGGGCCTAAATTGCTTTGCATCTATAATTGTGATAAAATTTTTAAGATATGGAAAATATCATAAAGGTTTTTAAAAAAGTAAATAGTAAAATGCAAATGTAAGCTAAAGCTTAATTAGGAAGCAGGTTAGAATCCTGCACTGTCTCGCAACTGTATTAGAGGAGTGCAAAT
>JAEWEN010000009.1 GCA_023389275.1 Bacillota bacterium
AACCTTACTTCTTTATATTTAAAAAACTTCTAAACTACAATATCCATTATTTCTTTTTCTACTCATAACCTTAGTATTTAACTTTAACTCTGCAAAATCTATAGAAAATTCCCCTTTACTTAAACACCTTTTCAAGTCAAATTCATATTTGTTTTCAAAATTTTGTTCTATAAATAAAGAAAACTTTTTATTTTGGACATCATATATCGTGCTCCAAGCAGTTAAATCTTCTTGCTTTACTAAAGATAATATATTTATACACTCTTTTTCTCCTAAAGATTTATTTTCACTTAAAAACTCTTCTATTTTTTCATTACGAACACATGAAATATTACTTTTAACTGATTTATTAGTTAAAAACTTATACTCACCTGTATTTAACTTTGTAATTTCCTCATAAACCCCTTCTTCATATATTCCAATATTATTTTTATCATCTGCAAAATAATATTGAACCTTTGGCCATCCATATTTTATTCTATAATCTATAGTAAAACTTTTTACTATGTACATTGCCTCTTCTACATTTGAAGCTCTTTCTAAAATATATCTAACCATACTTAAGCTATTCATTTTAAGTGGCGTTAACTTTCTTTCTTCTTCTCCCATTGTTGGAAGAGCTATAGCACTTACAATCAGCCCCTTTTCATTCATTCCCTCATAGGCTCTATCTCTTCCCATTTGCTCAATAAAACAGCATCCTATAGTATTAACTCCATAACTTCTATATGAAGGAATAAAACATACATTTCCACCATACTGAACCCAATCAAAATTTTTCCCTATAATTAACTTTTCCCCTTCAAGTTTTCCAAATATACTGCACATAATTATCCCCTTTTATTTAATCTTGTATAATAAAACTTATAAATATTTTCCATACATTATTGTATCAAAAAACCAGCTAAAGTTCTTGTATTCTACTTTAACTGGTTTATATACTAATTTTTTATAAAAACATATGTATTTTCATTTGATAAATCATTAGTGAAAGTATAATTAAGCTTATTAAAACTTTTTATTTCTTCTACATCTTTAACATTGTTTTCAGCCATAAATCTTACCATCTCACCTCTAGCCATTTTCACTTGTGTAGCTTTTTCAACTACCTTCCCTTTAATAATTTCTCCAAAAACACAAGTAATAAACTTTACATTTTCATTTAAGTAACTTGAAATACATTTACTATATTCTTTAGATGCTAAGTTTACAATACAATTACTTTCTGAAAAAAGCTGATCAGAGAGTTTGCTATTCCAAAACTTATAAAGTGAATCTAAATTATCTCCTCCAAGCTTTGCTTGCATTTCTAGCCTATAAGGAATAACTCCATCAAAAGGATTTAGCAAACCATAAAAACCAGACAAAATACGTAAATGCTTTTCTATGTATTCATATTCCTTTGTCTTAAATACACTAGGTGCCATATACTGATACTGAATCCCTTCATATGAAAGAATTGCAGGTGTTAAGTTATTATAAAGATCCATATTTTGAACTCTTTCATAATTTAAAGTAGCTATTTTATCATTACACTTCCATATTGACTTTAAATCATCATAACTTAAACCTTTTAAATATGATAAAAGAACCTCCGTACAATTTATAAATCTTGGAAGATTATTATGAAAAATATCATCATTATCTATTTTCATCTTTTTTGCAGGGGAAATAATAATTCTCATAAGTTATATCCTCTCCATTTACACTTAAAACTTAAATTTAATTATTTATAATATCTTCTATGTATATGCAAGCCTATTTTTTCACCTTATTATATATTTCAGGTATTACTTAGTTTAAAATATAAGCAAATATTACATGAATAAAGAAAAAAGGTAAGAACAAGGCATAATCAACACAAGGGAAGGGAGTAAATTTGCTACACTAATATCTTTTATCTTTGCAATACTTAGTCCTAATACAAATGTGAGCAATCCTCCCATTGCAACAAAATCTGCAAGCATTGTTTGATTTATAAATGGTATGCATGTCTTTGCAAATAGGAAGCATAAGTTAAGAATAATAAATTGTGGTAAAACAATTAAAGACATTGCTTTACCTAATGTTGCTGCAAAAATAGCAGCAGCAAATATATCCATAACTGCTTTAGACAATAAAATAGAGTAATCTCCTGAGATTCCTTCGTTTATAGCTCCAAAAATATTAGTTCCACTTGCACAAAAAGTTACAGTTACAAGTACATAAAAATGTAAGTAAGCTTCTTTATCTTCCTGTATTCTAAAATTCATTTTTTGCAAAACCGAATATATACTTCCTTTTAGCTTTCTTTCTATATGTAAACACTCACCAATCAATCCTCCAAAAACTAAAGAAAGAACTAGTGCTGGAAGATATACAAGTCTGTTTATAGAATACATTCCAATTGCCATAGCTGCAATTCCAAAAATAATATTCATTGACTGTTTTAAGCAATCACTTATTCTTTTTCTCATTATACATCCTATAAGTATCCCTATAAGAACACTTATACAATCTAATAAAACCCCTATAGATATCATATTCATTTTCTTAAAAACACTCCTTCTATTTATTTTTTTACAAATAACACGGTATTTTAACATAGAGAATATAGAAATACAATATTATTTCTACATAAAATGTCAAATATATTGTAAAAATTTTCTATATAAAAGAATGTATAAGAAAATGAGTAACATAATTAAAATTTTATTTTATATATTATTTAATTTTTTATAAATAATGTTCAAAATTAACAAAACTCTTCAAACTTGCACTACTTTCCAGTTGATAATGATTGTTTAAACCTAAAAATATATTGGCATTTTTTATTTGTCTCTAGTTTAGATGAATTTAAAGTGTATTCACTTTAAATTTCTAACTCTTTCAATGTAACTCCTTCTGCATTTTTCCATTCAATTAGTCCATTTGCATGTCCGCCAATTACAAAAGCTGCTGCATAAGATGGACTATTAAATAGTTCATCTTTCATTAGAATATGATTTTTATCAATTTCTGCTGCTTTTCTTCTTTTCTTAATACCAACCGGAATACTTTCTGAATCAATTACTTCAATATGGCTTCCTTTTAAAACAACAAATCCTTCTGTTGTTTGCTTACAAGATGCCTCTATCGTACAATTGCTTTTTTTACTTTTACGTTTTAAATAAAAAACTAATTCTTGTTCTTCTTGCTGGTCTTCATGCTCAAATGTTTCTGATTTAGTTAAAGGAATAAAAACTTTATGACCTAAAGTACCCATAGTTAATTTTGCATAATCTATAAATTCCTCTAATTCACTCTCTTTTTCTTCCGTGATATTACCAGAAGCCGGATCATTTAAATTTTTTATATCATAACGATTTGCTGCAAGTACAATATTGACAAATCTATTTTCTAAATAGCTTATTTCAGTTGGGCCAAAAGAATTATTTGAAGTAGTAAAAACAACAGCTTCAGTCCAATAGTCTTTTTCTGGATTTCTCTTATGTTCCATAAGGCGATTTAAAATACCTTCACCGTTTTTTCTTGCTCCTGCTTGCCCTATATAAACAACATTTTTTTCAGTTTGTTCAGATGTACCAAATAAAAAGTAGACTCCACTTTGTTTTAAATCATCACGTTCTTTGCATTTATCTAATTCAGTACGAGGTATCTTATAAACTATGCCTGTCCAATTAGCTAATGTACATTTAATTCGTCCATTAGCATCTCCATCCATTAAGTATAAATTTATGTTTTTCCCTCTTTTTACCACAATATTTTTCCATCCCTTTCCACTAACAAAAAACATATATAATATATTATTTTTACATTGGCTTAATTTTCATTTCAATGTAATCTATCTCTTCTTGATTTAAACCATATTTTTTATATAATTGTTTATCAATATCAGAAATTCCAGCAGACCAATTAATATCTGATTTGGCTGTAAAATCTTGCAGTGGAACAAATTTAAAAGTTTTAGATGTTGCATCTTGACTTGCTTTTGCTAAACTATGTAGATATCGTGCAAATTTAGTTTTAAGATATATTACTAAATTCTTGCTAGAATACTCATCTAAATTCATTTCTGCACCAACTACTATATATGACTCTGTACATATCGTATTCGGCTTACCAATAAAGGCATTTAAATTATCATCCTTTAATTCGGTTCCTATGTTATTCGCCCTAGGAATATAAACTTTCCATTTATCTATCCAGTTAACATTCACTTTTACCTCTGCTTTTTCTATGTATCCAACTATTTTACCTTTTCCGTAACAAATTATTGGTTCTTGTATATTTATTTTATCTACATGGAATCTCTTATCTTTAATAAAATAACCTCTGAATCCAAATGGTCTTAATGATGATATAATACAAGACATACTATCCGTATCTTGACTTTTAAATATATTATTTATTATATCAATAGATTTTCCATCTCTGATAAAAATTTCTACACCATCTAATTTTAAAGGACGCATTGTATCACTAATTATTTTATTGTTTTCATGAGTAATAACACGAATCAAATCATTTTGATTATTGTAGTTTTTATCCCATAAGAAATAACATACTCCACCTCTTATATTAGTATTAGGAAATATTTGTTCTGGTGTTAAGCAATCATGAAGAACTGATAAATGAACATCATTTAACATTTCATCTCTAAATTCATCTAATCCTTTCCCACCGGCATACCAACGTGTAGGAATTATAAATGATGTATAATTTGGATTTAATGCTTTTGCACTTTGAACAAAATGATGATATACAGGCTTTGAACTTGCCTGTGCCCCACCGTCCATCACTTGATATGGTGGATTACCTACGATAGCATCAAATTTCATTTTTTCAACCCCTTTCTTTTTCCAATAGCTTGGTTTCAGTACACGTTCAGCAAATTGCTTTGGTTTATTTTTCATCATATTGATTAAATCATCAAAGTAATGCGCATTAATAGGAATATCTTTATACCCTACTAATGTTCGTTTTGTAATGTATTTTGCCATAGGTGTTTTACAAATGACAAACACATTATTTGATATGGTATCTGCCCACAGTCTTTCTTCAAGTTCTTGAGTCATATCTGTTTCCTTGTATTCGCTACATTTACTACGGAAAATGCTATATGCAACAAACAAAGGATATAGTCCTGTCTTAGAATTTATTTCTAATATTTGTGCATTAGAATTTCCCAATGTGTCTTCTGTAACTTTTCCACGATTAACATATCTAGGAATTTCTATAAGGGCATTATGATCTGTATCATAAAAATCATAGCCACCTAGACAATCACTTATATGCATATTTACCACTCTCCAAGGTGTAAGCACAGTTTCTTTATCTGGATTCTTAAAACAAGAAAATAAATCTGCTATCTTCTTAACACGCTCAATTGGAGATAATTCATCTGCAGATTTTACTATATTCCTAATTTTTCTTCCTGCTGCAATAAATATTTCCTGATCATAATATTTGATAAATTTCTGAAAAACATTTTTTGTTACACCTGATGGCATAAATTCTTCCCAAGAAGCTGTATCTATAATATTATCATCTAAAAATTTATCAATTGTTAAATCATCTTCAAATGGAATATCAGCACCATATATAAGCAAAGGCATTCTAATGGATATTCCACGTAATATTGAAATTGCACTTTGCTTATTGTTATTTCTTTCTTTTAGTTCATCTATTTTAGCCTGTTCTTCAGGTGTACGCTCTCGCTTAGGCTTTTTATTAATCCTTTCAAATTCTTCATATTCTTCATTTGTAAATCCTTGATTGTTTAAATCTATATCTTTTGTTTTTGATTGCGCCTTAGATGTCCCTATAATTCCCTTTAATTCCTTAAAGTCATCTAAAGCAACGCCATCAAGCTTTAACAATTCATCGTTGTATAAATTTGTATCATCAAAACCATTTTTAACAGCTCTTTCAGCATATGCTCGTTTTAATTGTTGCAGCAAGTTATTTGTATTGTATTGCTTCATTATTGTTCCATCAATAGAAATAACCGGACAATAATTTAAAAATTTACCAAGTATTCTCTTATCTCCACCAGTAGTTTTTCCAGCTTTTGTAGATAAAGCAACTGCTTCAGCTACCATTTTTAAAGTTCTGTCTGGTGCAAAATCAAACACATAACTATATCTCTTAATTTTTCCATCTTTTTTGCATGGTGATTGTACTCTAAAAATAGTTTGTAGATAATTAGCTGCTGAAGTTGAATGGGAACCTGAAAGCATAAATACTCCAGTCCATTCAGGAATAGTTACACCTGTTGTTAATCTTCCACAAGAAAGTGTGATGGTATAACCATTCCCTGCACTTTCAATAGCTTCTCGAACTTTGGTTAAAGCATTCTCACTTTTTTCTTCTTCATCCCCATCTCCTGCAACATTAACTATGTTAAATGCCCCACTCCCAAAAACAGGGTGTTTGTACATCAATTTACTTAAAGCTTTTGCCTCCTTAACACCTGGTATCAACCATAAAGAATGCTTGAATATTTCTCTATAATTAAAATTAGAATATGGATAATGACTTTCATCGTCTTCCTTTGTAATTAAATTCAAAAAACTAATAATATCCTTTTCATGAACAAAGTCCCCTACTTCAGCAGTAGAAGGCATTGTTTGTCTATCAACAGATATATCTCCGACCCATGTTCTAAAAAATTCTCTAAAATTGAAAGCTTTATCTTCAAGTTCTACATAGTTCTTGCTTTTTACTAATTTCCCCAAATCATAGGTATAAATTTTAAGTTCAGGTAATTCATCATAAGGATTAGAGTCACCAAAGTGTATAGTATCCCATTCATTTTTACACTCTTGCTCCATAATATAGTCCCAAGTGTAAATATTGTCGTCAAAGTTGTTCATGATATTAAATGGTGTTCCAGATAACGCTAAAAATTTTGTAGTATGCTCACTATTTTCTTTTACAATGTTTTTTATTACATCATTTCCTAATGCTGTTGTTGTTCCTTCATGTGCTTCATCAACAATAACAAAGTCCCAGTCTAAGCTAAATACCTTATCATTTTTATCAAACTTTCCTCCAACAACCGTTGAACCTCTTAAATCTTGTATTGATGCAAAATAAACAAAATTTTTATTTTGCATCAATAACTCATCAACTGTATAACCACTATTTTTAGAACCATAAATATAGTTAATGTCATCATAAAATATTTTTGTAAAATCCTCATACCAACCATCATCTACAACTGGTCTATGAGTAATAATTATAGTTTTTTTGAACTGCATATCTTTTACAACCTGTAGTGCCGATAAAGTTTTTCCAAACCTCATTTTAGCATTCCATAACATTCTATCTGATTTCCTAAAATTCTTTATGGTATCCTCGATGGCTTTTTGTTGTTCTGGTCTAAATATAATAGGTGTAAATCCATCTACTTTTTCATTAGACAAATTAGCCTGATTATCTTTTACTGATTTGATTGCTTTTATTGCTGTTTTTAAATCAACTTCAAACCATTCTTTACTCGAGGATCCTTTTAAGATTTTTTTATCTATTTTTGAATTTACTAAAACTCTATGAACATCATAATCTCTAAAAGGCTTTATTTGATTTTGTCCCTTCTTATCTTTAACAGACTTTATTGCTAATTCAGTATGTAACAAATAAGGTTCTATCCCTGCAGTATTAGTGTAAGCTTTTATTCTTTTGAGCGCAGCTTGATTTAACTCCTTAGAATTAGGTGCTAATTTATCTATTGATTTATTTGTTTTTAAAGTTGTATCTCCTATTTTTAGTAATCCTCTATGAATTTCATCTCTTATTTCAAAAATATAAATAACTTTATACTCAAAAGGATTTTCAAATGTATTATTCATATTTAATTTCCCCCTAGTAATGAAATAAACTCTATACTTTGATTTGCTCTCCAATCTTTTATTCTGCAATAAACTTCTTTAAACTCTGTAACTTCCATTTCTTCGAACAAAGAAAGTTGCTTACTTTTTTCTTCTATTGCTCCATATGGAACTGTGTAGCTAGTTCCATCCATTTGCCATATATTCCAAGCAATGATATTAGCTATTTTTCGTAGTTCATCAGAATTTGCATATCTATTAAATTTAAAGTTAAGATTATCAGCAAAAGTATATAGCAAATTTTCCCTTGCAATTAATAGATTATCACCTTGATACTCATAACCATATATACTTTCAAAGGCTCTTACAACCCATTTTATCCAATCATCATAAGTTTCAGTATTCTCATTAATTATCCGCATTTTCCTATCTAATAATCCAATACGATCTTTAATACTTATAAATTCCCCTGTAACTGTATCATACCTACTGACTAAATAAGGCGCTTCCCCGCAACTTATTTCCATTCTTTTAGAGTCAACATAGTTTTCCCATGACCTTGTCTTATCTTTAGGAAATTGAATTTTACTCATATTAGTAATCCATTTTCCTTGTTGTGCAATATTAAAAACATTATTTTTTCCAAACCATTGCTCATCTACAAGGTTGTTTTGTAAATTGCAAACCCAAGATGGTGTAAAAACTTCTGCCTTTTCTTTTGTTCTACTGTCTCGTCTTTTTTGTTCTTTTGCTACTCTTGGTCGAATTATCTTCGAATATAAACCTGTTATATTTTCAATCTGTATTTCACTTTTTGCTTCAAATCCATATCCTAATATTTCATAATCATCTGTTGCCCATATTATATTTTTTCTTGTCGTCTTATCACTCAATAATATTTTGAGAACATCTCTATCCCAATCTAAAAATTTTTCTTCTAAAATATCTGTTTTTAAATCATTCATAATGCTTTATCCTCCATAAATTTCAAATTCATTAGAGATTATCTCTTCAGTCTAATCATCAAAGGAAAAAACATCGTTAGGAGTACAATCTAATGCTTTGCATATTTTCTCTAAATTTTTCATTGATATTGGTTGATTTTTACCCATATTTGCCATCACGTTTGTAGTGAGTCCAGCCATCTTTATTAAGTCGACTTTTATTATATTTTTTCTAACCAACTGTATCCACAAAGGTTTATAATTTAATGCCATATTCTTCCCTCCTAATTCTCATACTATATCATATAAAATTGTGTTTTATCAATCTTATATGGATTAAATTCTATTTTAAATTAAAACTCTGATTCTTTTTTAAAATGGTTAATCCCCTAAAATTCAAATGTTCTTTTAATAAGATTAGATTATGCAAATAATTATATTTGTTTATAAAAAAAGACAGCATATTCATACTGTCTACTTAATATATTTACTATCTTTCTTTATGCATCTGCCTTCCATATAAATAAAAACCCTGATTTCTCAAGGCTCTTTTTTTATTTTCTTTCTAGTCTAGCTACTGTCTCTACATGAGCTGTTTCTGGGAACATATCCACAGGCTGTACTTTTGTAGCTTCATATCCTAATTCCTTTAATGTTTTCATATCACGCGCCAGTGTTGCTGGGTCACATGATACATATACTATTCTTTTAGGTTCTGCTTTAGCTATAGCTACTAATAGCTTTTCGTCACAACCTTTTCTAGGTGGGTCTACTACAACTACATCTGGTTTTACACCACTGTTTATTATTTTTGGTATAACATTTTCTGCTTCCCCTACAAAAAACTCTGCATTTTCTATTCCGTTATTTTTTGCATTTTCTCTAGCATTTTCTATTGCCTCTTCTATTATTTCTACTCCATATACTTTTTTAGCTTTTTTAGCTAAAAATAGTGATATTGTACCTGTTCCACAATATGCATCAAATACTGTTTCCTCACCTTTAAGGTCTGCATATTCTAGTGCTTTGTTATAAAGTACTTCTGTTTGAACAGGGTTTACCTGGAAAAATGATAGTGGAGATATTGAAAACTTTAAATCACCTATATAGTCTTCTATAGTATCTTTTCCCCAAATAGTTTTACATACCTTTCCTAAAACAACATTTGTATTTTTAGAATTTATATTTTGTATAATACTTTTAACCTCAGGTATACTTTCTTTTATT
>JAEWEN010000050.1 GCA_023389275.1 Bacillota bacterium
ACAAATTTGTAATTTCAAATAAATAATAATATGGTAATATAATATAGCGGTTAATTTTTATCTCATCATTATAATAAGGAGATGATTAAATGAAGATTCTAGCACTAACTGTTGCAGCAGGAAATGGGCATAATAAAGCTGCAGAATCTATAAAGGAATGTCTTGAAAAAAATTATGAAAATGTAGAAGTAGAGATATTCGATACATTTAAATACATAAACCCGATTTTAGATAAGCTAATAGTAGGAAGTTACTTAAAAAGTGTTAAAAGTATTCCGTCTTTATATAGAAAATTATATGCTTATGCTGAGCATGATGATAGTGTTTCACATTTTTCTGAGTTTATAAATGATATTTTATCTGTAAAATTAAAAAACTTAATACTTGAAAAAAAACCTGATGTTATATACTGTACAAATCCTTTTCCTGTAGAAATGTTATCTATACTTAAAAGAAAAGGAAAAATATCAACTCCAGTAGTTGCAATTTTAACAGATTATGCACCACATGCTTTTTGGTTTTACAATTGTATAGATGCATATGTTGTTCCACATGAGGATTTTCTTTGGGAAATAAAAGAAAAAGGAGTTCCTTTAAATACAATTTATCCATTTGGAATACCAATATCAAATGAGTTTTTAAACCCTATTAATAAAGAGTCTGTACTTAAAGAATTAGGTCTATCCCCTAATAAACTTACTCTTTTACTTATGGGTGGAGGCCTTGGTATAGGAAATATTACAAAAATATATAAAGAGCTGTGTTTTAGTAGCCTTGATATACAGTTTATTATTTGCTGTGGAAAAAATAATAAACTTAAAAATCAACTTAATTGCTTAAAATCTAGAACTCTTAAAGAAACAGTTATTTTTGGATATACAGATAGGGTTTCAGAACTTATGAGTGCAAGTGATATTTTAATTTCAAAACCTGGTGGACTTACAGTAGCTGAATCACTAGTTAAAAAATTACCTATGATAATTACATCTACTATTCCAGGACAAGAAGAAAAAAATGCAGATTATCTTATAAATAACGGAATAGCTGCAAAAGCTAAAGAATGCGATAATATTATAAATCTTTTATATCAGTTTTCTGAAAGTACATTTAGACTAAACCATATGAGGCAAATGGCTGAGGAAAAAGCCAAACCTTATGCAACACAAAATATATCAAAACTTATATATGAATATGGAAAAGGTATTGTTAAATAAAAATAACAATACCTATTTTTTCATCAAATCCTTTATAACCTCTACAGATTTAAATTTAAATTTAGTTTTTTCCTCTTTATTATTTTGACTTATACTTTCTATTTCACTATTTGATAATGTTTTTTTAAGTTCTTTTTCCATTGTCTCATCTGCAACTGCATTTTTCACATCTACAAAACATAAAGGTGGAAACATTACACACCACCAGTTTTTTCCTTCAGCTTTCCCAAGTAAAATTCTAAATGCTTCATATTCACCACTTGGAAATACTATATTTCCATAACTTTTAACTGGAAATTGCTGCTTTGCTAGTTCAGCTGTTGCAACATAATCTTGTCCATTTTCTTTAAGTGTTTTATTTGCAATACTAATAATCTCTTCTTTATTTTCATTAAGTATTTTTCTTGATTCATCTAATGAACTACTTTTTTCTAAAAGAGGATGTATGTAATTAATAACATTATCCTTTACTTTTAATTTTACTGTTTGATCTAAATTTGAGTCACTATTAGCTAAAACATGAAACCTGATTACCTTTTTATTTAAAGAATCTTTTTTGTTTAAAAAGATTCCTATTGATGCGCTTATACAAATTATTAAAATTATAACTAACTGTATTTTTCTATTTAATAAAATTTCTTTAAATCTCCTCATTTTACTTCCCCCTTAATGCTTGTTATTATAATCTTGTCCACTTTTTCAAAAGTTAAACCCCTGTTTTAATATTTTTTATTAAAACAGGGGTTTATTTATTTTGTATCTCCAAAATCTATTATATCTACATTTATTCCATAACTTATTTCCGCTTTTTTAAATGCCTCATCCCAGTTTTTATATTTTTTATATTCTTTAGGGTGATACTTTTTTGTAAACTCATCTAAATGTAAATAATCTGAGCCTATTTTATTTTGAAAATAATCCTGTGCTTCTTCTAACTGAATTTTTAAAGTATGTTTAAGCTTTTGCTTAACTTTTTCAGTATTGGTAGGATTATATATTTGCTTTTCAAAATCATAGTTTTCTATAGCACCTTCAAAAATATATTCTATATGATACTTTGGATTATCTCCACCTTTTATATAAGTTATATTTCTTCTTATATTTGTTAACTTAAATGCTGTAAGCACCCCATTTAAATCAACATATTCTTTTATATTTTGCTCCTTACCTAAAAACACCTTAGCATTTCTAATTTGTCTAGGATACAAAATCTCTTTAAACTTATAGTCTTTTAAAAGAACTGCTCTATCCATTTTTATGTTCCCATTTTCTATTCTTATAATAGGAATCATTCCTTTTCCTTCCCCTTCTCTCATATCCCTAAAAAATCTGTCCATATTCATAGAAAGAGCATATGATATTTCATTAGAAGAGTTCATAACACCTGTAGCATAACTTGAATAAAGAATTTCTGTTTCAGGTCTTATATCATCAAGACTAACATTACTATTATCTGTTGCAACTATTTTAATACCTCTATCTATAAGAACCTTTCTTTCTAAATCATCCATTATAGATTTCATAAGATCAGCATCTTCTAAAATACCTTTTCCAAAAACAATTATTTTTGTGTGTCCAAAAAAAGGTTTATCTGCTAATTGAGAATCTAGCTTTTCCTCTGCATCTGCAAGTGATGTTGCAGCTACAGTACTTGTTGCTGTTTTAAGACTTGCTTCTCCCTCTGAAGTACTTACTACACCATATGTAACAAGAAGCTGTTCCCTATCATTTTCATACCCTTTACTTGCTATCATTTCACTAGGTTTATTTGTAAAGTTTTTTTCTATAAATATAGCATTTACAAATGCTCTATCATTAATTTCCTTTGTATCCCAACATCCTGTTAAAAATATCATTAAGGTAAATGTTATTAAAAAAGTTTTTAATACTCTAGTCACAACATCCACCTCTTTTCTTTTTTATTTTATATCCAATAATAAATATTATAGGAAGTACAATAATTATATATAATCCACCAACTATAGAGTTAATATTTGATACTGAATACATTTTAAAAGTTCTAGTTAAAGCAAAACAACCTAAATATAGTAAAGGTATTATTATAGTCATTACAAGCTTTCTATTAACTAAATTAAAAATATCTGATACTAAAATACTAAGACTATAAAGCGTTATAGTAACTGTAGCAAACACTATAATAACCCATATACTCATTAAAAGTCCCTCAAGCCTTTCTATAAAACCACCTGGTATATATGCAGATTTTATAAGACTTACTGTAGGGTACATTATCCATCTACTTTCACTTGCCCCAAGTTTTGCAAGACATAAAACTGTTATAGATGTATATAAAACTATTAAAAACAATACTGCTAAAAAACATGCTTTAAAACTTGATTTAATGTCTCTTTTTTTGGCATATGGAAGCATTATAATCACAGCCATAACACCCATAGCAGCAAACATAGTTCTACCAACACCATCTATATACTCAAAAGGAGTTTTTTGAAATACAGGTAAAAGATTAGAAAAATCTGTTCCTGGAAGAGTTAATACACTTAATCCTAATATTATAACTACTATAAAAGGATATACTAGTGATAAAAATCTTATAATATGTTTAAATTCTCCTCTAGTTAAAAGCAGAACAAGAAGAAGAAATGGAATAAGTAAAAATTGCACTGGAGTTTGATCAAGTAAAAATACCTTTACAGTTATAGTAAACATTTTAAGCTCTATAACATTTGCAATAAATATGCTTATTGCTACTGGAAGTATTAAAATTATCCCTATTGTTTTCCCAAACAAGTCTTTACTATTTTGTACCAAGCCACCTTCGTTAAAATTTTTCCCAGCTAAACACATAAGAAAAACTGCTAAAATAATTAAAATACCAGATAATAATGTTCCAATCCAAGATTCATTACCTAATATTTCTCCAATGTAAGAAGGAAGCTCTAACATCCCTACTCCTAAGGAAAACGAAATAATAATAATTGCTAATTGATAAGAATCTATTTTTATTTTATTTTGAATCATTATTATCACCTGCCTGCCTTACTTTATCACTATTATTAATAAACTGTGGTCTTTCCCTCATTTTGCACCAAGGTACTCTTAAAAACATACTGTCCTTTAAGTCTCTTAAGTTAAATGGTGCTAAAGGTTCAAAATATGCTACTCCATAACTTTCTATTTTAACTAAATGTATTAGTATAAGTATTATTCCTAAAATAACTCCATAAAGCCCAAACACAGAGGCAAATAAAATCATACCTAATCTAACAAATCTAAATGCAGACTCTATTTCATAATGTGGAGTTGTAAACGTAGCAAGTGCTGTAATTGCAATAACAATAACTGCTATTGGACTTACGATTCCTGCTGTAACAGCTGCCTGCCCTATAACGAGACCTCCAACAACACCTATAGTAGAACCTATTGGCTTTGGAAGCCTTATACCTGCTTCTCTTAAAAGCTCTAGGGTAACTTCCATAATAAGCATTTCTACAACTGCTGGGAAAGGAACTCCTTCTCTAGAAGCATTTATCGATAAAGCCAATTTTGCAGGTATTATTTCAGGATTAAATGCAGTAGATGCTACATAAATGGCCGGTGCTAAAACACTTATAAATATAGCAACTATTCTTAAAAGTCTTATTCCTGTAGCTACAAAAGGCCTAATATAATAATCCTCAGCTGACTGAAAAAATGCAGTAAAGGTAACAGGTAGAATTAATGCAAAAGGTGAGTTATCAACTATTAAAACTACTCTACCTTCATAAATAGCCGCTGCTGCAACATCTGGTCTTTCTGTAGTTTGAATTTGAGGAAATGGAGTTAAAGGTTTTTCCTCTAAAAACTGCTGAACATAACCACTATCTATAATTGCATCTATATCTATTGTTTTTAATTTATCCTCAACTTTTTTTAAAACTTCTTTGTCTACTAAATCATCAATATAAAGGAAAGCAACATCTGTTTTTGATCTAGTTCCTACTTGTGTTTGTTTAACTTTTAAAAAAGGATCTCTAATTCTTCTTCTTACAAGTGCAGTGTTAAATCTTATTGTTTCTACAAAGCCATCTCTCGGCCCTCTAACTACAGTTTCACCTACTGGTTCACTTGGACTTCTTGCAGGCCAAAATCTTGACGCTATAATAATACATTTATCATATCCATCTAAAAATAATAATGTTTCCCCTGATAAAACTAGTGTCATAGCTTCTTCTATATACTCTACTTCTTTCATGTCAGCAGCTGCTATAGAAGACTCTTGTATTGACTTATATACAGTTTCCTTTATTGAATCTACTGATATATCTATTTTTCTAGACTCAACTGTTAAAGGCTCCATAACAAAGTCATCAACAAGCATTTTATCTGACAGCCCATCTATTTGACATAAAAATGCCTTTATTTTACGTTCATTTCCTATTGTAAACTCTCTAAAAACAAGATCATTTGCATCTTTAAATGTAGATTTAAAAATCTCTACTACTTCATCAATATTTTTAGGAATATTAGTTTTACTTTTTAGTTCATAATTAAAAGATAATTCCTTTTTCTCTCCAAACTTTAAAAACTTCACCTTTACACCTCCTTAGTTTAAAATAAATCTTGCAAAAATAAACATTCCTACCCCAAATACAATATAAAAAACCCCAAAAAACTTACTTATTTTATATTCTTTTTTATAACCTTTTTTCTTATACTCCTTACAATCTATAAAAAGAAGTAAAAACGAAGATACTAAAAGCATAAAAACGCCACTAAAATCAAATACTACTTCAACTAAGCCGTTAATCGTCAAACAACCACCTCCAACTATATCTTAATTTATCCTAAATCTAGAGTTTCTATTCAAAAAAGTAAAAAGGTTACTGATAATCAGTAACCTTTTTACTTTAATTTGTCATTTCTGCCATATATACTTCACTATGTACTTTTTTTAATTCATTAAAGCAATAATTTATTGAGTCATCTTTAAAAATGCCAAAAACAGTTGGACCACTTCCACTCATTATAGAACCTATTGAACCATTGTTTTTCATGAAATTCTTAATTTCATCTATAACTTTATATTTAGTGATAGTAACTGTTTCAAGTACATTCAAAAGATTTTTAGAAATACTATCTATATCATTATTTTCAATAAAACTTACTAAAAGTTTAGTGTTTGGTTTATTTTCTATAGCTTTTAAATTTAAATTATCATAAACCCATTTAGTAGATACGCTAATATTAGGTTTTGCTATTAAAACTTTATGCCCAGTTAAGGATTTTAAAGTCTCTACCTTTTCTCCTCTACCTGTACAAAGAGCCGTTCCTCTTTTAATTAAATATGAAACATCACTTCCTACTAATGCTCCAATATCCATTAACTCATTATCACTTAAGTTTAAATCGTAAATTTCATTGATTCCTAAAATAACACCTGCAGCATCTGAGCTTCCCCCTGCAAGTCCTGCTGCAACAGGAATATTTTTTTCTATATTTATTTCTACTCCACCTTGAATATTATATTTTTTCATCATTACTTTAGCAATTTTTAATGCAATATTATTATCATCTAAAGGAAGGTTCGCTCCCTTTACAGTAATTCTAAAATCATTAGATTTTTTTATTTTAACCTTATCATATAAGGATATAGTTTGCATAATAGTACTTATTTCATGATAACCATCTTCTCTTTTACCTAATATATCAAGTGATAAATTTATTTTAGCAGGACAATCTATAGTAATTTCATTCATAATATCATTCCTTTATATATATTTTAATAATATTATAACTTAATTTTTATATTAATTTACAGCTTGTCTAAACATATTTTATTTAAAACCTATTTTCCAATAAAGGAAAATAGGTTTTAAAATTAGGATATTGCTCCTTCACTTTGTTTTCTTAATTTAAATGATTTAATTGTTTCTAAAACCTTATCATAGTCTTCATAAAAAATAACAACTGCATCACCTTCACCAGCTGATTCCATTGCTTTAAATAACGCTTCTTCTTCTTTTAAAACAACAGAATATTTATTAGATGATTTAACTTTTTTAACTCCTTCTTCTAAAAGATTTGCAACCTCAAATTCTTCTCTTCCCCTTTTGTTGCAATCTTCCTTTATAAGAATTTCATCAAATCCATTAGCTGCTATTTCACCTATTTCAATAATACTGTTATTATCTCTATCTCCTGGAACACCTATAACACCAATAGTTTTATTATAATTAAGACTTTCTAAAGATTTTATAACTTTCTCATATGCATCAATATTGTGTCCATAATCTACTATAACACTAAAATCTTCAACCTTATAAATATTAAATCTACCTGGATTTGACTTATCGTCAGATATAAATGATTTTAAAGATTTTTCTATTAAGTCTTTTTCCATATTTAGTCCTATTAAAGCAGATGTTACACATAAAGCATTTTCAATATTGTGTAAAAGTTTTCCCTCTAATGTACAAGGTATTTCTTTAATATTAACTATAGGTTCTATTCCACCTTTTCTAGAAACACATATATAGTCATCTCTTAAAAAAACTGCTTCCTTACCATCTAACATATGTTTTTTAATAATAAGGTTATCTTCACTATTTGAAAAATATATTATATTAACTTTTTCAGGAACTCTTTCTGATAATATATTTACATGAATATCATCAGCATTAATAATAGCATATCCACCATCTCTTATTGCTTCTAATACTAAAGATTTTACATAACAAAGCTCTTCTAAAGTATTAACTCCATCAAGCCCCAAATGATCTGCTGTTATATTTGTAATTACACCTACATCAGAAAGATCATATCCAAGACCTCTTCTTACAATTCCACCTCTTGCAGTTTCTAAAATAGCTGCTTCAACTCTTTTGTCCATTAAAACAACTTTTGCACTATCAGGTCCTGTAGTATCTCCTTTTTCAACACACTTTCCATCTAAATATATACCACTAGTAGTTGTCATTCCGGTAAAAAGTCCTTTTAAAGAAAGTGCATGGGATATCATTCTTGTAGTTGTTGTTTTTCCATTTGTTCCTGATATAGATATAACAGGGATTCTTTCTGTTTCATCTTTATAAAGATAATCTAAAATATGTGAAGCTACATCTCTAGACTTTCCACTACAAGGCTCTGTGTGCATTCTAATTCCTGGTGCTGCATTAACTTCTAAAATAGCTCCACCTGTTTCACTTAAAGGCTTTGTTATATCTTCTGTACAAATATCAATACCTGCAACATCAAGTCCTACAGCCTCTGCACATCTTATTGCTACATCTATAATCTCATTATTTACTTTTTCAGTACAGTCTTTAGATGTTCCACCAGATGATAGATTAGCATTATTTATAAGATAAACAATTTCGTTAGCCTTTGGTATATAATCTAAACTTTTATTAGTAGACGTTAAAAAATCAATTATACTTTTATTAACTTCTATTTTAGTAAGAGCTTTTTCATGACCATATCCTCTTCTTGGATTTTGGTTCTCACTCTCTATTAACTGCTCAATAGTATCTTCTCCATTACCTATAACATGGGGAGGAATTTTTATAGAAGCTGCAACTACTTTTTTATCAACTACTAAAAGTCTATAGTCTCTACCTTCAATATATTTTTCAACTACAACTTTATCACTTATTGTAGATGCTTTTTCATATGCCGCTTTAGCATCTTCATCACACTGTACGTTAACAGTTATACCTCTTCCTTTATTGCCATTTATAGGCTTTATAACAACTGGATATTCTATGTCACTGCATATTTCTAAAACCTCTTTAGCATTTTTAGCAAGACCTCCATCTGGAACTGGTATACAAATATCTTGAAGTATATTTCTTGTTAATGCTTTATCACAGGATATATCAACACCTATACAAGATGTTTTATCTGTAATTGTAGCAGACATTCTTTTTTGAAATTTACCATAGCCTAATTGAAGAACACTTCCATCTCCAACTCTTATAACTGGTATGCCTCTTTTTCTAGCTTCATTGTATATGCTTTTAGTAGAAGCACCTAATCTTTTATCTACTATTTTTTCTTCTATTTTTAAAAGTGCATTATTTAAATCATAGTCCTGATCTTTTATAAGATTATTAAAAAACTCTAATGCATACTTAGCACAAAGACTTCCTGCTTCTTTAAGTTCATATTCAAAAACCACATTATATACACTTCCATACTTTTGCCTAGCTTTTCCATACTTTATTTTTTTAAATCCAAGCATTAATTGCATTTCTATAATGCTATGTTCTAAAACATGTGGAAGGTATGTTCCTTCATTAAGTCTTTCAACAAATCCACCAACATATCCTCTACAACATTTATGCTCATTTAAACCTGGAAGGTACTTTAAAAGCCTTTTATTAAAATTTTTTATATCCTTAGTTGGTGTATCACAAAGGTTTTCTACATCAACTGTTATTTGAATACATGTTCTATGGCTATGTATGTTTCTTCCTGTATATATTTTCTGGTCAATGATTTTCATAGTTATCCTCCTTACACCTATTATGTAAAATAGGAGCCTTATCTTTTAGGTTGTATACATAACCTTTAGGCAGTATATGTAATTTAACATTTGTTATTGCTAGTATTTCATCTTTTGAAAGTTCTGATACATTAGTATGGGATATAAAATTCCCATCAACAATTGTAACTCCACCTTCGCCTATAACCCTAAATTCGTCTTCTCCCTCTATAACTATTGCTGTATTTTCATCTATTCCAATTCCTATAATCTCAGGATTTTGCGCAACAGAAGAAAGAAGCCTTCCTATTCTTCCTCTTTGAGCAAAGTGCTGGTCTATAATAACTCCTCTTATAATATCAAGTCCTGGAGACATATTAATAACACATTTTTTAGGAGCAGAATCATCTTCTCCTTCTACTATCATAGTAGAAGATAAACAAGATGCTCCAGCACTTGTGCCTACAATTAATACCTTATTAAAATATAATTCCTTTAAAGATTCATAAAATTTTGTTCCACCTATAAGGCTTGTTATTTTAATTTGGTCTCCTCCAGTAAAAAATATACAACCTGCTGACTGTAAAATTTTTATATTACTTTTATCTTCTGCCATATCTCTGTTTTCTATGTGGATAATATTAATATCCTCTACACCTAGAGACTTAAATACTTTTTTATATTCTTCTCCTACTTCTACAGGATAATCTGTAGCAACTGTTAGTATTACTAAAGAGCCTTTCTTTTTCTTATATAAACTAACTACTTCTTTAAGTATTTCACATTCATTTTCTTTATCTTCAGCTCCACCTATTATAACCAAGTACCCTTTATCCATTTTGCACCTCTTTAAATAATAACATTTACACATATTTACCTAAGTATTTTTGCCAAGATAAAATTATTTATACCCTAAAAGTAAAAAAAGCGTAGCCTTAAGGCTACGCTTTTAATAAACAAAAGTTTTTTTAGGAATTATTATTTTTGTTCCAATTGCAATATTTTCTGGGTTCTCTATACTATTTATATTAACTATATCTTCTATTGTTGTTGCATATCTTTTTGCTACTTTCCAAAGACTATCATCTCTTTGAATGCAATAAATAACAAAGGTAGGCATGTTTTTAATATTTTCAGAAACATCTACCTCAACTACATTTTTTATAAGTTCAAATGTTTTTTTCTGTAAAAGTTTAGCAGATGCATTTAAAATTATTTTAAGATCAACCTCTTTACTAGAAATCTTATCAAATGATATATGTTCAATATTCACATCTATTATAGGAATCATATCTATTTTAGATCCTTCTATTTCAATTGAAGTTTTAAAAGGTATTTGCTCTTCTAAATTAGCTATACAACCTTTTTCACCTTCAGCTAAGTATAAAATATTAGTTTCTAGTATTCCCTCTGCTATAACCTTATCATCTATTACCTTTGTTTCTGTTACAATAGGTTTTAAGTTAATATATTTTATTTGATTTATAGTTTCATCTTCATCTTCTATATTTATTCTTTCTTTTATAGTTTGGCTATCAGAAGCCTCTCCATAAAAGCTAAGTGATTTAATATTTATTTTTTCAAGTTCATATCCTTCATCTGGAGAATAAGCATCTACTATAGATTGTAAATTTTTTGTATTATATGATTTTACACAAGAATCCACTACAGCTTCTATTTCTACTTTTCTTCTTTCACCTTCATCATTTTCACTAATACTTTCATATACATCTATTACTTTAAATGAAACATTATGTTTAGAATTATTTTTTATCTCTACTCCATTTATTTCTGTTTCAAATGAAAACTCTTCATCTACTGTATGAATATCTTCATTACTAGTATCATACATAAGCCTTATTGTCCCAGATGCATTTATTTTTATGCCATCTTCTGTATTTGTAATTTCTTTTCTATGAATATTAATATCTGACTTTAAAATAGAACTTACTTCATCTTTTTCCTGAGGAATATCAATATTTATTTTTACTATTGATTGTATTTTATCCTCTCCTTGATATTCAGCAAACTCTATATTATCACGAAGCAGCTGTATGTCTTCCCCTTTCATATCAACAACGATTTCAAGGCTTTCTTTATTATAAACTGTACTTTCTAGATTTATTATAGAATTAACTTTTATTTTCCTATTAGACACTATTTCATATTCAATATGTTCTATTTCTGCATTTGTAACACTTTTCATGTCTTGATCACTTTGTGGAAGATTAATATTTTGAGTAAAGTTATTAGTTGAACTTAATTTATATATTCCCTTACTATCATCTAGTGAAGAATAGAATATGTCTACAGTTACTTTTCCATCAACTATAACTCTTTCCTCACTTGTTTCTGTACTAATTATATTAACTTTTCCGTCAATACTAAGTACTTTCCCAATTTCTGGACTCCTATCTGATAATACAAGGTCTTGGGCAACCATTGTTTGGCCTTTTCCTTCCCCTACAAGTTTTTCATAATTAACTGTATCTTTTAAAAGCTGAGCTGTCATTTTCATCCCTCCCTACCTAATGGGTATAACTATCTATAACTACATTATGAGGACAATTTCAAATATATTCCTTTTACGTTTAATATTTTCTACAAAAGTAGAAGGTAATACCTTTTAAAAAATAGAAATTTAATCCTGCTATTATAAAAGTTATTAATGAAGTTCAGTCATTATTCTTATGATTTTATAGAAAATTTATGGTATCGTTTTCTATAAATGAATATACTTTATATATTTATATTCATTTTTAAAAAAATTTGAACACATTTTAAAATTTAATTATATTTATTAATATTGACTTATATAACGTTTTCATTTAATATATAAAATTGTTGATACCTCAATGAGAAAGCGATATAGCTTTCTTTATCCCCCTATAAAATAAACTGCCAAACCCATAACCCCATACTAACCGCCAGAAGGGCGGTTTTTCCCTTTTTTGAAGAAATATTATTTTATATTAATCAAATAGTATATAGAAAAAACAAACCCCTAAAAGAAATATTTCTTTCAGGGGTTTGTTTATATTACCGCACTATTAAATTCTATCTGAACCACTCTTGTAAGAATATCAGAATAACTGTACGATACCCTTCTTTGCGTCGTCCCTTTGTCATGAAGTTTTACTGTAAAAATGTTAGGGTATGTTTTCTCTAGTATGCCTTCCTTGATAACTATCTTTTTTCTACCGCTATTGGCTTTTAAAACTACTTTTTCACCTACATGGTTATTAATAGTTTCTTTGATAGCACCTAGCATATCTTTCCCTTTCATTTTAAGCACCCTCTTTCTTAATTATAATCATACATCATAAAGAGGGTAAAGTCAAATAAAAATTATATTTTATCAATTTTGAAAACCTATGTCAATATTTATTTTTCGATTATATCATAATACTTGCATACACCACTATAAAATGCCTTTGCTAAATTATCTATTGTTTTTTTGTTTATCAAAGAATTATCAATGTTTCCCGTTAAGTAAAAACACTCTATAATCATTGAATTAACTTTACTTTCTCTAAGAATAAAATAATCTCCTATATTAACTTTTCTTTTCTTAATTCTAGTGGATTTTTCTATTTCACTAAGAATAGTATCAGAAAGTTCTATAGCCTCATTATCTTCTGAATAGCAATAAGCCTCACAACCATTAACTCCTGGCATAACAAATGAATTTAAATGAATACTAATAAAAAAGTCAGGTTTAATTTTATTAGCTACATCTGCTCTTTCTGATAGGGTTATATTACTATCATCTTCTCTTGTTAAATAAACCTTCGCCCCTTTTCCTTCTAATAGCTCTTTAAGCTTTAAGGAAATGTCCATTACATATTCGCTTTCTTTAATTTCTCCTAAAGTATTTCCACTATCTTCTCCTCCATGACCTGGATCTAGTAAAAACACCTTTCCTCTTAATGTATTTGCAATATCCACTCCTACCTTTTCAAAGCTTACTCCAGTATAGTAATACTTAATAATGTCCTCATAGGTTTTCCCTTCTTTATAAAGGCTCTCAGCGCCTTCTATACACATTCCAAGTCCATTTCCTTCTCCAAGTGTTTTTATTCCTATTGCCTCTTCTTTAAAATAAATTTTATTACTTTTAAGTCTTAGTTTTTTCATTATGTCTTTTCCTGAGTATTTTTCCCCAAGTATTGTAAGACTTTTAATTCTTCCTTCCTCATCTCTTTCTATATTGGATATAATTCCCATACCTTCTTCTCTAAATAAAACATCTTTTTTAGTTATAGACTTTAAGTCACTTACATCTATACTTTTAAAGGATTCTTTATTGCTACACTTTGTACAATAAACCTTTCTAATATAAGTAAGCTTTTCATCTATAACATCCTCTGAGTTAGCAGTAGCTCCTGAACAACACATTGTATAGTATAAAGACACTAATTTTTCATTACAAAGCACTACTTCTCCCCTAGTATCCTCAACTGCTTTTTTTACTATTTTTTTAGTTTTCTTTTTCTTAATAGATACTATATAGTTTTTTTCATAATATGGAGTATTTTTCACCTTTTTAAAAAGCTCACTTCTTTTCAAAACTACAATAGATTTTAAAACTTCATACTCTATTTCTCCTATATCCATAGCACTTACTGCATACATAGTAGCTTTTTCAACATCAATAGTAGTTTCTTTGTTATCAATTAATATATTAGTTTTTACACACTCCATAATTCATCACATCCTTAGTCATATGGAGATAAAGGACTGCCTAATCTATACTGTCCTCTTGTTTCTATTCCCCCTACTCCTTTTTCTCCTGTTATAGTATTTTGAAGCACCTCTTTAGGTGATAAATATTTAGTAATACTAGTAAATGCTATTTTTTCACATACTAAAACAGGATCTAAAGCATGTACAAGAATTCTATAAGGGGAAGTTGCATAATTTGCACCTGCACATTAAACTAAACTACGATATTAAAGTTTAATTTCATCATCTTTATTTTCTAGTATTTTAATAAGCTCTTCTATTTCATAGGCTTCCAGTTTTCTCAAAATAATTTCTGAAAGACATTTTAAAACTTTTTGCGATAAATCATTTTTATTTTCATTACTGTTTATTAAAAGACTTGGTTTTTTCAAGGCATTCTCCTGAAAAATTATTACTAATAATATATTATGAGTTAAAATAGTAATATATAAGATATTTTAAAGGGGGACTAAACATGGAATTTTTACAACTAGAAAAAACAAGATATTCTGTTAGAAAATTTACTAGCCAAAAAGTTGAAAAGGAAAAATTAGATGCTATATTAAAAGCTGCACAAATAGCTCCTACTGCTTGTAATAAACAACCATTTAAATTATTAGTTATTGAAAGTGATGAAGCACTTAAAAAGCTAAAGGATTGCACTGTATGTCATTTTGATGCACCACTAGCTATTTTAATATGTGGAGATAAAAACGAATCTTGGACACGTACATTTGATAACAAACCTCATTCAGATATAGATGCTAGTATAGTAACAACTTATATGATGCTTCAAATTTCAAACCTTGGACTTGGCTCAACATGGGTATGTCACTTTGACCCTAAAGCTATAAAAGAAACTTATAATATACCAGACAATTTAGAACCTATATCACTTCTTCCTATAGGATATCCATCTAGCGATTCAGAGCCTAATCCAAGACATTTTGAAAGAAAAAATATTAAAGATATAACTGTATATAATAAATTCTAATACATATAAAAAAGTCTTAGTAATATTAATATTACTAAGACTTTTTTAGGAGGGAATAGGTTGAAAGTTGCAATATATTCTCGTAAATCTAAGTTTACAGGTAAAGGAGATAGTATAGGAAATCAGGTTCAGTTTTGTAAAGACTATGCTATAAAAACCCTTCCCTATGAAATAACCAAATTTTATATATATGAAGATGAAGGATTTTCAGGTGGAAACACTAACAGACCCGAATTTCAAAAGCTTTTAAATGATGCTAGGGAAAAAAAGTTTGATTTTTTAATTTGCTATAGATTAGATAGAATTAGCAGAACTGTTTCTGATTTTTCATCTACTTTAGATCTTTTAAATAAAAATAATATTAAATTTATATCTGTAAGTGAAAGATTTGATACATCTAGTGCTATGGGTGAAGCTATGATATATATAGCCTCTGTATTTGCACAGCTTGAAAGAAGAACAATTGCTGAAAGAATAAGAGATAATATGATTGAAATGGCTAAATCAGGTCGCTGGCTTGGAGGAACATGTCCTCTTGGATATAAATCAAAATCTATTAAATATTTAGATGAAAATTTAAAAGAAAGAAGCCTTGTAAAACTAACACAAGTGCCTTTAGAGATTAAAATAGTTAAATTAATATATGAAAAGTATTTAGAATTAAAGTCTCTTTCTAAATTAGAAACTTTTTTAATGGAAAACAAAATTAAAACTAAACGTGGTGCTAATTTTTCAAAAGCTAGCTTAAAAACTATTTTAAACAATACTGTATATGTAAAATCATCAAATAAAGTTTTAAAGTATCTTGAGGATATTGGTATATCTGTTTATGGCAAGGCAGATGGAGAAAGCAATATTCTTACTTATAATAAACAAAAGTCATCTATAAACCATGAGGGAAAATTAATTAGTACTCCTCAAGATATAAATAATTGGATTGCAGCTGTTAGCTGTCAAAAAGGTATTATTGAATCAGATATATGGCTTAAAGTTCAAAAGCTTTTAAGCAAAAATAAAAGTAAAGCTCCAAATCAAGGAAGAACCCATAATGCACTTTTAACAGGTATATTAAAATGCTATAAATGTGGAAGCCCTATGCAAATTCAACATGGACATGTTAGTAAAAAAACAGGACAAACTATCTTTTACTATGTATGTTCATTAAAAAAACGCTCTAAAGGATCTTTATGTACATGTAAAAATGCTAAGGTCCAAGATGTGGATAACTTAATATTAGACTTTATTAAAAGTATTTCTATAAGTAAAAAAGATTTAATTGAAAACTTAAAACTTTATAAAAAAACAAAAACTCAAAATATTAATTTTAAAAAAGAAAACAACATATTAAACTCTATAAAATCTAAGGAAATTCAAATAGAAAACCTTGTATGTAAACTTTCACTTGATAATGATTTAGACTTAATTTTAATGAATAAAATAAAATCACTTAAACAAGAAATATCTATACTACAAAACGACTTTGAAAACTTAAATAAACCATTAAATAAAAACTCAAAATTTTTAAATCTTATACTTATTAACAATTCAATTATAGATTGTTTAGACTTTTTTGATAAAAAAGAAATTATTGAAAAGTTATTCACAAAAATCATCTGGAATGGGGATAACTTTTTAATTAAAGCTGATTTTGAGGCATTTTAGTTTAATGTGCACCTGCTCTTATTATTTCCTCATAATAAGATTGGCAAGCACCAGCAAAAATTATTAATTCATCATATGATGATTCATACTCTCTTGCTTTTTTTACTGCTTCAACAAAATATTTGGAGTTTCTATAATTATTAATGTTTTTAAAGTCTCTACAATCTTTAGTTACAGAGTCGTGACCTGTTAAAATTAATATATCTGGTCTAAAAAGATTTAAATACTCTGTTACAAGTCTTGATTGTTCTATTTCAGGAACTACTTTACCATATGCTTCAATTCCAAGGGAAGTATAAACATTTAAGCATACATCTAAGTATTCTTCATCACCATCTAAATGTAAAATTCGAGGGGATACTCCAAATCCTCTTTTTTTATTTTTTTTCTTTCCTCTTGTTTCTTCTCCTCTAAAAAGACCTTTTTTATCTTTATCTATACCTGAAAGTCTTTTATTAACCTCTTCATTTTGCTTGTTATATTCTTCTTCACTTGAAACCTTTAAATCATCTAATAAAGAGTCTGCTATTATTCTAAAATTTGTTCCTTTTAAAATATAAAGGGTTTCACCACTTGTTTCTTTTATGTCTATTATTCTAAAAATAATATCATTATTATATGAATTTCTAGAAACAATGTCGCCTACCTTTAATTTCCCTATTACCCTCACCTCCAAAGTATGCAACTCAATAATTATCCTAACATATACTATGCACAAATAATAAGTTTTGTTAAATACAAAATTCAAAAAGCCCTAGTTTATTTACTAGAGCTTTTTATAATATAAAATAATATTTTCTTTTCATATCCCCACTTTATATAAGATTGTTAATATTATTAATAAAGTTCATATAACTTTCCTTCTCATTTATTATACTATTTATTTTTCTAATAAATGTTCCTTCATTCCAAAGAGCTTCTTTGTAATAATACCTATTAGCTACTCTCCAAAATCTTTGTGGGAACATTAAAAGAGTTTTTAAAACATTAACTTCATCATCATTTATTTCCTTAACACTTTTATATGAATTTATTATTTTTAAAAATGCTTCCTCACTCCAATCAAGTCTTTTCAAAGCCTTTGTGCATAAGGTTGCAATATCATATACCTGCATTTCAGATTTACAATAATCAAAATCTATAATATGTGGTTTTTCATTTTCATCAATCATAATATTATGATAAGTAAAATCGTGATGACAAAGAACTCTATCTCTTATAGAATCCTCACAAACCCTTGCATATGAATCTATACTTAGGTTTTCAATTGCCCTTTTAGCTAGCTTATAATAAAAATCTACATTTGAAAGATAAAGCATATCAAACTCACTTCTTTTTCTTTTTCTCCTTGCCATATCCCTCATTTTATTAAGCATTTTTGTTCTTTTTTCTATTGTTGTAGTGTATCTACCTATATCACTTCTTTGTCCAACTTCATCACTTGCTTCAAAATCTCTTGCATAAAGATGAAACTCAGCTAAAGCTTTACTTGCAATTTCTAAGTCTCCATCTTTTCTAAAGTCACACTCTCTTCCATTTATCCAGTTTGTTACTGTATAAATATCTTCATTAACAACAGCATATGGAATTTCTTCATCTGTTGTATTAAACCTATCTATATTTTCAAATCCCCTATTTACTATATGTTCCTTAGCTTCATGTATATACATTAGCTTAGAGGGATTATAGTTTATTTTTTTTAAACATTTTTTCCCTCTACTAGTTTCTAATAAATACACTCCTTTCATAGGCTTTAATGACTTGATTTCAAAATTAAATTGTGAAGATATTTCAATTTCTCTTACCATCATAGCAGCGTGTCCCCCTCCTGTTTTAATTACTATATCTCTTAATTCACAATATGATATTAAAGTTCATATTATGATATAGTATTAAAATTCTTTAGGAGAATAGTATGAACATAGGCATTGATGCACGTGCTGCTGTATGGTATCGTGGAACCGGAATTGGTACCTATACTTACCAACTAATATATAACATTAATCTATATGATAAAATAAACAATTACCTTTTATTTTTCCCTGATAAAAATATAAAAGGTATCTCTCCTTCTGAAAATATAAACGTAAAGCTTATTTCAGAAGATAGAAAAGAAAATTTTTGGGAAGAAGTTGATATTCCAAATATTTTAACTGATAAGGAAATTAGCACATATTTAGTTCCTCAAAATGGAATAGGTCTTCCTCGTGATAAAAACTGTCCATTTTCAATAACTCTTCATGATGTTATTCCTTTTAGAATGCCTGAAACAGTTGGCCCCCAATACTTAAAACTTTTTACTAAAGAGGTTCCCCATATTATAGATAACTGTGATTCTATTATTACAGTTTCTAATTTTTCTAAAATGGATATACACAAAGAGTTTTCCTACCCACTTGATAAAATACATGTAACACACCTTGCAGCTGAAAATATTTACTTTCCAAGGGATAAAAATAATTGTATGGAATATTTAAAAACTAGATACGGTATAAAAGATGATTTTATACTTTATGTTGGAGGATTTAGTCCAAGAAAAAATATACTTGGGCTTATTGAAGCATACTCTCTTTTACCTAGTAAAATACGTAAAGACTTAAAGCTTGTTATACTTGGTAAAAAAAGTAGATCATATTATGATTACCGTGACAGAGCATATGAACTAGGTCTTAAAGGACAGGTAATATTTCCTGGATATGCAGAAGTTCACGATTTACCTTTTTTTTATAACGCTTGTAAACTGTTTTGCTACCCTTCATTTTATGAAGGATTTGGTCTTCCACCACTTGAAGCAATGGCATGTGGCACACCTGTTATATCATCAAATGTTACTTCTATGCCAGAAATACTTGAAGACGCTGCATATTATATAGACCCCTACGATACAAATGATATTTATGAAAAACTACTTCACCTTATTGAGGATAATGAATTTAGAGATAAATTAGCCTTTAAAGGTCTTATGCATAGCTGTAAGTATACCTGGAAAAAAACTGCTCTTGAAACTATTAATATTCTTAAAAATAAAACTTAAAAAATAAAAGAGTTACTATAAATTTAGTAACTCTTTTTTATTAAAATAAAAAAAGTGCTGCTTTTAATATTTCATAATAATCACTTGTTTTAATTTTTACAGTAGTATCATTTACCTTTTCACATCCTGGATAAAAAGATGCTCTATATGCAAAGTTATGTCTTGTATACTGTATTTCCATTGTAAATTCTTTTGACATTTCTATTTTGTATTTTTCAAGATTTTCACTTAAAGCTTCCCTAACTCTTTTTTCTATTTCCTCTACAGCAAGCTCTGGATGAATACCTATTGTTGAACTTCCAATTCCTTCACTTACTATAAGTGATTTTATATTAGGATTAGTTTTTTTAGCTTCATCTATTAAAGCTTTATCTCCACTTATAAATACACATGGAACACCTAACATTTCAGATGCTAAAGAGTGAATAGTAAACTCTGATGCTACCTTACCATTTATCATAACCTTTGATACATTAGATGCATGCATAGTATGTGACATAGGATTTCCACCTGATGAAGAAGGTGAATGATATCCTATAAAAATACATGCGTCAAATGATGAATCAAGACCTTGAACCATACATAAAGGATCTCCTGCCCAGTCTCTAATAAGCTTTACCTGTTTTGGAAGACAAGAAAAATCAATATTTCTTCCTGTTTCATGTGCATCTTTAACTACTATTTCCTTAGCACCTGCTTTTATTGCTCCTATACATGCCGCTTCCACTTCTTTACTCATTTGATGGGCAAAATACTCATAATTATCTTTTCCCTTTATTGTTTCATCAAAATGGGTTATTCCTGCAATCCCTTCCATATCTACACTAATATATACTTTCATAAAACACCTCCTAACGCCTTATATAAACTAAAATAACTAGAGAATACTCTCTAGTTATTTTAAACCTTATTTTATATTATAACAATTTCCTTTTCCCTGTCCCATTCCCATACCTTTTCCTTGACCGCTTCTTTGGCATCCACTTCCATCACCATTACAGCTTTCTTGTCTTTCCTTCATATTTTTAATAATTTCATCTGATTTTTCCTTAGTAATTTTCCCCTCAGAAACTAATGAATCAAGCATAGCTTTTTTATTATCTAATCTTTCTTTTTTAAACTCTTCTAGCTTTCCACTTTCATTTGCTATTTGTCCATAACTTTTTCCTGATTCTTTTTCCTTTTGAACATCCTCTACCTTTTTACCTGTAATATTTGATACACTTTCTAAAGGCGTTTTTATATCACTAGCTGCAAATGCCATTTGAGTTGTACCTGCTATTAAAACAGCTGCTCCTATTGCTAACACTGATTTGTAAAGTTTTTTCATAGTAAATTCCTCCTTAAAATAATTACATTTTATGGTTTTATAATAAAGTATAATTATGACAAAACTATGTTTTTATAGAAAAATTTATATGTTATTATGAAAATAATTAATTTTTTATAAGGAGATTATTATGGAAAATATTTTAATTGTAGATGATAATGCTCAAATACTTTCTATTCTTTTGGAATATGCCAAAAACGAAGGGTTTAATCCAGTATCTGCAACTAATGGAGAAGAGGCATTAAACAAGTTTAAATCTATGGATTTTAGTATAGTTTTATTAGATGTAATGCTTCCTAAAAAAAATGGATTTACTGTATGTAAAGAAATTAGAGAATTTTCTAATGTTCCAATTATTATGGTAACTGCTAAGGGAGAAGATTATGAGCGTATTATGGGCCTTGATATAGGAGCAGATGATTATATAGTAAAGCCTTTTTCACCAAAGGAAGTTATGGCTAGAATTAGGGCAATACTTCGTAGAATATCACCTAAAAACTCTAACATATTTAAAATAGATAATTTATATATAAATATTAATGAATTTAAAGTAAATATAGAAAATGAAAATATTAACCTTACCAAAAAAGAAATAGAGCTTTTATGGACACTTGCTACAAATAAGAATAAGGTTTTTTCTAGAGATAATCTTTTAGATAGTATTTGGGGATATGATTATTTAGGAGATACTAGAACAGTAGATTCTCATATAAAAAGGCTTCGTAAAAAACTTGAAAATTATCAACATGAAAACTGGGATATAACAACAATATGGGGAGTTGGATATAAATTTGAACTTAAAAATTAAAAGTAAAATAGCAAATAGACTTATTATTTATTTTAGTATTACCCTTATAACATTTTCAATAATAATAGGAATTACATTTATGATTCTTTTTAATAAACATGTAGTAAATATACATAAATCTGATATGGAGAAAAAAATCACTACTATATCTCAAAGATTATCAGATTATATAAGTGGAAATAAACATATGATGCCAGGGCTTGGGGCTTATATAAAACTTTTAGATGATATAGCTATGACAGATGTTTGGCTAGTTGATAATAATATGAACATAATAACTTCAAAATCATCTAACAATGAAACTCCAACACTTCCTAGTAGTGGAGACTATGCTATTAAGGAAGCTTTTAAAGGAAAAATATCATTTAGTGAAAATTTTAGTGATATTTTAAATACTAAAACTTTAACTGCCTCAGCACCTATATACTCTAATGGAAATATTGTAGCATGTGTACTTCTCCACTCCCCTGTTGAAGGAATTACTTCAATTACTAAAAACGGTATTAGCATTTTAATTATAAGTATTGTACTATCCCTTTTTATAAGCATTTTTATTTCTATAGCACTTGCAGTTTACTTTACAAAACCACTTAATAAAATGAAACATACTGCAAATCTTTTAAGCACTGGTAACTATACAGCTAAAACGAATATTAAACAAAATGATGAAATTGGAGATTTAGCTAAAAGCATAGATATATTATCTGAAAAGCTTAAAGAAGCAGCTTATGAAAGTGAAAAACTTGATAAAATGAGAAAGGATTTTATATCAAATATATCACATGAACTTAGAACTCCAGTTACAGTAATAAGAGGCTCTCTTGAAGCACTTAGTGATGGAATAATAAAAGATCCTGAAAAAATAAAGGAATACTATAATCAAATGCTTAGTGAATCTATTCAGCTTCAAAGACTTATAAATGATCTTTTAGATCTTTCAAGACTTCAAAACTTAGACTTTAAAATAGAAACTACTCCTTTAAATATTTTAGATGTTGTAAATGATTCAATTCGTAGTATGAGACAAATTTCAAACAAAAAAATATAAAACTTTCATTTAAATCTTCTATTAATCAATATATATTAAAAGGCGACTATGGTAGGCTTTGTCAAATGATTAATATTGTTTTAGACAATGCTATAAAATTTTCTCCTGAAAATGAAACAATAGAAATTTCACTATTTAAAAACGACAATATGGTTTTATGTATAAAAGATAAAGGATGTGGAATACCAAGTGAAGAAATTCCATATGTATTTGATAGATTTCACAAATCAAATTCCTCTGAAAACCTTCAAGGTTCAGGTCTTGGCCTTTCAATTGCAAAACAAATAGCAGATAGACATAATATTAAAATAAATATAGAAAGCAAGGTTATGGAATACACAAAGTTTATGTTTTTTTTATAAACTTTGTGTTTTTTTCATAAATATATAGTTTTTTTCTATTTTACCTCTAGTCATGTATAGAAATTTATGATATTATAATATTAACAAGAGATAATTATTATTTATAAATATCAATTATCAACAAAAGAGAAATTATTAATCGTAGAGATTTTTTATATTTAGGAGGACTTAAAATGATTAGAGTAGGAAAACCAGCACCAGATTTTAAAACAAAAGCTTATGCAAATGGAGAAATAGTAGACGTTAGTTTATCAGATTATAGAGGAAAATGGACTGTACTATTCTTCTACCCAGGAGACTTTACTTTTGTCTGAACTACAGAAGTTACAGCAGTTGCTGAAAAATATAACCTATTTAAAGAACTTAACACTGAAGTTTTAGCAGTAAGTGTTGACAGCCCATTTGTTCACAAAGCTTGGGTTGATAATGAGCTTTCAAAAGCTTTAAAAGGAAACAGCATACCATATCCAATGCTTGCTGACCAAGATGCAGCTATTTCTAAAGCATATGGAGTATATGATGAAGATGAGAAGATCTGTGTAAGAGGAGTATTTGTAATAGACCCAGAAGGAATTGTACAAACTTACGAAGTACTTACTCCACCAGTTGGAAGAAATATATATGAAACACTAAGACAACTTAAAGGTGCACAACATGTTAGAGAAAAAAATGGTGTTGAAGCACTACCTGCAGGATGGGAGCCAGGAAAGAAAACTCTTAAACCATCACCTGAACTAGTAGGAAAAGTATGGGAAGAGTGGGATGTTAACGACGCTTTTAACAAATAGTTAAAAGTCCACTATAAAAAGGATACACTATAATTAGTGTATCCTTTTATAATTTTTTATAGTTTTTTAAAAACTTTTCTCTATCATCTTTATACTCTGCTTTTCTTCTAAGCTTTTCTAGAAACTCTTCTTCTTCCCAGTCTTTATTTCTATAATAATAGTTTGTAGCTATTTCATAAAAATCCTTAGGGAAAGATAAATATCCATAAAGAATATCCATTTCTTCTTTAGATAATTCTTTTTCCTCTGTATAGTTTTTTATTATGTTTTTAAATATATCTATGTCCCATCTATTATTTTTTATAGCTTTTATAGTTAAATTTGAAATATCATGCATTGGAAGATCTATTACACTGTAGTCAAAGTCTAAAAAATACACACTATTTTTCTCATCTATCATTATATTATGATGAGCCAAATCATGATGACAAAGTACATATTTGTTTCTTGAATACTTTGTATACTTTGAGTTTTCAATTGCTTCTATAGAATTATATAAACATCCAATATAATAATCTGCATATGATAAAAATAATTTATCAAAATCCTTTTTATTAACATGCATGTTAGCTATTTCTTTATACTTTTTAATATTATCCACTGCTCTATAATATTTATCTACTATTTTACCTGCTTTAAATCTTTTTTCATGAAAGGTTTCAATATTTTCTCCTGCTAAGTGTAGTTTTGCTAAATGTTTAGATACATTTCTTAAATCAACTGGATTTTCAAAAATACACTCTCTTCCATTGATTATATCTAAAACCACATATATACCTGTTTCATCTTCTACATAAGGAACATTATTAACAGATAAACTAAAGTTTATTATGTTTTTATAATCCTGCCTAATATAGTTTAAACTATCATATATAAAGTTTAGCTCATCAATACCATATAAAACCTTTTTTAAAACCTTCATTCCCTTATTTGTTTTTAGTATATATACACTTCTAATAGGAGTTACCTCTTCTACTAAAAAATCAAACTTATCAAAAAGTGATGTGTCTAAAGTATAGTTTGATAAATAGGCTTTATCTCTATATCTGTACTCCAAATTTACACCTCCTTTTCTGTAAAAATTCTTGAAGTAAGTAGAAATTTATCTAGCATATTATCTTTATAAAGCCCTTTTTTCATATACTTAGATATTATTTTTATAGGACTTTCTGGAAACATAACTAGATTTATTAGGTTTTCCTTAGATACACTACTTAATTCACGAATTTTTGTATATTCATTTATAATCTCTTGTAAAAATTCTATGCTTTCATTTTCCTCAATATACCTTCTTAATATACTTGCAATATCTTCTTCACACATATTGTATCCAAGGGAATATATTTTTGTAATATATGCATTTTTATTTTTATCTATTAAAACTGAATTTTGGGTAAAATCATTAATACATATTTCCCTTTTTTTCATACTTTCTTCTATTGCTAAAATATACTTTTCACTTCTAAAAAAATCTATAGTCTTTTTAGAGCACTTGTATAAATCATCTAAATAATCTGCTGTTACTTTTTCAAACTCATTTTTAGCTCCATATCTTTCAATTTTATAAGCATACTTTTCAAGATCGCATATATATGTTTTATACTTTTCCATACATTTGCCCCAGCTTGATTCTATTTTAACTCCACTTTGCATTGGATACCCTTCAGATGCTAAATGAAATTTTGCAAGGGTCGATACAGCTAAAAACATATCACTTTTATTTTTAAGTCTTAGCTTTTTCCCTTTAATATTTGATTCTAACAAATACTTTTTTTGATTTATTTTAATATAAGGTCTTCCATAATAGGTTTTCTTAATATCTAAAATATTATTAAATCCTCTTTTTTTAACCCATTCTATAATTGAGGAGGATAATATAATTTTATCCTGTGAATCTTCAAATCTTTTTATAACATAGTCATTATTATCTTCTTTATAAAGCCTTGAAAATTGCATTATCCTCCCCCCTAAACCTTTAAAATATCCTCAAAATTATCATTTAGAAACTCATATTTATAAGCAGAATCATCAATACATCTTGATAATCTTTTATTAAATACATCTTCTTCCCATGGCTGCTTTTCTATATAGTATTGAAGTCCTACTTGCCAATAATCCTGTGGAAATTCAATAAAATCTCTAATTACCTCTAATTCACTAGAGTTAACCTCTACATTTTCTCTATAGGTATTTACTATTAAGCTAAGTGTATCCATATTCCAATTATTATATTTTAAATTTCTAATTATAATACTTGATAAATCATGTAGATGAGTGTCTACTATACAGTAGTCAAAGTCTATAAGATAAACATTTAGTTCATTATCAATTAGAAAATTATGATTTGCAGTATCATGGTGACAAAGCCCATTAAACTTTCTATGCTTTTCAATTACACTATGATAACTTCCACTTCTTAAAGCCTTAATAGACTTTTTAGCTTTTTCTATGAGAAAATCAAAGCCTTCAACATAAAGCTTATCAAAATCACTTTTATTTATTCTACACTCTGCTATTCTTTTAAACTCATACATTTGCTTAAGTCTTTTATTAAATTTTCCTGCCCATTTATCATAATATCTTCTTCCAACTGCTGCTTTTTCATAATCAAAATTCCAAGAAGCTATATGAAACTTTCCAAGTGTATTTACGCATAACTTTAAATCCACAGGGTTTTTAAATTCCGCTTCCCTAGATGGTATCCAATCACATAAATATCCATACCCTTTTTGAAACTCTATATATCTTTCACCTTTAGTAGATAATATAGGAGATACAACATTATCAAATCCATTTTGCTTTACATGGTCAATTGCATTAACTATAAACTCAACTAAGTATTCTTTATACCTTGAAACCTTAAAGCATTTTAATCCACTATTTGTTTTTAATTTATATACATTTTTTATTTTCTCCATATCATAAATCTTTATATTATAACTTTCTTCTAAAAGTAATTTAACATTTTCCACCATTTATCACCTCAAGATGCAATAATAGCATTTGTTCTATAATATGAAATTTATCATAGAATGTGATAAAAGCAGTTTGTTCTATTTGTATATATTAATTAATATTAATATTTTATGAGATAAAGGGTTAGTTTGGAGTGTGAAAAATATGAAAATAGCTTTAGATGCTAGAGGTGCTACTTGGTATAAAGGCACAGGTATCGGAACTTATACCAATCAAGTACTTAACTATCTTTTAAATAATGACAGCCTTAATCAGTATCATCTTTATTGGGCAGGCTCTAACTACAAAAGTATGTATAGAGAAAATGTTACTATAAATATATCTTCAAAAAGACATCATAGATTTTTTGAAGACTATTTTATTCCTCAAAACTTAAAAAATAATAATATTGATATATATCATGTTCCTCAAAATGGAATAGGTCTTTCTAGAAAAATAACTTGTCCAACTGTTTCAACTATACATGATCTTATACCATATGTTATGCCTGAAACAGTTGGAAAAGGATATTTAAAAAAATTTATAGCTCAAATGCCTGAAATAATACAAGCATCTAGTAAAATAATTACTGTTTCTGAGTTTTCCAAAAAAGATATTATGAGAATATTTGATGTTGAAGAGGAAAAAATTAAGGTTACTCATCTTGCAGCTGACCATATTTTTTCTCCAATAGATAAAAATGAGGCTAAGGAATATATAAAAAATAAATATAATATATCTGGTGATTTTCTTTTATATCTTGGTGGATTTAGTCCTAGAAAAAATGTTAAATCAATACTTATTGCATATTCTTTAATATATAAAAATCTACCTAAGGATTATAAAATAGTTATTTTAGGTCCTTCTAAAGATGACCATTCCACCCTTAATAAATTAGCTTCATCACTTAATATTAAAGATAAAGTAATATTTACAGGCTTTGCACCACATGATGATCTTCCAAGGTTTTATAATGCAGCTACTGTATTTATATATCCTTCATTTTATGAAGGTTTTGGACTTCCACCACTTGAAGCTATGAGCTGCAAATGTCCTGTTATAACTTCAAATGTTTCTTCTATTCCAGAAATTGTTGGAGACGGTGCTATTTTAATAAACCCCTTTGATACAGATGAAATAAAAAATGCTATGGAAAAAGTCCTTTCAGATGAAAATTTAAGAAATGAAATGTCGGAAAAAGGTTATGAAAGAAGTAAACTATTTTCGTGGGAAATAACTGCTAAAGAAACTCTTAATGTTTATAAAGAGCTTTATAAAAGTATATAAATCTATGTCCTATAGAAAATTCTATAGGACATAGATTAGTAATTTAATTATCAATTGAGAATGTATATATTTTACATTTTCCTCTTTATTACTGTAACTTATTAGGTTATAATTGAATACATTATTACATATAAATAATCAATTGATAATGGAGGTAAAAAATATGAATAAAAAATCCGCTGCTTTGCTTTCTATATTTTCCAACACATTTTTAATAATATTTAAAGTTATAGCAGGAGTTTTAATGGGCTCTATTAGTGTTTTATCTGAAGCTATTCACTCAGGACTTGATTTAGTAGCAAGCATTATTGCTTTTTTATCTATAAAACAATCTATAAAACCTAGTGATGAAAAACACCCTTTTGGTCATGGTAAGTTTGAAAATGTTTCTGGATTTGTAGAAGCTATTTTAATATTTATAGCTGCTGGAATTATAATTGTTGAAGCTGCTAAAAAGTTTATATCACCAAACGAAATTGTTAGTTTAAATGCTGGTATTGTTGTAATGCTTGTATCTAGTGTGGTTAACCTTATTATTTCAAGTATTTTATTTAAAATAGCTAAAAAAGAAGATTCTATAGCACTTGAAGCAGATGCACTTCATCTTTTAACAGATGTTTTCACATCTTTTGGAGTATTTATAGGGCTTATAGTAATCAAGTTTACAGGTCTTCATATAATTGACCCTATAATTGCCGTAATTGTAGCATTTTTAATAATTAAAGCATCTGTTGATTTAACTAAACGCTCATTTATAGACCTTGTTGACACTTCTCTTCCACAAGAAGATATTGAAAAAATATATTCTATAGTTTCTGATAACACTAAGGTTTTAGGAGTTCATAAACTTAGAACAAGAAAAAGTGGAAATACAAGAGAAATAGATTTTCACATTGAAGTAGATGAAAGTATTAGTATATCATGTGCACATGATATTTCAGATAATATTGAAAAGCTTATAAAAAAAGAACTTCCTAGAAGTAATGTTGTAATACACATTGACCCTAAAAATAACTAATTTAAAATATATTTGCAAAATATAATATATAAAAAAATTGTGTTATACTAATGTAGATAATATAAACTTAACTGTATTATTAATAAGAATTAATGAAATTTATGTTTTAAGGGTGGACAAGATATGGATATTGATAAAACCGGACCTCAAGAAATAACGCCTGAGTCTAAAAAGAAAAAAATAGGAAAACTTAAAATATATATAGGATTTGCTCCTGGAGTTGGTAAAACCTATGCAATGCTTAATGAAGCAAATGATAGGCTTCAAGAAGGTGAAAATATTATTATAGGATATTTAGAAACCCATGGAAGAGCAGAAACTAAAAGACAAATAGGTAATCTTAAGATTTTAGAGCGTAAAAAATTAAAATATAAAGATATTTTTCTTGAGGAAATGGATGTTGATGAAATAATAAGATTAAAACCTGATACGGTTTTAATAGACGAATTAGCTCATTCTAATATTCCTGGACTTATTAATGAAAAAAGATATCAAGATGTACTTGATATTTTAAATAAAGGAATAAACGTAATATCAACACTTAACATACAGCATATAGAAAGTCTTAATAATGTGGTAAAACAAATAACAGGTGTAAAGGTAAAAGAAACTGTACCTGACTCTATTTTAAAAGATGCTGAACTTGTTTTAATTGATATTCCTCCAAAAGAGCTTCGTGAAAGACTTGAAAAAGGTCTTATTTATAAAGAAGAAAATGCAATTAGAGCACTTAGACACTTTTTTAGAGAGGGGAATCTTTGTGCCCTTCGTGAAATTTCTTTAAGGCAAATAGCTGAAGAAGTTGATGACGATATAAATGAATATAAAATGCTTCATGGTATTAGAAATCCATGGCATATTAGTGATAAAGTTATGGTATGTATAACAGCTAACTCCTCTAGTGAAAAACTTATAAGACGTGGAGCTAGAATTTCTAAAAGATATAAATGTGAATGGTTAGTTGTTTATGCTGAGGAAAAAGGTTTATTTTCTAAGAATCTATCAGAAGAGGAAAATAACTCTTTAAAAAAACACATGCTACTTGCTAAAAGACTTGGTGCTAAAACCACTACTATATCATCTAAAAAGCTTCATAAGGCTCTTGCTGATTATGCACTTGAAACAAATGTAACTCAAATAGTTTTAGGACATAATCCAGAATCTAAAGGTGATAAATTTTTTAGAAGTAGTAATTTAACTAAGTTTTTAAGACTTACAAGAAGTCTTGAAGTTCATATAATTCCACTTGATTAAAGGAGATTTTTTATGTATATAGTTAGCTCATGTCTTGCAGGAATTAATTGTAGATACGATGGCAGAAATCATTTAAATAAAGACATACTAAACCTTGTAAATAAAGGGGAAGCTATTCCACTTTGTCCTGAAGTTTTAGGAGGTCTTGAAACACCTAGAATTCCCTGTGAAATTATAGGTAGAGATGAATTTAAAAAAGTTATTAATAAAAATGGTGTTGACTTAACAAGTGAATTTTTAAATGGTGCTAATAAAGTTTTAGAAATTTGCAAAATACTTAATATTAATAAAGCTATATTAAAATCTAAAAGTCCTTCATGTGGATGTGGTGAAATTTATGATGGAACCTTTAGTGGAAATCTTATTAAAGGAAATGGCTTAACAGCAGATCTTTTAATTAAAAATAATATAAAAGTATATAATGAAAAAAATTTTTAAAATATCCTAGACTAAAAGTCTAGGATATTTCTTTAATTTAAGGAAGCTACCTTTTTATCCTTAACAAATACTATAGCTATAATAAATCCTACTAAAGCAAGAATTGAAGCTGATAAAAATGATATATCTATACCATGAATTGCAGCTATTTGAGCTCCTAAGCTCTCTGATGAATTTGTTACATTTGTCATAACAGAAACAAATACAGCAGTTCCTATTGCCCCTGACATTTGTCTTAAAGTATTATTTATTGCTGTTGCATGTGGTATATACTTCTCTTCAAGGGTTTTAACTCCCCAAACAGTAAGAGGCATAAGCATTAAAGATATTCCCATAAGTCTTATACAGTACATAACAGCAACATATGTTAAAGCTGTATCAGAATCTAAAAATGAAAACGCAAATGTTCCACTAGCTAGTAAAATCATTCCTACTATACATAAAATACGTGGACCATATTTGTCTAAAAATCTTCCAGCTAGTGGATTTAATATAACCATAGAAAGAGCTCCTGGCATTATTAAAATACCTGAGTGTAAAGCTGAAAAACCTCTAACCGATTGAACATATATAGGTATTATTATTGTAGCTGACATCATAGATGCATATACAACTATAATTAAAATTGTACTTATTAAGAAAAACTTATTTTTAAATACTTTAAGTTCAAGTAATGGCTCTTTTAAATTTAATTGACGATATGCAAACATTACAAGAGAAATTCCTCCAACAATTAAAGGAATAAATGTTAAAGCATTTGTCCAGCCATAGTGTCCTTGATTTGTAAATCCTATTAAAAGCCCTCCAAAACCAAGTGATGATAAAATTACTGATATAACATCTAATTTAGATTTTATAGTTTCCCCTACATTTTTAAGAAGTATAAAAGCTAAAATAGTATCTATAACAGCTATAGGGATTAAAGTTAAAAATATACTATGCCATCCAAAATTATCTACAAGCCATCCTGAAAGAGTCGGACCAATAGCTGGAGCAAATCCTGTAACAACACCTAGCATTCCCATAGCTGCTCCTCTTTTTTCTGGTGGATATAAATATAATATAACCACCTGTAAAAGTGGCATTAAAATACCTGATGCTACTGCTTGAAGTGCTCTTCCTAAAAGAAGCATAGAAAAGTTTATAGAAAATAAGTCTATTAAACAGCCTATTCCAAAAATACACATAGCTGATATAAAAAGCTTTCTTGTTGTAAAAGTATTTATTAAATAGGCTGTAACTGGAATCATAATACCAACTATAAGTAGATATATGGTAGTTAACCACTGTCCTGTATCTGCTGTAATATTAAAATTTCTCATAATACTAGGAAGTGCTGCAGTCATTAAGGTTTGAGCAAGAGAACCTGTAAATGAACCTACAAGCATAACTGCTATTATAATTCCAGTTTTACTTTTTAAATCATTTGTACCTTCCATTACAATTCCTCCTTATATAAAATTATTTAATTATGTAAATTAATCTTTTTACATCTTGTTTAAGAATAGTCTCCTTTTCTAAATAAGAAAACATTGCATCTAACATTAAAGAATCATATCTTTTTTCACTAAGTTCTTTAGTAATATAATCTAAAGCCTCTAAAGCTTTACTTTTATTATTTATATTACTTTTTTCTATTTTATTTTTAATTTCTAATAATTCATTTTTAATTGTTTCGTCTTTATCTGATGTTTTGATTTTTTCATCTTGTATGTAAAAAATACTTTCCTTAGTAAAAAAAGCTTTCTCTTTATTTTTTATAATTTCATCTAAGGTATCTATAATAAATTCACTTATAAAATTAGGACTTATATCTTTTTTCTTCATACGAATAATATAAACAAATTCATGAATTAAAGAATCAAGGTAAAATATCATATCCCAAATAATAGGCTTTATTTTATCTCCATATATTTTAATTAAACTATTATAGTACTCATTTTCCACATCAGTACGTGCTTTTTTCCTTAATTTAATAATGTCTTCTCCCTGATTATTAGGAAAATTTTCAGCAATATATGTATTAAAAATACATTGAGAAAAAATATATTTCCACACTAAAACTACTTTTTTATGAAATTTTTCTATTTCAGTAATGCTTTCATCTAAATTAATATCATTTGTTATTTCTAAAAACTCGCTATTTAAACGAAACATAAGCTCATATATTAAATTCTCTTTAGTAGAAAAGTATTTATAAAATGTACTTTTAGATATTTTACACTCTCTTACAATATCCCCTATTGATGTTGAGTGTAATCCTTTTTCATCAAAAAGTTTTTGTGACATTTCTAATATCAACTTTTGTTTTTCATCCATAAAGTACGCCTCCAAAACACCTTAGTACTATACAGTACTTTTAATTATTTAACTAGTATACTTCTCTAATAAATTTAAAGTCAACATTTAACGTCGTATTTTGTAGATAAAATTATCATATTATGCTAAATTTAATACATAGTTCATATTTTTGTAAAAGGATGTGTATATATTGGAAAATACTATTAATATATGTTTATACTTAATTATCTATAGCTTTTTAGGCTGGGTTTGTGAAAGCATTTACTGCTCTGTTTTAGATCGTAAAATAGTTAATAGAGGATTTGTTAATGGTCCTTTTTGTCCTATTTATGGATTTGGCGCACTTATTATAATCTTTCTTTTAAAAGACTTTAACCATAGTGTTTTTTTAACATTTATAATGGGAGTAATATTTACTAGTATTTTAGAATACATAACTAGCTTTTTAATGGAGGTTTTCTTTCATGCAAAATGGTGGGACTATTCTAATTATAGATTTAATATTCATGGTAGAGTTTGTTTATTAAATTCCACCTTATTTGGTCTTTTATCTATTTTCCTGCAATTTGATTTACATCCTAAAGTCCAAAATTTTGTTAGCATATTTTCATATAACTTTAAAGTTTATTTTCTAATTATATTTTCAATATATTTTTCAGTAGATTTTTTAACTACTATTTACTCTATACTTAAACTAAATAATCGTATTAAAAACCTAGCTTCTATTAAATTAAATATTATAGAAAAATATAAAGAACTTACTGATGAATACAAAGAAATTAAAATTAAACACGAACTTTTAAAAATTAAACAAGGAAAACTATATAAAGCTCATTTTTTAGAAAGAAGAATAATAAATGCATTTCCTAATTTAAAACATAAAAAATATTATGAGCAAATAAATGAAATTCGTGAACATTTTAAAAATAAAAAATAACATTTTTTGTAAATATTATGCTATTATGATTATAGGTTTATAGAAATAAATGGGATATTTTAAATTTTATTGTAAAGGGGATGTGTAAAATTTTAAGAAAAAAAATCAAACCTATAATTTCATTTATACTTTTATTTACGCTTTTTTTTAACATCTTAGGGTTACTTGGACATAAAAATACTGTATATGCTACTTCAAAACCTGTTATGAAAGAAGCTAAAATAACTAATGCTTCCTTTGAAGTTGGTACATATCCAACACTTGAGCTTAAATCTGAAGGATGTAGTTTAGTTCAGTATAATGTTTTTTTATATTCACCTGAGAAAAAAACTTGGGAAAATGTAACATATGGCTATACAACTCCAACAAGTGGCGAAAAACCTTATAAAGTTAGACTAAGAAAACCATTACATGAGGGAGAAAATAGTTTTAGTATATGGGTTAAAAAAGCTAATTCTTCTCCTGAAAACCCTGCTGGATATGATAGCTTTTTAAACTACAAAATAAATATTGGTAATCAAGACAATACAATTGCTGAAATTAAAAATATAGATGTAGAAGATTCTAATTTATCACTTGGAGCTAATCCTAGCTTTAAAATAACATCTGAATCTAATTCTGATGTACAATATAAAATGTTTTTATACTCACAGGACAAAAATATTTGGGAAGATGCTTCAAATGGATATAGTAAAAAAACAGATCCAAGTACTCCATTTACTATAAAATCTACAAAGGCATTAAAACCTGGAGAAAATATATTTAGTATATGGATTAAAAAATCTTCTAACTATGGGCAAGACTCATATGACTCTTTTGTTCATAAAAAAATAAATATTTCTATAAACAATTCAAATACTAAAATAACCAAAGTAAATGTACCGGATTCTATAAATGAAGGTGAAAAACCTGAAATTAATGTTGCAGCTAAATCTAGTAAAAAAGGTGATATTCAATTTAAGACATTTTTATATTCAAATAGCAAAAATACTTGGGTTGAATCCTCTAATTTTGGTGACGAAACAAGATTGGGACAAGAGTATACTATAAAACTTAATAAAGAGCTTGAAGCTGGAATTAATAAGGTACTTATATGGAGTAAAAACTCATCTATAAATGGTGAAACATATGAAGACTATAAAATAGTTGAAATTAATGCACTTAAGGTAGAAATACCTGAGTATCAAGAAGAACCTGAAATTACTCCACCACCTACACCTTATAAACAAAAAATAGTAATAGACCCTGGCCATGGTGGTAAAGACTCAGGTGCTAAAGGTGCAAATGGTAGTAATGAAAGAGATGTTGTTTTAGATGTTGCATTTAAACTTGGAGATATTTTAAAAGCACAGGGATATGAAGTTCTTTATACAAGGGAAAGTAACTCTGATGTTAACTGGGATAGCTCAAACCAAAGTGCATCACTAAGCTATAGAACAAAGTTTGCAAACTCAAATAATGCAGATATATTTGTATCTCTTCACTGTAATAGTAATAAAGGAACTCCTGGAAAAGGAACTGAAACATACTATAACAGTAAAAAATCTAAAAAAGATAAAGAACTAGCAGAAAATATTCAAAAAGAACTAGTTAAAGCTGTTGGTTTTCACAATAGAGGTGTTAAAACAGCTAACTTTATAGTTATTCAAAATACAAAAATGCCTGCTGCTTTAGTAGAACTTGGATTTATTAATAATCCTAATGAGGAAAAAGAATTAATTGATCCTATATTCCAGCAAAAAGCTGCTGAAGGTATTGCACAAGGAATAAATAATTACTTTAAATAAAAAAGGATGCTTTAAGCATCCTTTTTTATATAAATCTTTCATAATCATCTAATGAAGAAATATTTTTTACAAGCTCTTTAATGTCTTGACATCTATCTTTATGACACACTAAAACAACATCTTCTGTATCCACAATAAGTATATTTTCAAGTCCTATCCCTGCTACAAGTCTTTTATCTCCTAATATTGTTGTGTTTTTTACATCTAGAAGACTAACATCTTTTACAGCAGTAACATTGTCATTTTCATCTTTATCTAAAAATCTTTCAAGTGAATTAAAGCTTCCTATATCATCCCACTCAAAAAATGTTTCTAAAACAACACCTCTATGTGTCCTTTGCATAATTCCAAAATCAATAGATATACCATCTATTTTACTATACTCTTCGTTTATAATTTCCTCTTCCTTATCTGTTCCTATATATTCATATATTCTCATTAATGATTTATAAAGGTCAGGAAGATATTTTTTTATTTCACGAAGAAGTCTATCTGCTCTCCATATAAACATTCCACTATTCCAAAGATAGCTTCCTTTTTCAATAAAACTTTTAGCAACCTCAACATTAGGTTTTTCAACGAATCTTTTCACTTTATAAATACCATCATTTACCTTGTTACCTTTTTCAATATATCCATATCCTGCTTCTGCCCTTGTAGGATTTATTCCCATAGTAACTAAATAATCTCCATCTTTAGCTATAGATATTCCTCTTTTCAAGGTGCTTTCAAACTCCTCCTTCCCTATAATAACGTGATCTGAGGGAAGTACAACCATTATGGCTTCAAAATCTTTCTTTAAAAGTTTTATAGCAGCAAGACCTATACATGAAGCAGTTTCTTTATTAGTGGGTTCTTTGAAAATATTTTTGTCATCTATGTCAAGGAGACCTTTTATAATTGAAACATAGTTTTGATTAGTAACAACATGTATTTTATCTTTATCTATTACATTTGATATTCTATCTATTGTACACTCTATCATTGTTTTATCTCCTACAGTTTTTAAAAACTGTTTTGGAAGATGTTTTCTTGATTTAGGCCAAAACCTTGAGCCAAGTCCCCCTGACATAATAACCCCATATACCATAAAATCACCTCGCATATATAACATAATATGACTCTAAGGTGATTTGTGTTACTTTATTTTACTAATTTTATTGTAAGTGTTTATTTTTATCTTGCTTCATATGTCTTTTAACAACTTTAAGAAAATCCTCTAGTTTTAAACATTCCTTATTTAAAATTTTGAACTTTTCCTTAGCATGCATATATCTTGGACATATATATGGAGAATTTGAACTTTGTACTTTTTTGCCTTTTTTAGTGTTTGTATAAGCTATATCTGGAATATTAGGATCATAGTTGTGTATTTTATCATTTCTATATTTACTTATTTCACATTTTTTGAAAAACTCATCTAACTCTTTACCTAGAGTAAAGTTTTTATTTTTTATTCTTTTTACAATATTTTTATGAAAAGCAATACTACTTTTCACTTCTAAATCATAGTAAATATTTAAAACATGATAAATAGCATCTAAAATAGTCATATACTGAATTTGAAAATTTCCGTAAAAATAATTTAGATAAAAATGATAGTATCTCTCCTGCTCTGAAAGTTTTGGAAAATATCTTCCATTTTTTATTCCAAGTTCACACTTTGTTCTATCATCTAAATCCATATTATAGTAGTAAATAATATTTACTATGCTAAACCTTAATTCACGAAGTCTCATTCTAAGTTGTATAAGCCATGGCTCTAGTTCATCTTCTACATCTTTATACTTTTGTTCACTTCTTGTTGTTTTATATTTAAATTCAAATCTTAACCCCTGTATAAAAGGATACTCATTTATTATATTACTTAGATCCTCATCGTTTACAAACCAATACTTAAACAAAAAATTAACCTCCTTAGGCACTATATTAAGAAGCTTTATATTATACATATTATAATACAAAATGAAATTTTGTTCTTTAAAGGAATCTATTGAAAATTAATTATTTATATGATAAAATAAACTTGTAGATAATAATTGTTATATACTATTTTTTATTAGAGGTGATTTAATATGAAAATACTTATAGATGAAAAAACCTCTAAGGGCATTCAAAACATCCTATCAAAAAAAGATAAACCTTATGTAATAAGAATATACATGACATGCTTTGCTTGAGACGGTCCGGGACTTGAAATGGCTCTGTATGAGCCTTTAGAAACAGACCATATTATTGAGATTAATAATATTAAATTTTTTCTTGATAAAGATGTAACTAGTTTTAAAAGTGACATCGAAGTATTTACCCAAAACGAAAGATTTGGTGGAGGCTTTGCAGTAAAGTATACTGGAAGCTTAATCTAAACTTAATATCTCTCTTCTTTAATACTAAAGTCGTAACCGAAATAGGTTACGACTTTTTTAATCTAGTTTTGCACTTTCTTTATGTGAAATTGCCTTTTCACGTAACTTATTAGTTATAATTGCCCATATTAAAAGTGTCATAACACCTGTAAAAACAGGCATTAAAATAAATATAGGCTTTGCATGTGACATTATAGCAACAAGTGCTGTAGCTCCTGCTGGTGGGTGAATAGTATTTGTTAACATAGTTATAAATATTGTTATAGAAACTCCAAGAGCTAGGCTCCACCAAGTCATGCCAAATAAACTAGATATTATAACTCCTACAGTTGCAGCAATTAAGTGTCCTCCTACTAAATTTTGAGGTCTTGCAAATATTCCATTTGGAGTAGCATATAATATAACTGCACTTGCACCAAAAGACGCAATTAAAAAAGAACTATTATAATTTATAAATACATAGGCTAAAGTTGATATAGCAAAAAAACTTCCTAAAACAGCAGATATAACATCTAATCTACTTACATTTGAAATAATTTGAGTATAGTTTCTAATTTTATTCATATAATCCTCCAATTAAGAAAATAATAAAAATTATACTATAAAATGCCATTAGTTTCTGTAACCCTAGCTACACAAATTAATATTTTTACATTTTATTAATTAATACTTAAAAAATAAAAGGGATATAAAATTATACCCCTTTAACTAATTTACACTTTAAATTTTAATACTGAATCAGTCATAGCTTCACTACTATAGGTTACTTTATCACAAATATCTTTTACTTTTTCAGCTTCATTTAATATTTCTTCTACTTTTTCAACAACACTATTAGTTTCCATTGCGCCTTCAGATGCTGCTTGTGCTATACCTTCAACAGCTACACCAGCATTTTTTATAGAATCAAGTATTTTTTCAGTAGATGTTTTAAATCCTTCTAAAAGATCAGATATTGTTTTAGTATCCTCATTATATTCATCTACAGTTAATATCATATTTCTATAGTCTTTAGAAACATTTTCATTTAAAAACACAAGCATACTATTTGAAGTTTCAACTAATTTTTCAACAGATGAAGTTACCTTATTAGTTATATCTTGAATTTCAACTACAGTGCTTTTTGAAGTTTCTGCGAGGTTTCTTATTTCATCTGCAACAACTGCAAATCCTCTTCCAGACTCTCCAGCTCTTGCCGCTTCTATTGCTGCATTTAAAGCTAGTAAATTTGTTTGTTCTGTTATTTCCATTATAGATTGTGATAATATTTGAATTTTTGATACGTACTTAGATTCTTCCAAAGCATCCTCTAACTCTTTTCCTGTTGTTTCAATTACCTTTTCTCCATCTTTAAAGGCAGTTTCTAATTCTTTTTTGGTGTTAAATGCTTTTAGATTTATTTCGTCTGATATTTTTCTGCCGTTATTTGCTTTTTCATTTATTTCAACTGCTTCTTTTTGAATTTCCTCTGCTAAAGCATTCATTTCCTCAGAAGATGCAGCTGTTTCTTGCATATTAGCAGAAAGTTCTTGAGATATTGCTGATACGCTTTGTATATCATTTGTTAGGATGTTTACACTTTCTATAGCTTCATGTGCATAGTCATAAACATCCTTTGATTCTTTTTGAATATTATATATAGTTTCTCTTGTATTGTCTTTCATATTAAGAAGAGACTTTCCAAGTATTCCTATTTCATCTTCTCTGTTAATTAACTCATCTGGAATATACCCTGTAAAATCTGCCTGTCCCATTCTTTCCATATACATAGAAGTTTCTTCTATAGGTTTAAATATTTTTTTAGTTATAAGATAAATTATAATCATAGATATTATAATAACTGCTAAGGATAAAAACACAATATTTTTAAAAGTCTTTTTATACTGTGCATAAATGCTTTCACTAGGTATAAATGCTCCAAATCCCCAAGTTCCTTCTACACCTTCTAGATTTACAGGTGTATACACAGATATGTCACCTTTATTTTCATAATCTACTTGTTTATTTTCACTTATACCTTTTAACACAATATTTGCTTTATCTTCTTGTCCAAAGCCTTTTAAAAACTCATTTATTGTTTTTCCTATAGAGTCAGGAAACTCTCCTTGAGCTAAAATATTACCTTTATTAGTAATTAAAGAAGCATATCCACCTAAAGGTTTTACTTTCATTATATTTTCTTGAAGCTTATCGAGCTTTATATCTCCTCCTACAACCCCTATAAACTTACCATCTTTATCTAAAATAGGAGATACAACAGCTGTAATCCATGATTTTTTTCCAGCGGTTTCATACTCAATAGGCTCCATTAAAAACGGCTTTTTTAATGTTTTAGCAATATAATAGTAGTTTTTCGTATCTGTTTCACTAAAATCTGTAATAGTGCTTATGTCTATTTTACTTCCTTCTTTTCCAAGGTATGTTATAAATCTTCCTGTTTCATTATGTCCTTCTTTGTTTACATACTCACTATCTTTTCCATCATAGGCATTAGGTTCAAAAATAACATAAAGTCCATCTAAATATTTATTTTCTAATAAATAATTTTTTAACATAACAATTGCTTCTTCTCTAGATACACTTTTATTTTCCCATGAGTTTTTCATGTAGCTTGTCATTGATAGCGTGCTTTGTGCCGAGGCACTTAAAGTACTTGATATTTCTTTAGAGTATGTGTTTGTAATTTGCTTTCCAAGATTCACAGAACTATTTAGTGAATCTTTTTTAAGTTGATTTAAGGTAACAAAGCTAATTGTAAAAATAATGGCTAACACTATTATCCCTACAATTAAACTTACTTTAGAAGATAGTCTTTTCTTTTTAAACAAAGTAAAGCCCCCTTTCTATACTGTTATATATATTATATCATTTTTGTAAATTATTGTATATTTTTAAACACTTAAAAAAGAGGCGTATACCACCTCTTTCTCATTTATACTTTAAATTGATTAATTAAAGTTATAAGCTCTTCATTCATATTGTTTAGCTTATCTATAAGCCCAAAGGTTTTAGTAATTGAAGTTTCTTGGCTTTCTGTAGAACTGCTTACCTCTTCAGCACATGCTGCATTTTCATGGGCAATAGATGCAATGTCTTCAATAGAAGTTAAAACCTTATCTTTAGAATCTGATATTTCTTTCATATTGTCATGTAAAATATCTATGCTTTTTACTACAGCCTCTATTGAATCACCTAGTTCTTTTAAAGCTATATTTGCATCATCAGCAGATATTTTAGCGTCATCTACAGAAACCTTAGACTCTTCTACACTTTTAGTTGTAATGTCTATTAAATTTATAATATCATTAATTATTTTTTGTATTTCTGTAGAAGATCTATCTGATTGTTCTGCAAGTACACTAACTTGATTTGCAACTACAGAAAAACCTCTTCCATGTTCTCCTGCTCTTGCAGCTTCTATAGATGCATTTAAAGCAAGCAGATTTGTTTGATCTGATATAGCTTTAATTGTATCTACTATATTTCCTATAGTATTTGACATACTTAAAAGCTCACTTATATTTTCATATACTATATTAGAATTTTTAGTAGATTCAGTTAGCTTATCATTTAATCCAGTTATATATTCTCTTCCCTTATCATTTCTTCTTCTCATATCCATAGTACTGTCTATAACATGGTTTAACTCTTTATTTCCAAGTTTAATTTTGTCATCTAATATATTTGTAAGCTCTAATGTATCACTTGTGCTTGCAGCTTGTATACTAGACCCTGATGCTATTTCTCCAACTGCTCCTGATATTTCTGATGTAGAAGAAGTAATAACTTTACTATGGCCTTGAATTTCCCTGTTGTTATCTAAAAGATTATTTGAAAGATCTTTTATGCTTAAAACAAGCTCTCTTATTTTTCTAACTGTTGAGTTTACACTACTTGCAAGCATTCCCATTTCATCTTTTGAAGTTTCTTCTACCTTAACAGTAAGATCTCCCTCTTCTAGCTTTTCAATTCCATCCATTATATTTTCAATTGGTTTTATTGCAAGTCTTGTTATCATTTTATACACTATAAAACTTGCTACTAAAACTATAACTAAAACTATAAATACAATTAATGTTCTAAGTTTGCTATTAAAGCTATTTAAACTTTCTAAACTTTGTTCTATTACTATATAGTTATTATCAAATTTTTGATATGTTAATAGCATATCAAGTTTATCAGTTTTATACTCTAAAGCCCCAGAATCACCGCTTAAAGAATTTTTATCACCTATTAATTCTTTTATATTTTTTCCCTTTAACTTTGCATCTTTATGAAAAAGTATATTTCCATCTGACTTTACTATAAATGCTTTAGCATCTCCACCAAGTGTCATATTACTTAAAAGACTTTCTATATTTAGTGTTTTTTGAATACTAATTATTGCCTCTGGAGAAAAACCTACTTGAACTATTCCGCCATCAAGGCTTTTAACTCCTATAAATTGAAAAAGCTTACCATCTGTTCCCTTTGGCATAGGCTTTTGAGCTAAATATTCTACTTTACCACTTAATATATCTAAAAATGGTTTTGTTTGTTCAGAATCGTTAAAGTTAAAGTTAATGTATTCTTGTATATTACTATGGGTTATAACCCCAGCACTATTAATAACACATATTTCTTCAACATTTAAACTTTTTGCTAACTCTTTTAGTCCTTCAGTTGATTTTAATCCCTGATTGTCATTTAATATACGAGCTATACTGTTTGCAAGTGGCACTGCTGTTTTCGATATAGTTTCTGTTGTTGTGTCTACTGCTTTTTGTTGATTTAAAACTATATTTTTTACATTTGTAAGATTATCATTAGCATCTTTCACCAAATTGTTATAAAAAAGATTAGATGTTCTTAATATAATATAAATAGATAAAAGGACTAGTGATGAAACAAGTAATGTTATTACAGGTATAATAACTTTATATCTAAAACTCATTAAC
>JAEWEN010000051.1 GCA_023389275.1 Bacillota bacterium
GTGGATGTTGTGAGTAAATTTTTAAAAAATATTTTTAATAACATTTACCCTAATGATATTTTTAACAGGGTGCTGGGATACAAAGGAAATTAATGATAGGGCATTTGTAAATGCTATATTTATAGAAAAAAACTTTACAAATAAGCCAAGTGAGTTAATATCTAGCAAAGGATCTGAAAGAGACAAAGAAGAGCTTTTAATTACATATGGAATAGTAAGTACTGCAGAGGGAGAAGCAAGCTTAAAAACTGCAACAACTACTATAGCTGCAACAACACTTGCTGATGCAGAGGAAAAGTTAGATTCACAAACTCCAGATACTCCCTTTTTTGGACACACAAAACTTATTGTATTTGGAAAAGGTATATTAGAAGATCCTAAACTAATGCAGTCTATAATGGATGATTTAGAGAGAAAGGTTTTAATAGATAGAGGAATAAAAATAGTAGCAACTGATAATAGTAAGGTAACTTTAGATGATATAAGACCTGCAACAGAAATGCTTTATTCAAGTTATACAACAGGAGTTATGAGCTCTGCTAAATCAATATCCTATTCTGTTTCTATGAATATGGATAGGCTTTTTCAGAATATGAGGGAAAGTAATGGAAGAGGAATGATTCCTGTTGTAAGAGTAGAAAATGGAAGTATAAAAATGGATAGAGTAGCTCTTTTAAAAGATTATAAACTAAAAGAGGTAATGAATCCTAGAGAAATTAGAAACTATAAATTATTTCAAGGTAAAGACCAAAATATAAAAGAATATACTGATTTAAATGGATTTCTTACAACATTTAAATTAACATCTATAAATAGAAATATAACTTATATAAAAGGTGGAGATCATCCTAAATATCATATTGAGTATGTTTTTGAAGGTGCTGTAGAGAATTATACATTTGAAAAGCAAATATATAATCCAGAAAACACTACTAAGGTTAAAGAAGACCTTAAAAGCTCTTTAAAACTGCAACTGGAAGAATGTCAGGATTATTTTCAAAATAAATTAGGTGTTGATTATTTAGGACTTGATGAATTTACAAGAAAATATCATCCTAAGGAATATAAAAAGTATAAAAATTGGGATGAGGCATTTCAAAAAGCAGAAATAAGTTATGGAATTAATATAGACATATTAGATTTTGGAGATACTAAATAAATAAACCTCCCTTTTAATAAAAAAATTAAAAGGGAGGTTTAATTTTTAAATAAGTGGACAAGATTATAATAAGAAGCATTAAGGGGGAAAAACAATGAAGGTGTTTAAAGATATTTTATTAAATAGAAAAATACAATTAATAATATTTTTAATAATTTGTATAGGTATATCAGTAGGAATTTATTTAAATAAAAAAGATTCTTTAAATAAAAAGGTAATTAGATTTCATGTTTTAGCAAATAGTGATTCAAACTTAGATCAAGGGGTAAAATTAAAAGTAAAAGATAATGTTATTAAATATATACATCCTCTTTTAAAAGAAAGTAGTTCGTTAGATGAGTCAAGAAAAATACTTAATGAAAATAAAGATGAAATTATAAATATTGCAAATAAAACTCTTAAGGAAAATGGACAAGACTATGTTGCAACAGCTGAGATGGCAAAACAGCAATTTCCAGTTAAAAGTTATGGAAATATAGTTTTTCCAAGTGGAGAATATGAAGCTTTTAGAATTTTACTTGGAAAGGCTGAAGGTAAAAACTGGTGGTGTGTAATGTTTCCTCCATTATGTTTTGTAGATGTAAAAAATGCACTTGCAGATGTTGAAATGGAGGAGGAGCTTAAAAAAACACTATCAGATAGCGAAATAGAAGCAATAAGTCAAACTAATAAAGAGGAAAAAACTAAATTTAAGTTTAAATCTGTAGAAGTTGTAAAGGATTTAATAAAAAAATAGGTATTGTTATTTTATTTAACAATACCTTTTCCGTATTCATATATAAGTTTTGATATATTTTGAGTTGAGTCAGGTTTAGCCTTTTCCTCAGCCATTTGTTTCATATGATTTAGTCTAAATGTACTTTCAGAAAATTGGTATAAAAGGTTTATAATATTGTCGTATTCTTTAACTTTTGCAGCTATCCCATTATTTATAAGGTATTCTGCATTTTTTTCTTCTTGACCTGGAATAGTAGATGTAATTATCATAGGTAGTTTTTTAACCAATGACTCAGCAACTGTAAGTCCTCCAGGTTTTGAAATTAAAATATCACTTACACTCATAAACTCTGGAATTCTATTTGTATAACCAAAAATAACAGTTTTTTTAAGAGTTCTAGATTTTAGACAATTAAGTTGATTTTTAAGTTTATTGTTTTTACCACAGCAAATAATAAATTGTACATCAAGACTACTAAAGCAAAGTTCTTTATATATTTTTGTAATATTTCCTATCCCAAGTCCTCCTCCCATAAGTAAAAGAGTAAGCTTATTAGGGGATAGACCTAATTCATCAAGTACAGCTTTTTTATCAACAGGATTTAAAAAATCATTTGATATTGGTATTCCAAAAGGATAAATTGTATTTAAAGGAACACCTTTTTCTTTTATTTCCCAAAGAAAATCCTCATGTGGAACAACATATGCATCTATACAGTTATAAAACCAAAAAGCATGTGGTGCATAATCTGTTAAAATTGCAACTACTGGAGTTGAAATTTTTCCTTTTCTTTTAAGTATAGATAACATTTCTACTGGAAAAGGATTTGTACAGTATATAACATCAGGATTTTTCTCAAGTATTAGGTTTTTTAACTTTACAGATAAAATATCATTTATAAACTGAGAAAAGTGAGAAACACTTTCGTCATTTTCAGCATATGCATATAATTTTCTATATAAAGATGGGATGCTTTTAACACTTTTTAAGTAACTCCCAACTATTAATTTATCTAAAACAGGATTTATGTACTTAAATGTATCAAATATTTCTACTTCAACATTTTCATAATCACTTTCAAGACATTCTTTTATAGATTCAGCAGCTTTATTATGTCCATTTCCTGCTGCAACAGTTAGTGCTAGAATCTTCATTTAATCATCTCCTTATTATAATGATGAGATAAAAATTAACCGCTATATTATATTACCATATTATTATTTATTTGAAATTACAAATTTGT
>JAEWEN010000053.1 GCA_023389275.1 Bacillota bacterium
CTCTAACACAACAAGTATTAAATATTATAACATCTGCTTGATCACGTACATCAGTTTTTGTGTATCCCATTCCCTCAAGCATACCTGCTAATTTTTCTGAATCCTCTTCATTCATTTGGCATCCGTATGTTGTTATATTAAAGGTTTTTTGTCCTTCTTTATGCTCTATTTTTTTAACTTCTTTTTCTTTTCTTTTCTTTATTTGAACCATTTTAAAATCCAACCTTTCTAAACTAAAAATTTATTAAATATTATAATTAAAATCCTATATCCACCGAAATTTAAATTTACCTAACTAATATATTATACTAAGAAATTACCCTCATTCAATAATAACAAAAATAATATAATTATTGCAAACTTATAGAATACCATAGCTTATACAAGTATAGGGCCAATAATATTCAAACATAAAAAGGTGCGCACTGTGCACACCTTATATATATTTATTTAATAGTTATATACTCTATTTTTTCTGTTAATTCTTGTTTTAGACTATCTAATTTTATATACCCTTCTTTATTTATCAAATTAATATTACACAAATATATATACATTTTGATGTCTATGACACTACTATATAGTAATTCTCCTAATACTATTGCTGCATCTTTTATTTGTTTATCCGCTATATACAGGATTTTAGACTTATTTCTCTCTTCTATATCTTCTACAGTTGATATTCTAACTTTGTAGTTATCTCCATATACCTTTTTAACTATTTTATTTAAATTCTCTAAGCTTACCATTTTTAACATATAACACACTCCTAAATACTATAGTAGTGCCTATTCCTCTTAACAAACTTAAAGCAATTTTTAAAATATATAGTCAAGAGTGCAAAGCATAATTTTTATAAAGTAAAAATTACATGCTCTTGTACTATTATTTTATATTGCTAATATATTTATTAAGGGGAATATGGCTATTTATTTCTCTCTTGGTCTGTTCCTTTACTTTTATTTGTTACATACTCTAATACCTTTACAATATCTTTTGGAGGTATTTTATAGAGTTCTGACATGGTCTTAATACATTCTTTGTAAATATCTTTATCTTTCTTAATCTCTTCCACTTGTCTGAATAGGTATTTATTATTTCTCTTTATTTCTTCTTTTTCGAGGTCTGTTTTTTTATTAAAGTCTTTATAGGTATTTAAAGTCTTTTGTAGGCTTTTAATTTTAATATTTAATAATTCACCATTTTTAGCCTTAGCGGTTAAACTGTTTAGATCCTGCTCCTTTAATTCTGCATTTACTAAACTATAAAATGTTTTTATATCAATGTGCTTGGCCTTAGACCACTTAACACCTCTTTGTAAATTAAAATCTTTCATAGCTTCTGAGTACTTATCTTGCCACTCACTTAAAGCTTTTGCTCCATTAAATAACCTTGTGTTACTTAGTATATATTTATCTCGCTTTTGGTCATAAAACTTAGGCAAAAGTAAACAATGAAGGTGGGGTGTTGTCTCATCTAAATGTAAGGAGCAATATCTTAAATTCTCTCCAAATTGTTCCTGTAGCCACTCAATATTTTTACTAGCCCATTTATCTATTGCTTCCTGGTCTTGAAAAAACTCTGGACTAGCTGTTAAAAGTAAATCTCTTGCTAATACACTATTCTTCCTTAACTTCACATATTTCAAGTAATCCTCTGCATCTTGGCTAATATCCTTACTCCCTATTAAGATTTTATTTTTTATATTAACATCTGCATTAGCAGTATATTGTTTACGTTCTGTGTGCCTTTCAAAGCCTTCTATTTCACTCATGCTTTTATATTTCTTTCCTACTCTAAAAATGGCATACAATTTCTACCCTCCAAAGATTTCTGTTGCTAGCCTATGACCTTTATCTACTTTAACTTCTTCTTTATGTGTATTCTTTAATATATCATTCTCTATTATTAGTGCTGCATTTTCTTTTTCAAGTTTACATATAGTTCTATTTCTATCTTTTATCATGTCCTGTAATCTCTTTATTTCAAGCTTATATTTTCTTTCCAGCTGCTTAATTTCAGTATCATCTTTAGGCTCATTAGTTTCATTTTCAGTAGTATCATCTGACCAAATTTTCTTTAAAAACTTAATCATAATTAGACCTCCAAATTCTCATTTTAGGCTAGGGGATTCCAAAGGGGTTTCTCCTGTGGCTTACTGGTTTACTTGTAAACCGTAGTAAGTTACGTTTTTAGTTTGACCTACATCTGCACTTTAATTAATCCTCTCGGCTAAAGCTATACATTGAAATGATTTTCTTTATTTAAAAAACTATTTTATGAAGAGGGTTATCCAGCCACACCTTCTTCCTCTACATATACCTTCACTCTATTTTTTCAACTTATATTAAGAGGAATCCGATAGGATCTAAACGATTCTATTAATGTATTTTTTATTCACATAATATATATCTTGGGTATCTAAAATAGGTTGTCTATTATGACATATAATAAGAATTTTTCCTGTTTCAAGTCTTCTAATTTCATCTGATGTTAATAGCTTTCTTCTAGTCTTACTTATACTTTCAGTAGTACTATGTTTACCTTTGTTAGTATTTTTAACTTCTATTTCTGTTTCTCCTAATAAATCTGAAATATAATTTAGAGTATCCGTATCTGATGTAGAAGGTAATATACATTTGCTTTTTAAGTTATTTAATATAGCTTTTGCATTATTATTTCCATACACCTGAATTAGTTGACTTGTAGATTGTAGACATATTAAAAATGACAATTGTCGGCTCCTACAAGTGCTTATAATGTTAGTTAGTCCATTAATTACTCCTATGTTTGCAAATTCATCTAATAAAAAGTTCACAGGTTCCCCTTTCAAGTCCATAAGACGGTTTATCAGTTGTGTAAAAAAAGTTGCCATGAATGGTGATAGGTAGTTACTTTTATGTTCTGAGTAACTAATATATAAAGCTATCTTTTTCTTTCTTAATAATTCCGCATTAAAGGTTGTGTCATTCGTAGTCTGTATAATATTTTCATCTAAGAATAACTGTAGGCTACTGTTTAAGGTTATTTTTATACTGCTAGCTGTTTTAGGGCTTTCTAAACAACTTTCAAATATCTTAAATTGCTCTCTAACTTCTTCAAATTCACTTTTTCCTAATAGTAGCTTTAGATTATCTGTAGAGTTGTTAATTATAAGCCTTGCTGCATTAGTTATGCTGCACATATTCTCACCTTTACATTTGCAATAAAGTAATGCTGATATAAAAAGTGGAAGACTCATGTTAATCCACTCTATACCTGATGTCTTATTACCTGTTTGCAACTCAAGGCTCTTAGTAGCATTTAACAATATAGTTTGTGCAAGTTCTCTTATTTCTGTTGTACTTTTACATTCCTTCAATAGATTATATTTTGCATTTAAACTATTTAAAGGGCTAAATAAAATAGGTGTTCTTCCTATACTTTTTTGATAATTTGCAGTATCTCGATATAACTCCCCCTTTAGGATCTGTTATAATGATGCTCCCTTCAATATAATTACTTAGTAGATTATTATAAAATAAGGATGTTGTTTTCCCACTTCCTGTAGCACCTACAATTAGTACGTGCTCCCTACTAGCTTGTTTATTAAGTTGTATTGATTTACTTAGTATAAATCCATCATCACCTGTTAGATTCTTTAATTCACTACTATCTTTAAACTTACTTGTAGCAAGTTTATTATTACTTGTTTTACTATCTCCCAAAAGTGATGTTATTGCCCCTGTTAAACCTATAGCTGTTAGAACCTTTGTACACATACTAAACTCTAATAGCACTTTAAACTCCTTTAAAAGTTCTTTATACCGTAGTATATGTATATTTTTATGGAATGTTTCCTGTATTTATAGAATAATTTCATAAAAAAAGATAGGTCACTAATCTATGTGCCATATCTCATTTACATTTTTATTTAATTGTTTAGCTATTTCTAATGCTTTTAAAAGACTTGGACTAGTATCTCCAGTTTCCCATGCATAATATGTTTTTTGTTTTACTTTTAAAAAGTCTGCAAATTCTTTTCTTTCCATAGTATATTCTTTCATTCTAATTTCTTTTAGTTTATTTTTGATTTTCATAATATCACCTGTATTATTATTTCTAGTATATATATGAATATCTTTTTCTTTTGTTGAGTTATTTTGAATGGAGTTGTTATTGTTTTAAGTTTGTCAATTATGATAAACTTAATTATGATATATATTTATAAATAAAAAATTCCAGGAGATTTTCTCCTGGATAAACTATATTTAATATTATATTTTAGTATTCTAAAAGTTTTCTCCACGTCTGTCTATCAATTAAAGTTGTATCTGTGGGAATACCTACTGATTCTTTAAATTTGTTTACTGCATTTTTATTGGCAGGTCCTATAACTCCTGTATCACTTTTACTTGAAAGATAACCTTTTAAAATTAAGATTCTTTGCATTATAGTAACTACTCCACGTTGTTCTGTACCTGAAAGCTCTGGAAGCTTCTTAACTAACTCTTCTGTTGCAACTTCGTCTTGTTTTAAACCTACAACTCCTTGTAATATCTTTATATATTCTTTCATTTTTGGTGCTATATTTGAATTTGAATTAGCAAAAACCTTAACTGTATTTGAAATCATATCATCATCTCCTATATCATTACTAACTAATTTATTTTTAAAATCTTCCCACATACTAGGATTATCTAGCATAGTGCGAGGACAATGCTTTAAACAAGCATCATAGTGTCTAATAACATTTTTACTAGATATATTTAAATCCTTCATAATTTTTTTAACGACTTCTATAGAATTATTTCTAGCTTTTGAAAAATCTCCATTAACACATATTTCAATCCCTATAGAATTATAGTTATTTGCTTCTGCTATAGGAGCACTTCCATATTTCTTACCACTATGCCATGTAGCAGTTGAATACTCTGCTAATTGTATAGCTTTAATATCATCAACTATAAAATGTGCTGATGAACTAACTTCTCTACTATTCCAATACTTATAG
>JAEWEN010000084.1 GCA_023389275.1 Bacillota bacterium
ACTCAGCCATATCCAATGCCTTCACTAAATAATGCAGTAGGTCCAGGACAACTTGGAAGTGGAGTTGAAGTATCAAATATAACAAGAGCAAGAGATGAGTTTATAGATACATCAATAAGACGTGAAAAAACAAGCTATGCAAATTATGCAGCAAGAAACCAATTTTTAAACTCTATAGAAGCTGTAATAAATGAGCCTGGGGACACAGGTCTTTCTAATACTTTAAATAAGTTTTGGGATTCATGGCAAGCTTTATCTATGAATCCTGAAAATGCTACAACAAGAAAGCTTGTAATAAGTAACTCTCAGGCTTTAGCAGATAGTTTTAAACAAACATATACACAGCTTGAAGAACTTGAAAAGGATCTTAACCAGCTTCAAGGGGAAAAAATATTCGAGGTAAACTCAATACTTAAGCAAATAGCAACATTAAATGATCAAATAAAGCAGGTTACAATTAATAATCAAACGCCAAACGATTTAATGGACAGAAGAGATGCACTACTAGACAACTTATCAGAACATATAAATTTTAAAGTTGAAAAAGGTGACTTTAATACAATAAGAATACTTACAAAATCATCAGGTGGAGATGAAAGATACCTTTTAACTGATGGTAGAGTTATAAATAGTATGGCAAGTATAAATGATGTAAGTTTTACTTATGAAAAAGATGGAGTTGATATTAAGGCTGATAAAAGTGATTTTCCTTTAAATATAAAGGATATAAGTTATCCTATGAAATTTACTTTTAAAGTACATGTTGATGGTGATGTAAATAGGCCTGTAAATCAAGAGGTTGAAATAAAAACTAAAGAGGATTTAGAAAAATATTTTAATATAAAAAGTGAAAAAATAAAGGATGCCTCTGGCAACGAAATTGGTAGTATTACTACAATAGATTCTATTAAAAACACTACACTTTTATATAATAAAGGAACTGATATTCAAACTGCTATAAGAGATTCAGTATCATTTGACTTTGCAAACGGTGCAATTAAAGGTCTTGATGAGCAGAAAAAGGAAATATGTGACTATAAAAATCAGTTAAACAATATTGTAAGAACAATAGCAATCGCAGTTAATACTATTCACTCAAATAATGGAAAAGAAATTGAGTTCTTTGATTCTACAGTGGAAGGTAGTGATCATCCAGCAAAAAATCTTAAAGTAAATCAGGAGATAGTAGATGATCCAAGTAAAATAATTGCAGGAGTAAAATTAAACACACTTGATAATGAAGGAAAAACAACAGATAAGCCTGCTGCTGGAGATAATAGTAGAGCAAAGCGTATTGCTGAAATTAGAAATATGAGACTTGATATATCTGGCGTAAAAAGTAGAGAAGATTTTATGAAGCAAGTATTTAAAGAAGGAATCTCTGAAGATGACTTAGCCAAAGGTACGCTTAAAAGTAATAATTCAGGGGATACTATTGAGGCTTACTATAAAGGGATGATAGCTCAACTTGGAGTTTCAGGACAAGAAGCATCAAGGGTAGTTGAAAATCAGCAAAACCTTATACTACAACTTGATATTCAAAGACAATCAATATCTGGAGTTAATCTAGATGAGGAAATGATAGACATGCTTCAATTTCAAAGAGCTTATCAAGCAAACTCAAAAATGATAAATGTTATTGATGAGCTTTTAAACGTTGTTGTTAATGGATTAATAAAGTAGGTGAAATAAATGAGAATAACTCAAGGAATGATGGTTAACAACTATCTTCATAATTTAAATAAAAACTATACTAATCTAGGAAAGCTTCAAATGCAGCTTTCTACAGGACATAAGGTTTCAAAGCCTTCAGATAATCCATTTGTTGTAACAAGAACAATGGAACTTAAATCTTCAATAGCTGCTAATGAAAGATTTAAGAAAAATATTGAAGAGGCAAAGGGGTGGGTAGACACTCAAGAAATGGCACTTGGTCAAATAAATGACGCTCTACAAAAAGCTAGGGAACTTACTGTTCAAGGAGCAACAGGATCATTAAGTGAGTCAGATAAACTAGCTGTAGCTGAACAAATAAAACAGATAAGAGAACAAATAGTAGATATAGCTAATACATCTTATGATGGAAGATATATTTTCTCAGGAACTAATACAACAACAAAACCATTTGAAATTACAGAAGATGGGAAAGTTCAATATAATGGTTCAACTGAAGAGCTTGATAAAGAGCTTTCACAAGGAGTAAGTCTTAATATAGGTATAAGTGGAAAAGATTTTTTTAAGGCTAATTATACACAAAAGGATCCAAACGCTTCATCAACAGATACTGAAGGAATATTTTTTACATTAAATAATATTATAGCTTCACTAGAAGGGAAGCCTACTAATCCGGAAGGTCAATCTACATCTAGCTTATTAGGAGTATTAGATAATAATATGGAGAATATATCTACAATACGTAGTGACACTGGAGCTATTCAAAATAGAATAGAGGATATGTATAACAAAAATGAATCAGAAACATTTAATATGACAACTCTTTTAGCGAATACTTATGATGTAGACCTTGCAGAAACTTATATGCAGACAAAGGTTTTAGAATCTATATATCAGGCATCTTTAAATGTTGGAGCAAGAGTTTTACAGCCTAGTATATTAGATTTTTTAAGATAGGATGATTTATATGATAGTTAAGACAAAATTTTTTGGTGATATTGAAATTGATAGCAGTTTAATTATAAATTTTGAAAATGGTATTCCAGGATTTGATGATTTAAAGGAATACACAATAATAGATGTTGAAGATAGAAATTACAAATGTATTCAAAATATTGAAAAACAAGAGATATGTCTTTTAGTTATATCTCCTTGGGATTATTTTGAAAAGTATGAAATAAATTTACTAGATGAGGATGTAAAAGATTTAGATATTAAAGATCAAAGTGAGGCTTTAGTATTTAGTATACTTACTGCTAGAGAGGGAAAAATAACTACAAATCTCATTGCTCCTATAGTTATAAATATAAGAACAAGAAAAGCTAAACAAATTATATTAACGAATAGTAAATATAGTATAAGAGAGGAAATAAAATGCTTGTACTAAAACGCAAAGAGGGAGAATCTATAATTATAGATAACAACATAGAGATTGTAGTTGAGAAAGTAGAAAATGGATATGCAAAGATTTCTATTAATGCACCTAAAAATGTGAAAATAATGAGAAAGGAGCTTTTAATAGAAGTTAAAGAAGAAAATATAGAGTCAGTTAAAAATCTTGATTTCATAATGAAAAAGGGGGAGTAGCTTTATGGTAATGAGGCTTGGTGGACTAGCAACAGGTATGGATACGGATACAATTGTAAAGCAAAGTTTAGCTAATTATCAAAGTAAAATTGATAAGGTAAAAGGGGACAAGCAAATATTTCAATGGCAGCAGGAGACATATAGAGATATAGCAGCTTCTATGAAAACATTCCAAACAAAATATTTTGATATTCTTAACAAAGAAAAGTATGTATACGGAAACTTTTTTGCAAGTACTACAGCTAAAATAGTAGGTGTTGATAACGGTTACTTAGGTGTAACAGCTACAAATAAAGCGAATCCAGGTAGATATGAAGTAAAAGTAACTCAAGAAGCTAAAGGTGCATCTGTTTCCGGAAAAATAACAGATGAAGATATATTAGGTAAAACTCTTGAAATAAATGGTATAGAAATTATAAAAAAAGATGAAACAGGTGAAATAAATGTTAAAACTGTAAGTGATCTTGTAAATCAAATAAATAATAAAACTCCTCAATTAAAAGGAATTGTAAAAGCAAGCTATAGCGAAATAACAGGTGAGTTTAAAATAGAAACAGTTGCTAAAGGAGGAAATCAAACTTTAGAAATAGGTGGAAATCTTAAATTAAACGGCGCAAGTGATACAAGTGTTGAGGTAGCTAATGGGAAACATAATTTAACTCATAGTATTACGTCTGGAGTAATTAAGGATAAAGATGGAAACTTGGTAAGAAAAGATAGTACTTTAGAACAGTTAGGGATTGTTTCAGGAACAATAACAGTAGATGGGAAAGAAGTAAGTTTTAATAAAACTGATTCATTTGAAAGTTTTATGTCGAAAATTAGAGCGGCAGGCGTCGAAGTAAGTTATTCAGAGGAAGGAAAAATAACTGTTAGTAAAACTGAAAGTGAAGTTGATAATAAAACTGGAACATCATTTTCTATTACTGCCGATGCAGGTATACTTGGAAAGTTTGGTATGGGAGATGATACTACAACTGAGGCAAAAAGTTCTGTAAAAGTTGTTTCATCTACTTATACTATAAATAATGTTACACTAGATAATAGAAAAATTGTAGTTAACGGTATAGAAGCTGAGTTAGATGAAGATGGGACAACTTTAATAGATAGTAAAACTAAAAAAGTAATAGAAGGAATAAAATTTTCAGGGACAGGTAAAGTTGGTGATCCATATAAACTAACTTCTGAAAAGGAATTTAATGTTAATCCAAGCTATACTACAAATTTGGGAGCAGCTAATTCTTATAGAGGACAGGATGCTATAGTTAATATTAGAGTTCCGGGAAGTAATTCAGGTAGCGAAGGAATTGAAGTGAGAAATTCTAATAATAAATTTACAGTAGATGGAATATCTCTTGATATTAAAGCAGCAAGTAATGGCGATTGGGTAGCATTTAACATAGAATCAGACACTGATAAGGTTATAAGTAATATAAAAGAGTTTGTTGAAGATTATAATAAACTTATAGATGATATAGGTTCAAAGATTTATGAAAGAAAACAATATACTTATAGACCTTTAACAGATGAACAAAAAGAAGAAATGTCTGAAAATGAAATTAAAAAGTGGGAAGAAAAAGCTAAACAAGGTATCTTAAAAGGAGATTCAGGACTAGAGTCTTTCTTAACACAAATTAGAGGATCTATGTTTGATAAGTTAGAGGGATCTAATATAAATTTATTTGAAATAGGTATTAATACGTCAATGGAATATTCAAAAAGAGGAAAACTTTATGTAGATGATGATAAGTTGAAAAAAGCTCTTGAAGAAAGACCAGAAGATGTTGAAAGCCTATTTACAAAAAACAGTGAAACTTCGTACGATGCTGATAAGGGTTATGCTGGGAATACGGCAAGAAAAGAATCAGCAGGTATATTTAGAAGAATAGAAGATATATTTAAAGATGCTATAAGAACAACAAGAAACTCTAATAACCAAAAAGGGTATCTTCTTGAAAAAGCAGGTATAACAGGTGATACCACTAATACTGAAAATACAATAACAAAAAAGATTAAAGAAAAAGATAAGATGATAGATGAACTTATTAGGAAAATGTCTGAAAAAGAAGATAGACTTTACAAACAATTTGCTAATCTTGAAACGATGATGAACTACTATAATAGTCAAAGTAGCTGGCTTACCCAACAATTAGGTGGTATGTAATATGGATAAAGGCTTATTAGATAGTTTGTTGAAAGAGTATCAAGATTTAACGCTACAGTTAATTAAATTAGCTGAAAATAAAGAAGTAGAATCCTTAAAAGATTTATTTGATAAAAGGCAAAGTTGTATAGATAAAATTGAAAATGTTGATTTTACAGTAAATGAATTTAAGGCTTTTGCTGATGAGTTAAATATAAAATTATATGAGAAAAAGCTTAATGAGGCTTTAAACAGCTTAAAGATTTTTCTTAAATATGAAATGGATAAAAATAAAAAAGAAATGTTGTCCTTAAAAAGACAAAAGAATGTAAATAATATGTATTCTAATATAGGAGCTTCTATGCCTGTATTTTTAAGTAAAAAATATTAACTTAGAAGGTGAGTTTATGGATTTATCAAGACTTGGAGACATACAGTTTAATCAAAAAACATATGATCAGCAAGTTGTTAAAATAAAAGAAGAAATCGGAGACTTTAATTCTAAAAATTTAAGTGAGGTTGAAGATAAAATAGATAAAGCTAATAATTTAATAGCTACTGAAAAAACTCATCTTAAATTTGAAATACATGAGGAAACCCATACTATTATGATAAAGATAATAGAATCAGATACAGGAGATGTTTTAAAGGAAATACCACCTGAAAAGTTAGTTGATATGATAGCAGAGATATGTAAAAGCGCAGGACTTTTTATAGATAAAAAGG
>JAEWEN010000032.1 GCA_023389275.1 Bacillota bacterium
CAGTTTTTAAAGTGGGCAGCTATAGCTGACAATGGTGTAGTTGCTAAATCAATTATTTTAGATGGCCTTATAAAAGTTAACTCTGAGGTTTGTACTATGAGAGGTAAAAAACTTCGTAAAGGAGACATAATTGAAATTGAAGGAGTAGACTCCTTTGAAATATGCTAATTCTTGGTGAAAGATATGTATGTAAAAAACCTACAGGTTAAAAATTATAGAAATTACGATAATATAAATATAGACCTAAATCAAAATTTAAATATATTCCTTGGTGAAAATGCTCAAGGTAAAACAAACCTTGCTGAGGCAATATATTTTTTAAGTTCATTAAAGTCCCATAGATCATCTAAAAACAAAGACATTATAAAATGGGATAATGAATTAACATATGTAAAGGCAATAATATCAAGACTTTATGGTGAAGACACTTTAGAAATATTTTTGTCTAAGAAAGAAAAAAATTATATAAAAATAAACGGCATTAAGGCTACTAAGGCTTCAGAATTTTTAGGTAGACTTAATGTTGTTATGTTTTCACCTGAAGATTTAAAACTTGTTAAAGAAGGTCCAAATCTTAGAAGAAGATTTTTAGACTTTGAGCTAAGTCAAATAAGACCGAAGTATCACTATCTTATTAATAGATACAACAAAATTTTAAATCAAAGAAATAATCTATTAAAGTCTCTTCAATTTTCTAAGGATTTAACAAGTACCTTAGATGTTTTTACAGAGCAGTTAATAGAGGCAGCTGTAGAAATAGTGTTAATGCGAAGAGAGTTTCTTTTTAATATATCTAAAATATCTAAAAACATTCATAGTAACATCACAAATGGTAATGAAGACCTTGTAATAGAATATATATGCGACATAAAAGATTTTAGTACTAAAGAAATTATAAAAAGCGATTTTAATAATTTATTTAATTCAAAACGAGAATCTGAAATAAAAAAAGGATACACCTTAGTAGGTCCACATAGAGATGACATAATGATAAAAATAAATAACGTAGATGTTAGAAGTTTTGGCTCTCAAGGACAACAAAGAAGTGCAGCACTTTCATTAAAGCTTTCAGAAATAGATATTATAAACTCTATTTCAGGAGAGTATCCAGTTTTAATACTTGATGATGTATTGTCTGAACTAGATGAAAATAGGCAAAGATACTTAATAAATAACCTAAGTCATGTTCAAACTATATTAACTTGTACTAGTGGAAGTGATGTTGATATGTTTAATAGCTATGGTAAAAATGTTTACATAGTGGAGAGAGGCGAACTAGTGTTACAATAGTAGGCTTTATATGGTATAATCTAAGGATAATTAATTTTATTTAAGGGGGAAGGTTTAATGTTCCTGCATCTTGGAGAAAATGTTGTAATTCCACAAAAAGAAGTTATTGCCATACTAGATATTGAATCGGTAAACAGTATAGATAGTGATAGATTTATGAGAATATCTGATGAAGAGGGATTTGTTAAAAGAATTAATAAAGAAAAACCTAAATCTATTGTTTTAACTGAGAGAGAAGAAAAAAGCATTATTTATTTATCGCCTATTTCATCTGTAACTCTTGTAAAACGTAGCGATTTTAAAAGGGAAATAAACAGCATAATAAATTCAAAAGCAGATAAATAAACTTAAGGAGGTATCTTTTAGTGGATAATGGTCAAAATTATGGTGCTAGTGAGATTCAGGTATTAGAAGGACTTGAAGCAGTTAGAAAAAGACCTGGAATGTATATCGGAAGCACAAGTAGTAGAGGTCTACATCATTTAGTATATGAGATTGTAGATAACGCAATAGACGAAGCTTTAGCTGGATATTGTGATAATATAGAAGTTTCAATTTTAAAAGATAATATTATAAAAGTTAGTGATAATGGTCGTGGAATACCAACAGGAATGCACCCTAAAATGAATATCCCAGCTGTAGAAGTTGTATTTACAGTACTTCATGCTGGAGGTAAATTTGGCGGTGGGGGATACAAGGTATCAGGAGGATTACACGGTGTTGGAGCATCTGTAGTAAACGCTCTTTCAGAATACCTTGAAGTAGAAGTTAAAAGAGACGGAAAAGTTCATAATCAAAGATATGAAAGAGGACTATCTAAAAACAAGATGCAAATAACTGGTGACACAAAAGAAACAGGAACAACAGTTATATTTAAACCAGATGCAGAGATTTTTGAAACCCTTGAATTTGAATATGAGATTCTTTCACAAAGACTTAGAGAACTAGCTTTCCTAAACAAAGGAATAAAAATAACTCTAAGAGATGAAAGAGAAGAAGAAGTACATCAAGATGTATTCCACTACGAAGGTGGTATAAAAGAGTTTGTTCAATACGTAAATAGAAAAAAAGATGTTTTACATGAAGAGCCTATATACATAGAAGGTCTTAAAGATGACGTTATGGTAGAAATAGCACTTCAGTATAATTCAGGTTATACAGAAAATATTATTTCATTTGCAAATAATATAGATACAACAGAAGGTGGAACTCACGTTGTAGGATTTAAAACATCACTAACAAGAGTTGTTAATGACTATGCAAGAAAGTACAACATTCTTAAAGAAAGTGAGAAAAACCTTTCGGGAGAAGATACTAGAGAAGGAATTACAGCTATTATTTCTGTTAAGGTAACAAACCCACAATTTGAGGGACAAACAAAGACAAAACTAGGAAACTCTGAGGTTAGAGGAATAGTTGAAGGTATTTGTGGAGATAAGATAGCAAGCTTTTTAGAGGAAAATCCTCATGTTTCAAAAATGATAATTGAAAAATCTTTAATGGCTTCAAGAGCTAGAGAAGCTGCTAGAAAAGCAAGAGAACTTACAAGACGTAAAAATGTACTTGATTCAATGAGTTTACCTGGAAAACTAGCTGACTGTTCAGAAAAAGATCCTAAGCTTTGTGAAGTTTACTTAGTTGAGGGAGATTCAGCAGGTGGTTCTGCAAAACAAGGAAGAAGCAGAGAGTTCCAAGCTATTTTACCACTTAGAGGTAAAATAATGAACGTTGAGAAGCAAAGAATAGATAAAATTCTTGCATCAGATGAAATAAGAAACATGGTTACTGCTTTTGGAGCAGGTATAGATAAAGATTTTGATGTATCAAAACTAAGATACGATAAAATCATAATAATGACAGATGCGGATGTTGACGGTGCTCACATTAGAACACTACTTTTAACATTCTTCTTTAGATATATGAGACCTTTAATAGAAGAGGGACATGTATATATAGCTCAGCCACCTCTTTATAAAATATCAAAAGGTAAAAAATTCTGGTATGTATATGGTGATGAGGAAAGAGATGCTATGTTAGAAGAAATAGGAAGAGAAGGCATTGAAATTCAAAGATACAAAGGTCTTGGAGAAATGAATGCAGAACAGCTTTGGGATACAACTATGAACCCAGACACTAGAACCCTTCTTAGAGCTACTATACAAGATGCTATGGTAGCTGATGATATGTTTACAGTTTTAATGGGTGATAAGGTTGAACCTAGACGTGAATTTATTCAAGAAAATGCAAAATTAGTTCATAACCTTGATATATAAAGAAGAGGTGAAATAATCAATGGATGAAAAGAGAGACAAAGTACAAGACGTCGATATAGCAGAAGAAATGAAAACCTGTTATATTGACTATGCTATGAGTGTTATTGTAGGAAGAGCGCTACCAGATGTTAGAGATGGTTTAAAGCCTGTTCACAGAAGAATATTATACTCAATGCATGAACTTGGTATTTATCATGATAAAAAACATAGAAAGTCAGCGAGAATCGTTGGGGACGTACTAGGAAAGTACCATCCTCATGGTGACATAGCAGTATATGATGCTATGGTTAGACTTGCACAGGACTTTTCAACTAGATATCCACTTGTAGATGGACATGGAAACTTTGGATCAGTTGATGGAGACTCTGCAGCTGCTATGCGTTATACAGAAGCTAAAATGTCTAAAATATCAATGGAACTTTTACGTGATATAAACAAAGACACTGTTGATTTTGTGAATAACTTTGACGAAAGTGAGAAAGAACCTTCAGTTTTACCATCAAGATTCCCAAATCTTCTAATAAATGGGTCAAGTGGTATAGCAGTAGGTATGGCAACTAATATGCCTCCTCATAACTTAGGAGAAGTTATAGATGGAACTGTAATGGTTATAGATGACCCAGAAGTTACAGTAAGAGACATTATGACAAAAATCAAAGGACCAGATTTTCCAACAGCAGGAACAATACTTGGTCATGAAGGTATAAGAAGTGCCTATGAAACAGGTAGAGGAAGAATAATAGTTAGAGCTAAAACTGATATAGAAGAGGAAAAAGGAAGACAAAAAATAATAGTTACGGAACTTCCATATCAAGTTAATAAAGCAAAACTTATAGAAAATATAGCTAACCTTGTTAAAGAAAAGAAGATAGAAGGTATATCAGATCTAAGAGATGAATCAGATAGAGATGGTATGAGAATAGTTATAGAGCTTAAAAGAGATGCTAATCCTAACGTTGTATTAAATCTTCTTTATAAGCACACTAAAATGAGAGATACATTTGGTGTTATAAACCTAGCTCTTGTAAATAATGAGCCAAAGGTACTTAACTTAAAAGAAATTATAGTTCACTATTTAGATCATCAAAAAGAGATTATAAGAAGAAGAACTATATTTGATCTTAATAAAGCTGAAGCTAGAGCTCATATATTAGAAGGTCTTAGAATAGCTCTTGATCACATAGATGAAGTTATTAAGGTTATTAGAGCATCAAAAACAACTGATATAGCAAGAAATGCTTTAATGGAAAACTTCGGACTTTCTGAAAGACAAGCACAAGCAATATTAGATATGAGACTTCAAAGACTAACAGGTCTTGAAAGAGAAAAAATAGAAGCAGAATACAATCAGCTTATGGAAACAATAAAATATCTAAGAGCAGTACTTGAAAGTGAACAAATGGTACTTGATATTATAAAAGAGGAGCTTTTAGAAATAAAAGCAAAATATGCTGATGAAAGAAGAACTGATATAGAGGCTAATGTAGATGAGATTAACATGGAAGACCTTATAGAAGAAGAGGATGTAGCAGTAACAATTACACATGCTGGATACATTAAAAGACTTCCAAGTGACACTTATAAAAGCCAAAAAAGAGGGGGACGTGGTATACAAGGTCTTTCAACTAGAGAAGATGACTTTGTTGAAAGCTTATTTATTACATCTACCCATGATAATATACTGTTCTTTACTAACCTTGGTCGTGCATATAAGCTTAAAGCATATGAAATACCAGAGGCAGGTAGAACAGCTAGAGGAACAAATATAGTAAATATTTTACCTTTACAACCTAGAGAAAAAATTGAAACAGTTATAACTATAAAAGAGTTTGAAGAAGATAAAACACTTTTATTTGCTACAAAAGGCGGTATAGTTAAAAAATCAAAACTAAGTGATTTTGCATCTATAAGAAAAACAGGTATAAATGCTATAACACTTAAAGAAACAGACAATCTAGTAGATGAATTAATAAGTGTAAAACTTACAGACGGAACTAAAAACATTACCATAGTAACTCAAAAAGGATACTCAATTACATTTAAAGAATCAGATGTTAGATGTATGGGTAGAACTGCAGCTGGAGTTAAAGGTATAACACTTAGAGAAGATGATATAGCTGTAAGTATGGAAATAGCAGAAGAAGGCTATGACTTATTAGTTGTTAGTGAAAATGGATTTGGTAAAAGAACAAGTTTTGAAAACTATACAGTACAAGGTAGAGGTGGAAAAGGAATAATCACTTACAAAGTAACTAAGAAAACAGGTAAGATAATAAGTGCTAGAGCAGTTACTAATAAAGATGAAATAATGATAATAAATAACAGCGGTATAATAATAAGAATGGCTGTTAGTGGAATATCAACTACAGGTAGAAATGCAATGGGAGTTACTTTAATGAGAGCTGATGATGGTCAAAAAATTGTATCAGTAGCTAAAGTAATAACTAATGATGAAGAAATAGTTGATGAAGAATTAGTAGAAGAATAAAATATATAAGGCTTTAAATCTATGTTTATATAGGTTTAAAGCCTTTTTTTTATTTAAATTAAAGGTAAACTTATTCTAGTGTATCATATATAGAAATTTAAAGAAAATAAAAGAATATTAAAGAATAAATAATATAATTTGTTTAAATAATATTTTATATATAAATAATTAATTTAATAGGGTGGTATTATATATCTTGTCGCAAGGGCAACCGAAACGACAGAGAAACAAAATCTTAAAAAGTTTTAAATAAGTGTTGACATGAGGTCAACTTAATGATAAACTAATTAAGTCAACTTGGTCATTGAAAACTAAACAGTAATCATAGCGAGCGTACAATAATTTTTGTAACTTTTAGTAAAAAGTTTCATCTGAGAAACAAGGATTTTAATTTGAGAGTTTGATCCTGGCTCAGGACGAACGCTGGCGGCGTGCTTAACACATGCAAGTCGA
>JAEWEN010000106.1 GCA_023389275.1 Bacillota bacterium
CTACATTTCCTATACTTAAAGGTCTTTCAGAATCACATGTACTACTCATCCCCCCTACAAAACAGTGGGATATTAAAATACTATTTTCATCTATATCTGTGTTTTCAAAAATATATTTTAAAGCATCCTCATGGGTTTTTATACTTGAATCTTTGTGTATTTTTCTAACCTCTGATGGGTCTGTATATGGAAGAAGGTAAAAAGTAGAATCCTTTATTTTAACCTTTTTAACCTTACCGCTGTAAGAGCCTTCAATATATAGTCCTTCTTTTTCAAGTATACTTTGAAGAAAACTTAGTCTCTCGCTACTATCATGGTTTCCTGCTATTGTTAATATTTTTGTATTTGTTTCTTTTAAAACCTTTGTAAAAAAATCACTTAAAGCTTGTACAGCATCAGCAGGAGGAACAGACCTGTCATACAGGTCTCCTGCTATTACAAGTGCATCTGGCGTTTCTTCTTTTATAAGGTTAAAAAGTTCATTTAATGCCCATTTTTGGTCTTCAAGCATAGAAAATTCATGTACTATTTTTCCTATGTGAAGATCACCTACATGTATAAACTTCACCTAAAACCTCTCCTTATTTTATACTACTTACTATTTTAGCTCCTGCCCACTCCATTAACTGAAGTGATAAAAGATCTATCATATCACCACTGTGAGAGTCTAAATCAAATGTTTCAACACAGTTTATAGGAACTATAATATTTACGTGTTTATTCTCTGTATTAAAGTAGTTTTTTAAAGTAGTTACAAACTGCATTACACATATATCTGTACAGCAACCTACTACTATAAAGTCAGTAATACTTTGATTTTCATCTAAAAACTTTTTAAACTCTTTTTCAACAAATCCATTTGTAGAGTTTTTATTAATTTCTAAATATCCACCAACTTGTTTTATTTCACTTAAAACCTCATCTTCACCGCTTCCTTTAATGCAGTGAGGAGGATATGATGAAAACTCTTTAGCATTTTCACTGTGTGAGTCTATAAAACTTATTATTTTCCCACTATTTTCTTTAAAGTGTTTTTGCACTTTTACAATGCCCTGAATAATATCTTCTATTCTCTCGCTTTTTAAAGCACCACACCTTACAAAGCCGTTTATCATATCTACTATTACAAGAACTGTTTTTTCTATATTAATTTTATTTAAATCTAAATCCTCTTTTTGGCTTATATTATCATATATTTTCTCAATTGATTTTATCGATGTTTCAATCATATTTTCTTTACTTAATCTAAGCATTTATAATCCCCCTTAATATTTTAATTCAATTCCACCACTTAAAAGATAAATATACTTTTCTTTAACCTTTTTACCTGTTAGTTTTTCAAGTGCTAAGGCATAAAGGTTTATTTGTATTTTATATCTTTCAAATATTTCATCTTTAATTTCCTCTGTTACGTAATCTGTTTTGTAATCTATTAAAACTAGCTCTCCATCTTCCTCAAAGAAGCAATCTATTATACCTTGAATAGATATTTTTTCTTCTTCATTTGTATATTCTTTGTATATATAATCTATTGGTACATCTATTTGAAAAGGTGTTTCCCTAAATACTTTTTGAGACTTTAATATTCTTTGACCTAAACTGCTTTTGAAAAATCTATTTATATTATAAAGATTTATTGCCTCAGCTTCCTGCTTTGTTATAAATTCTTTTTCTATTAGTTTTTCCAAGGTTTTATTTAAAGACTCTAAATCTATTTTTTCGTTTAAATTTACCTTTTGAATCATAAAGTGATTTAGTGTTCCTTTTTCAGCTGATGTAATACGTTTTTCTTCTTTTAAAAAGTTAGGTGTTTTTAATATAAAACTTCTGTTTAAAACCTCTACATCTTCAGATGTTGAATTAATAATTCTTTTTGCTTCAGTAACAGAAAGCTTTGATGGAACCTTAGATAAATATTGTTTAGGATATAAATAATCAAGTCTTCTTTTTATTTCATCTGAAGCCTTTGTTTCATAATCCTTTGATATATTTTTTAAGTATTCTATAGCACTTGTTTTTTCTTCTTCCTTCTCTATATCTATCTCTACAATACTTTCTTTTTTTATAGTGCTATAGGTAAAAGGAGAATCCTCATCTGCATTTGATAAAATAATAGGTGCTATAAGTTCTAAATAACTATTAGCTGCTAAAACCTTAGCTTCACTTAAAGCTTCGTTTTTATTAAAGCTGCTCCAATACTCTACTTTATCATCTATTTTTTTAACTGTTCCTGTTATAATTAGCTTTTCTTTAGCTCTTGTAAAAGCAACATATAGTATTCTCATTTCCTCTGATTTTGCTTCTATTTGAAGCTTTGTTTTTATAGCTTCTTTAATACTGCTTTTGTATTTTACCCTTTTAGAAAGATCTACTATATCTGGGCCAAAGCCTAGTTTTTGATGTAAAAGTATACTTTCTCTAAAGTCTTGTTGATTAAACTTTCTACCAAAACCTGAACATATACATATTGGAAACTCAAGTCCCTTGCTTTTATGTATACTCATTATTCTAACAACATCCTCATTTTCTCCAAGTGTTTTAGCACCTGACATATCGCCACTGCTTACCTTAAGTTTATCTATAAAGTTTATAAAGCTAAATATTCCTTTAAAGCTAGTTGCCATAAACTCTCTTGCTCTTTCAAATAATACTTTAAGGTTTGCTTGTCTTTGATGTGAGTTTGGCATTACCCCAAGGTATGCAAAGTACTTAGTATCCTCATATAAATACCATAAAAACTCATCTATAGGTGTATTTTTAGCCTTTGTTTGCCAAGAGTCTATTTTATTTAAAATATTTAAGCATTTATATCCTATATCACTTTCTTCACTAGCTAAGGTTTTTAAACACTCATAAAAATATCCATTATTTGATAGCCTTAAATCTATTAAATCCTCTGATGTAAAAGAAAATATAGGTGATTTTAAAACTGCTAAAAGAGGAATGTCTTGATAAGGGTTATCTATTACTTTAAGTAGTGATACTATTGTTTTAATTTCTACTGTTTCAAAATACCCTCCACCTGTGTCTGAAAAACAAGGTATTCCACTTTGAGATAGTTCCTCTTCAAAAATATCACTTATGTTTTTAGTACTACGAAGAAGTATAACTATATCTTTGTATTTTGCTTTTCTATATTCCATTTCTCCTGTTTCAGGATTTTTAGCAAAAACCCTATATTCTTCATCTGAGTTTATTAATGACTTTATTTTATTTGCTACAAATCTTGCCTCAAGGGTTATTTTATCTATATCCTCTTCTTCATCCTCGTCTTTTACATCTTCAATAATATTTAGCTCTATTTTTCCACCTGCATTAAATCCATTTATTAATTCATTTTTAAAGTCTGCTCCAACATTTAATCTTTCTTTTTCGCTGTAATCTAACTCTCCTACATTTTCACTCATTATTCTTTCAAATAAAAAGTTTACTCCATTTAAAACATTTTCACGACTTCTAAAATTTTTATATAAAAGTATTTTCTTATTATTATCTTCATTTAAATCATCTGTATAATTATTATATTTTCTTAGGAAAATCTCTGGTTTTGCTTGACGAAATCTATATATACTTTGTTTAACATCTCCTACCATAAATCTGTTGTTGCCTTTAGATACCATTTCTAAAAGACATTCTTGAACATCATTACTATCTTGATATTCATCAACTAAAACCTCACTAAATCTTTCTTTATATTCCATTGCTACTTTAGAAGGTACAGCTTCACCATTTTCATATTTGCAAAGAATATTTAATGCAAAGTGTTCTATATCATTAAAATCTATTATAGATCTTTCTCTTTTCTTTTCTGAAAAGATTTCCATAAACTTTTTAACAACATTAACTAATGTTTTTATTAAAGGATAAGCTATGTTTATTTCTTCTTTTATATTTTCTTCACTTTTACTTAAAACAGAAAGTGTTTTTTTAATCTCTGCTGTAAAGTCTTTTTTCATATCTGAAGCTTTTGTTTTAAGGTATTCATTACTTACCTTACCAGTTAATGCAGGAAGTTTTACCCCTTCAAGACTTAGCTTTAAAGTGTTTATACTATCACTTGTTTCAACACCTTTACATATAGAAACTATTTGTTTAAAAGAGTCTATATATTTAACTGGAAAATCCTCTGCTTCTAGTTTCTTTAAAAGCCCTTCCCCTTCTTTAAGATAGGAAGAATATGTTCTTTTAATATCTTCTATTAAAATTTCTCCCCAAAGGCTACTTGAAAAATCAAAGCTAGAATCTATATTAAGCATTTCTAGTTTTTCATTTAAAAAAGCTTCTGGAAAAGGAGTAGATATTGAAAAGTTATATACTCTTTGTATAATGTCTTCTATTTTAGAGTCTCCCTTACCTGATGCATAGCTTTCAACAAGGTTTAAAAAATCTTCCTCATTTAAATCATAAAAATAATCTAGTGTTTCTTCTATAGCTTCTTTTTTAAGTATTTCAACCTCTGTAGTATCTCCTACTCTAAATGAAGGATCTAGGTCTATTTGATGAAAATTATTTCTTATTACATTTAAGCAAAATGAATGTATTGTTGTTATGTTTGCTTTATTTAAAAGTACTAGTTGTCTTTGAAGAAAATGGTTTTGAGGCTCATCTTGTATTTTTTTACCTATAGCATCTCCTATTCTTTCTTTCATCTCTGATGCTGCTGCATTTGTAAATGTAACTACTAAAAGTGAATCTATATCACATGGCACTTCTTTATTTGTTATTTTTCTTATTATTCTCTCTACTAAAACAGTTGTTTTTCCACTTCCTGCAGCAGCTGCTACTAAAAGATTGTTTCCTGAAGTTTCTATAGCTGCTAACTGCTCATCTGTCCACTTAGGCATTTTATTTTACCTCCTTTTCCATTTTCTCAAGTGCTACATCATTTTTTAAGTCTTTTATAGTGTTATAACTATTGTTTAAAAAGCTTGTGTCAAACTGACAAATAGGAGAGTATTCACACCAGTCACATGGAGTGTTATCACCTTTTTTATGTGGGTTTATACTTATTTCCCCACTTAGCATTTCTGTGCATTTATTTCCTATAAAATACTTTACATATTCTCTTAAAATATTAAATTCATCAAGGGTTACTGCATTTGTAGATGATGTAAAATCTCCATCTTTTTTAAATGCTGCTGGTATTATTTTAGATTTTGAACTATCCTTCATTAGCTTATCCATAGAATAAACTAGGTTTTTATCTTTTAAAAGAAGTCCTTCCATTTTAAATTCCTCAAGAATTTTCTCCTCAGCTTCCTCTTTAGATAATCTACTTTCTGCTGAAATAATTGGCTCATCTAATTTAAAATAAAACATTCCACCTGGATATGCTATTTGAGTTTTTTCATAGCTTTCAAGTATAGCATCTAAATAAACTAAAAGCTGTATTTGAAGTCCGTAATATATATCTGAAAGGTTAATTTTTCTTTTAGATGACTTATAATCAACTATTCTTATAAACTTTTCTCCGTTTATATTAGCTTCATCTAGTCTATCTATTTTTCCAACAAGCTCTACTGTTTCACCATTTTCAAGATTTATTAAAATAGGTGGGAACTTTTCTCCCATTCCAAATCCTTCTTCATATCCTACAGCTTCAAAATCCCCTGCTTTTATATGCTCAGTTATTACCCATATAGCATTTACTATAAGCCTTTTTAATCTTTTTCCTAAAAACTTATATCTTGCTGATGAGTTTAATATATAGTTTGGAAGTTTTTCTAGCATTTCATTTACTATTACTTCTACTACTTCCTCTATAAAATCTTTTTCAATTTCTCTTAAATCCTCTGCTTCTTTTTTTATAACATCTGAAAAGTCTTCTAAAACCTTGTGCATAAAACTTCCTATTTCAAGTGCTTTAAATCCAAATTCACGTCTTTCTTTTGCTTTAAGGCCATACTTTACAAAATAAGAATATGGACATTTTGTATATGTTTCTATTTGAGATACACTAAATTTTTTTCCTCCATAAAGTTCCTTTATTTTTTCCTTTGAAACTTTATCAACTTGACTTGTATATAAAAGACCATTTAATAAAGAATCTAATATAAAGTTATATCCATTTTCCTTAAACCATCTAAAGGTGTCTAACCAAAGCTTATCTATATCTCCTGTTTCATGAAAGTTTCTTATTTTAAGTATAAGTGAATTAAATGTAGGATTTTTTGTTGTTATATTTTCTATGTCATTTTCCTTAAGATCTACTAAATCACTTTCTATTTTCATTTTAGGAAATACTTTTTTTAGTCTATGAAGAATAATAGATTGTCTAAGTGTTTTACCTTCATGGTCTGCAATTGGGTAACTTAGTTTTACTTTTTCACTAGAAGATGTTAAAACCTTATATATTAAATACTGTTCATTAAATGCTTTTTCCTTAGTATCTAAATCTATTTTAAGCCCTGCAAGCTTTATTTCACTTCTTTCTAAATCATTAATTATTCCCTCATCTAAAATAGGTGATGGGAAAACTCCGTCGTTTACTCCAAGTATAAATAAAACCTTTGACGTTTGGGTTTTCATTCTATCAGCTGCGGTTACTAAAACGCTATCTATAACCGATGGTATTGACCCTATAGTACATTCTGAAAGTCCTGAAACTAAAATATCTATAAAATCATTTATACGAATAGCTTCCTCTCCCATTATTTCAACTGCTTGATCTAAAAGGTCTATTAATATATCAAAAACCTGTGCATACTCTCTAGCTAAAAGTATATTTCCATCTGCGTTGCACTTTTCAATAATATCTGATATTTTTTTGTCTACTCCTATTGATAGTATAAAGTCATAAACCTCTCTACACATATCCCTAGCTGTTTTACTATTTTTAAGGTTTGTGTGGAAAGTATTTAATGGTGTAATTACTTTTTCACGTGTTTCATTTATTTTTTCTAAAAGTGTAGTTTCACTTTCTTTTTCCTCACCATCTAAGTTTCTATTTGAATATGTTTTAAAGCTTTCAAGCCACTTTTTACCCTTTATACCGTTTTCAATAACATAGTTTTCTAAAATATTTATATCCTCTATATTTACATCTATAAGTCCTGATTTAAGATATGTAAATACAGCTTCATAACTCCATCTTCTTTTTTGAACCTCAAGTGCTGATATTAAAAGTACAACTATAGGGTTTTGTGTTGCCTTTGACTTTTTATCTATATATATTGGAATATTATTTTCAATAAAAATACCTTTAATTAAAGACTCATACTTTTCCATATTTCTAGCTACAACAGCAATATCTTTATATTTGTAATTTTCATCACGTACAAGCTTTATAATTTCATTTGATGTTCTTTTTACTTCACTATAAAGGTTTGATGCTGTAAATATATCAATATTATTTGTATCCTCTGTGTAAGCTTTAAATGGAAATCTAAATGCATATTTTTCAAGGTGGGCTAATTCCTTATTTTTAAACCTATTTTCACCGTCTTCTTTATTAAGGTTTACTGGTTTTTCATATGGTATATTATTTTCTTTTATTATTTTAAGAAGTGAAAGTTCAAATTCCTTTCCTCCTTTAAATAAATCAAATCCTTCATTTGTAAGGTTTCCACCATCTCCTGTTATACAAACAGTAACCCTTTTAGCTTTTTTAAGTATTTCTTTTAAAACACTTAATTGAATAGGATTCATTCCTTCAAAGCCATCTACAAAAACCTCTGCATCATTTAAATATGTGCTTTCTTCTATTTTTCTTGAAAGAAGCTGAACCTCATCTTCCTCATCTATATAATTTTGATGAAGTTTTTCGTTAAACTCATCTAGTATGTTTGATATATCTAAAAGCTTTCCTTTTAAGGTTTCACTGTTTATTTTATCTATTATATTTTCTATATCACTTTTTTCTATATCAAATCTTTTTAATTCTTTTAAAACCTCTGATATATTTGGAATAAAGCCCATTTTTGCAGATGATTTTGAAAATACATTTAATGACTTTGAAAGTGAAGATAATATATTAAATATAAGCATGGCTCTACCTGATTGAGTAATATGTTTATGAGAAAGTCCTCCAACCTCAGTAAAAATTCTATTTCCCAGTGTTCTAAAACTTAAAACCTCTGCTTTAAAATCCTCATCTTTTTCAATAGTATTTACAAGTTTGTTTTCTGAGCTAAATGTTAGCTGCTCTGGAACTAGAAGTATATATTTTCTATTTTCTCCTTGCTCTATTCCTTTTTTTATTTCATTAAAACAGAAAGTACTTTTTCCTCTTCCTGCTCTACCAAATACAAATCTAAGACTCATAATTTCCTCCTAAAGCCTTTACTTTATTAAACTAATTATATACTAAAGTTAAAAACCCTACATCTACACCAAAAATTTAACAAAAAAAGTCTTTAATATAAAAATTAAAGACTAAAAAGTATTTTTAAAAATTTTAAATTTAGGTGTATATAAACCTTTATACTGGGTAAACTTATTAATGAACAGCTTCCCATAGTTTTATCCCCCAGGGCATACATTGATCCCCCGTCTTTGTATGCCCTCCCCTTTTTATTTATACATTATACTTCCACATAATAATCGCATCTTCACCAGTATCTTGGTAATATCCTTTTCTTGTTGCAACTGAAACAAATCCATATTTTTTATATAAATTTATTGCAGTTTCATTGCTTACTCTAACCTCTAGTGTCATTGCGGATATTTCAGCATTTTTACAACAATTAATCATATCCTCAAGAAGTATATTTCCAAATCCACATCCTCTATACTCTGGATGTACTGCTATATTTGTAATATGGGCTTCATCAAATAAAAGCCACATGCCTCCATATGCTATAACTTTTTCATTTACTTTTATTATTCTATAAAGAGCATGTTTGTTATTTGTAATCTCTTGATTAAAAGCATTTTCACTCCAAGGAGTTGAAAAACTTAAGTTTTCTATTAAAACAACATCTTTTATATTATTTAAGGTCATAGTTTCTATTGTGTAATTCTCCAATTTAATCTACTCCTTAATACCCATTTTAGCTTCATATTCTCTTTCTGCTTGAGATTTTCTAATATATATAGGGCTAAATGTAAATATACTATCTTCTATTCCCTTTGAAAGCCTCTCTACTGCTAAAACTCCAAGTGTAGATGCACGAGGCATATTATTCATAGGTAAAGAAAATACTGCCATATCTTTTAAAACCTCTTTTATTTTTTCTTTATGCATAATACATGCATCGCCTTCAAATATTATTTTTTTATTATAAGACTTTAATTTTTCTAAAAGCTCATCTATATGAATAGCATCATAATCTAATACTTTTTCAACATCATTTTCTTTTAATGTATAAAGAGCTGTATATACATTGTCATGAAGTGCATCCATTATAGGACACATTAAATAATCAAAACTTGAATTTTGATAAGCTAATGTATCAAGTGTAGATATTCCTATAAACTTTCTATTACTTCCTTGAACAAGTCCCTTTCCAGTTGCAACTCCTATTCTAAGTCCTGTAAAAGAACCTGGTCCACCTGATACTGCAACACCATCTAAATCATTTATTTTTATTCCTAAAGAATTTAGTACATTTTCTATTATTGGAAAAAGAACTGTTGAATGTTGAAGCTTGTTATTTAGAAAAAACTCACATTCTACTTTTTTATCATTAACTACAGAAACAGATGCTACTGTTCCTGATGTTTCTATTGCAATTACTCTCATTTTTTATCTCCTTAGTTTAAATCTAACTCTTTTTTAGAGCTTATTTTAAATTCTCTTGTATTATCGTCTATTACAGAAATTATAATATCTATTGTATCCTTTGGAAGCATATCCTTAACTTTATCTGACCACTCAACAATGCAAACACCTTCTCCGTAAAGGTATTCTTCAAATCCTATTTCATACATTTCATAAACATCCTCTATTCTATATACATCAAAATGGTAAAGTGGTATTCTTCCCTCATGTTCATTAACTATTGTAAAAGTTGGACTTGTTATGTAATCATCTACATTAAGTCCCTTTGCTATTCCTTTAGTAAAGTGGGTTTTTCCTGCACCTAAATCACCATTTAGTGTTACAACATCTCCTTTTTCAAGGCATTTACCTAGTTTTTCTCCAAGTGCAATTGTTTCCTCTGTACCATAAGTTTTTATAATCAAAAAATTCACCTTCTTTTAAGTAAACTATAAAACTAATTTTAACATATTTATAAATAAAAAAAGCAAGGATTATCCTTACTTTTTTATTATATACTATTTTGTTTTTTCTTAATATCCAAATTTTATAGTTGGCTTTACTCTCATATATATTTTTGCCTTTATTTCACTTATATCTACAAGACCAACTTCTTCATATCTACTATCTTTACTTTGGTCTCTATTGTCTCCCATAACAAAGTATTGATTTTTAGGAATTTTTATTTCATCAACATTTATGTACTCATTAGGCTTTTTTATATAAGGCTCTGATATTACACTTCCATTTACTTTAACTACATTTTCTTTCATAGATATAGTATCACCTGGAGTTGCTATTATTCTTTTTATATAATCTGGTCCTTCATGGGATTTAAAAACAACTATATCCCCTTTTTTAGGACTTGATAATACATATTCCCTTCCAATTAAAACATCTTCATTTTGAAATGTATCATTCATAGAGCTTCCATTTACTTGAAACCTTATTACGCATTTAGGAATTACTATTGAAAGTACTATTTGCAGTAAAATTAAAAATATAATTACCCACTTAAAATCTTTAATAAAATTAATTATTTTGCTCATTTTGCGCTCCTAATATTTATTATAAAGTTTTTCTATATAAACACTTCTATTTCCTTTTTTCTTGATAAACATACTTTTTTAATACTTTCTACCTTTTCTTTAAATGGTAAAGCATTTATATCTTTAGCATTAACTGGGCATATTTTTACACATGCAAAACACCTTATACACTTATTTACATCTGTAAGGTGTGGATCATTTTTATCTATAGCATCAACTGGACAAACTTCTATACATTTTCCGCACTTTATACAGCTTTCATTTGCACTTGGTGCAATTTTAGGTGGCTGTGGCACATCTCTATATGGATAGTTTCCACTTACAGCTAATTCTTTACTTAAATCTAATTCACCGTTAATTTTATTTTTTATTTTTTTACCAAATTCAATAATTTCTTTTAAGTCATTTTCATCTGGTCTATTTGTAGCAATTTCTCTTGAATATGAATGTTCACCTATAAAAGCACCTGCTGCTATTGGAATAAATCCTTTATTAAGAGCTACATTTTTAAGTTCAATTAAAGCATCTTCATACTCTCTATTTCCATAATTAACAACTAATACACAAAGTGTATTATCACCTTTTATATTTTTAAATAAATCCCCTTCTATACTTGGAATTCTACCTACATAAACAGGACACCCTATTATAACTAAGTCTTCTTTAGTAAATTTTATTTTCTCATCTCTATCTTTTTTTAAAGTAATGTTGTAATTTTTAAAATTACCTCCTATACCTTCTTCTATAGCATTAATAGTTTTTTCTGTATTTCCTGTTGGACTAAAGTAAACAGCATTTAATTTCATAGTATTCCCCCCTACTTTTTATTATGCTACTTTCCACCTTAAAATTCAACAAATGTAAAAAGGTGTATTACGATTTGTAATACACCTTTTTATTAGTTTTCTTTAAATTTCTCTTCTAGATATTCATTGTAAGTCATTTGCTTATCTATAATACCATCTTCTGTAAATGCTATTATTCTATTTGCAATAGTTTCAACAAACTCATGGTCATGAGATGTAAATAGTATTACACTTTTATATGATTTAAGACCATCGTTTAAAGCTGTTATAGTTTCAAGGTCTAAGTGGTTTGTAGGCTGATCTAGCATAAGTACGTTTGCTCCACTAAGCATCATTCTAGATAACATACAACGTACCTTTTCTCCTCCTGATAAAACCTCTGCTTTTTTAAGAGCTTCTTCTCCTGAGAAAAGCATTCTACCTAAGAATCCTCTAATATAGCTTTCTGCTTTTTCCTCTGAATATTGACGTAGCCAATCTACAAGACTTAATTCAGACCCTTCGAAAAACTCTGTATTATCTTTTGGGAAATATGAAGTTGATATAGTAATACCCCATTTAAAGCTACCACTATCTGGCTCCATTTCTCCATTTAATATTTTAAATAATGTTGTATTTGCTATTTCATTTTCACTATCAAATGCTATTTTGTCATCTTTAGAAACTCTAAAGCTAACATTATTTAATACTTTTACTCCATCAATTGTTTTTGATAGGTTTTCAACAACTAATATATCATTTCCAACTTCTCTATCAGGTTTAAGTCCAATATATGGATATCTTCTACTTGATGGTTCAATATCATCTAAAGTTATTTTTTCAAGTAATTTCTTTCTAGATGTTGCTTGTTTAGATTTTGATGCGTTTGCACTAAAACGAGCAATAAACTCTTGAAGTTCTTTAACTTTATCTTCTTTTTTCTTATTTTCATCTTTTAGCATTTGAGCTGCTAATTGACTTGATTTATACCAGAAGTCATAGTTACCAACATAGATTTTAATTTTTCCAAAGTCTACGTCTGCTATTTGTGTACATACTTTATTTAAGAAGTGTCTATCGTGGGAAACTACTATAACAGTTCCTTCAAAATCTATTAAGAAGTTTTCAAGCCATGTAATTGATTTAATATCAAGGTTGTTTGTAGGCTCGTCAAGAATTAGAACCCCTGGGTTACCAAATAAAGCCTGTGCTAAAAGAACTTTAACTTTTTCAGCACCTGTAAGCTCTGACATTATTTTTTCATGCATATCAACAGGAATTCCAAGACCTTGTAGTAGCATTGAAGCTTCTGACTCTGCTTCCCATCCGTTCATATCAGCAAATTCACACTCAAGCTCTGATGCTTTTATACCATCTTCATCTGAAAAATCTGGTTTAGCATAAAGAGCATCTTTTTCCTTCATAATATCATAAAGTCTTTTGTTACCCATTATTACAGTTTCTAAAACGCTGTATTCATCATATGCATAATGATCCTGCTTTAAAACTGAAACACGAGTATCTTTTGGTATAGAAACGTCTCCAGTATTTGCTTCTATTTCTCCTGAAAGAATTTTTAAAAATGTACTTTTTCCCGCTCCATTAGCTCCAATTACTCCATAACAGTTTCCTGGAGTAAACTTTAAATTTACATCTTCAAATAGTTTTCTACTACCGTATCTTAAACTTACATTAGTTACAGTTATCAAATTTAATCCATCCTTTTCTTACACTATTTTTTTGTGAAATCTCTAAAAATTGTATCATATATTTTGAAAAGTTTCATCTTTTATATAAGGTAAACATTAAAAAAGCTGTTAATATTTAAATTTTTATTAACAGCTTTTGCTTTTATATTTTATATATATCTATTTCACCTGAAAACTCTTCTGTTATCTTTTGGAACTCTTTAACACTATCTGTAAGCCTTTTAATTTCACCAGTGTATGATGTAACACTGCAACTTACTTCTTGAGATGATGCTGAGTTTTCCTCTGCAATAGCTGCTAAAGATTCTATTTTTTCGTATATACTTGATGTTGCTTCTATTTGCATATTTAGTCTTTCAGCAGACTCAACTATTTTTCCACATACATTTTTTATATTAACATTAGCGCCTCTACTTTGATTTATTGCATCTGACAGTGCTTTATTTTCCTCGCTTAAAACATTAAACTGATGTTTAACACCTTCAATTAAATCTTCTACCTCTTTAACAAACTCACCTAAGTTTTCATTAATTTTATGAACAGCTTCACTTGACTGTTCAGCAAGTTTTCTAACCTCATCTGCAACAACTGCAAATCCTCTTCCTTGCTCTCCAGCTCTTGCAGCTTCTATAGAAGCATTTAAAGCAAGTAAGTTTGTTTGAGATGCTATATTATCAACAAGACCAACAATATTTGTTATACCATCTGCTTTTTCTTTAAGAGTTACACTACTGTTTTTAACCTGTTCAAAACTACCTAAAATCTCTTCAAGCTTATTTGCAGTATCCTTTACACTTTCAAAGCCTTCATCAATAGTTTTTACTCCATTTTCAAGCTCTATTTTATTTTCATTTTCTATTTCTACTATGTGTTTTATTTCTTCAATACTATCATTTAAAAGTGCAACAGAACCTTCAGTTTCCTCAGCTTGCATTGTTGCAGCTTCTGAAAGCTGTTCTACTATATTTGATATTTCACTTGATGTACTATCCATATTACTTGCAATACCACTTAAGTCTTTACTAAATGTATTCATTTCATCTGTTAGTCCTTTAAAACCAACAAAATCTGCTCTAACTTTTTTCTTATAGCTACTTACAACATTATAAATATCTTCAAACTCATCATTTGTTATAATTTCAAAATCCTCTATATAGTTATTGTTTTCAAGTTTTTTAACTTCATCTTTTAATGTTTTTAAAGGCTGACTACCTAAAACACTAAATGATATTAACGGAGTAATAAATGCTATTAAAAAGTCTAATATAGTTGGTACCCCATTTGAAAATAAAAGTGAAAATCCTCCATGTAAAATCACAAATATAGCTAATGATAATATAGATATTTTAAATCCTAAACTTTTTATAAATCCAAAGCTTAATATTTTATTTAAGTAAAAAGTTTTACTGCTATATATATCTTTTGAGAAAGTTATTTTTAGTGCAAGATAATCACTTTTTCTATCTACTTCCTCTATTTCTATTTTCTCATTAAAGTACTTAGATGCTCCTTTTAAAAGACCTATAAAGTAGTCAAACATTCCTCTTTTCGATGTATACTCAAATATAGCTTCCCTACTTGAAATTGGCTCTAAATTAAGTATAGGAGGCTTGGCCCCTGGAATCTTTTTAACAACTACAATATGTACATCGTACATTGATTTTAAAAAGTGGTAAAGGGTTTCGTGTTTAAAAAATCCTGGATAATCTGCTGTAAATGATTCTATATTTTCTTCCCCTATAGTGTTCCACAAAGATTCTAAGCTTACGTTTTTTATTTTAGAAACACTACTCATAAATCTTTTTATTTTTTCATCTTCTACATCTTCAAAGGGGGTAAAAGTTATATTTTTTTCAAATCCTGCACTTTCCATAGCCTTTTCTAA
>JAEWEN010000046.1 GCA_023389275.1 Bacillota bacterium
ATTAACTATAATGGAAATTTTAAAGATCTTTTAGGTGCAAAGGAAATTTTTATGAAAGATGCTACTATGCATTTTAAAATCTTAAAAAAAGATTCTAAATTTATTATGGCTGAATCTTTAAAAGATGGAATAATAAGAGGAGAGAAAGGGCTTAATTTACCAGGTGTAAATAGAGAAAAACTTTCTATTCCTGAAAAAGATAAAAGAGATATTATATGGGGACTTAATAAAGGGGTAGATATTATATGTATTTCTTATGTTTCAAGTAAAAGAGATGTAGAAATTGTAAAAAAACATATAAAAGAATATGCTTTTAAAAAAAGATTAAAAGTTCCTAAAATATGGGCGAAGATAGAATGTGCTGAGGCTATAAACAATTTTGATGATATATTAAGCTTAGTTGATGGGATAATGCTTGGAAGAGGAGATTTAAGAGCAGAGGTTCCATATTATGAATTTCCAAGGGTTCAAGAGGAAATAATAAATAAAATGAAAGAAAGTCAAAAGCCACTTGTTATAGCAACTTATGTTTTAGACTCTTGTAAAAAAGAAAGATTACCTTCAATAGGAGAATTAAATGACATTTATATGTGTATAAAAGAAAAAGTTAACGGATTTATGTTAGCTGGAGAGGTTGGAACATCTAACAATCCAAGTTATTCTGTAGGTATTTTAAATGAACTTATTAAAAAGTATAGTACATAAACTAGATAATACTAGAATTAATATAACATATATGTAAAAAGTGTTAAAATATACGGGGTTTAGTTGACACACTTTCAAAAAGTTGTATATAATTAAATTAAATTGTAAGAAGTAATATAGCACATTAGGAGGATAAGAAATGGATAGAGATCTAGCCCTAGGATTAGTTAGAGTAACAGAAGCAGCTGCTTTAGGTTCTGCAAAACTTATGGGAAGAGGAGATAAAATAGCTGCTGACCAAGCTGCTGTTGATGGTATGAGAAAAACCTTTGATCTTCTTAATATTAGAGGTACTGTAGTTATTGGAGAAGGTGAAATGGACGAGGCTCCAATGCTTTATATAGGTGAAAAAGTAGGTCACGGAGATGAAAGTTCAATAGAAGTTGATATAGCAGTAGACCCACTAGATGGTACTAGTCTTGTTGCAAAAGGAAGACCAAATGCTATAGCTGTTGTTGGTGTTGCAAGAAAAGGATGTCTTTTACATGCACCTGACATGTACATGGATAAAATAGCAGTAGGACCAAAAGCTAAAGGATGTGTAAGTCTTGATGCACCTTTAAGTGAAAATATAAAAAATGTTGCAAAGGCACTTGGTAAAAATGTAGAAGATGTAACTGTAATTATGCTAGATAGAGAAAGACATGAAGGCCTAATGGCAGAAGTTAGAAGTGTTGGAGCTAGAATGAAGCTTATATCAGATGGAGATGTTGCATCAGCTATTGCAACAGGATTTGAAGATACTGGAGTAGATATAATGGTAGGTATCGGAGGAGCTCCTGAAGGAGTTATTGCAGCTGCTGCTATGAAATGCTTAGGTGGAGACATGCAAGCAAGATTATACCCAGAGTGTGATGAAGAAATAGCAAGATGCAAAGAAATGGGAATAGAAGATTATAATAAAATACTTATGCTAGATGATTTAGTTAAAGGTGATGAAGTTTACTTTGCAGCTACTGGAGTTTCAGACGGAGACCTTTTAAAAGGTGTAGTTAACTATGAAAATGATATAGCAAAAACTCAATCAGTAGTTATGAGAGCAAAAACAGGAACTATAAGATTTGTTGATACAGTTCACAACTTAGCTAAAAATAAAAGATAGAGTTTAAAGGACATCTTTAGGATGTCCTTGTTTTTATATGAAATTAGGTATATATTTAAAATATTAATATATATTTTGCTTTACATTTTATATTATCAAATATAAAATGGTTAGGTATAGAGTAGTCTTAATCTTTACATATGTTTATCATTAAATGAAATGTCTAAAATCCTATCGAATTAAAATCTCACATAGTTAAGAAATAATTTGATAATTTAAATATGACTAATGTTTATAAAGTTATTAATTTTGTTAATAACTAATTTTGATTTATATTTTTACTGGTTAGGGGTACAGGAGGTGTAATATGAATTTTGAGGAGCTTAAAGAAAAGACATTAGAAGAGCTTAGACGTATTGGGAAAGAAATGAGTATAAAAGCTGTTTCTAAGTATAGAAAAAGTGAACTTATTGAGCAAATTTTAAATTTAAATGATAAAGAGGAAGAAAATAAAGAAGATATTCCAGAGGTTATAGCAGAAGTTATTGAAGAAGAGGTAAAGCCAGCTATAGAACTTGTGGAAAAAATAGCGCCTAAAAATAGACCAAATGATAGGTCTATGAATCTTCATGATATAGATGAAGATAAAAGAAATAAAATGAAGGCTCTACTTGCAGATTCAGATACAGTTGAAGGAATATTTGAACACATTGATAATCAGTCATATGGATTTTTAAGAATAGATAATTACCAACAAGGACAAAGGGATATATATGTTTCACCATCACAAATAAGAAAGTTCGGACTTAGAACAGGTGACAAAATCAAAGGTAAGGCTAGATTTCCAAAGGAAACAGAAAAGTATAAAGCTTTAGTATATCTTCAGGAAGTAAATGGAATGAATCCTGATGCTATAAGAAGAAGAAGTCATTTTGATGATTTAACTCCTATTTATCCAAATAAAAAAATGAATCTTGAAACAATAGGAAGTGATATGGCAACTAGGCTTATTGATATTTTATCTCCAATTGGAAGAGGACAAAGGGGAATGATAGTAGCGCCTCCTAAAGCAGGTAAAACAGTTTTAATTAAAAAAGTTGCAAATGCTATAACTAAAAATCATCCTGATATTGAGCTTATAGTTTTATTAATAGATGAAAGACCTGAAGAAGTTACAGATATGAAACAAAGCATTAAAGGTGAGGTTGTCTACTCTACATTTGATGAGGAACCAGATAGTCATGCAAGAGTTGCAAAGCTAACACTTGAAAGAGCTAAAAGACTTGTAGAGCTTAAAAAAGATGTTGTTATACTAATGGATAGTTTAACAAGACTTGCAAGAGCTTATAACCTTATTATACAGCCAACTGGAAGAACGCTTTCAGGCGGATTAGACCCAGGAGCGCTAACATATCCTAAAAAGTTTTTTGGAGCAGCAAGAAACCTTGTTGAAGGAGGATCTTTAACTATTCTTGCAACATCACTTGTTGAAACAGGAAGTAGAATGGATGATGTTATATTTGAAGAATTTAAAGGTACAGGTAATATGGAGGTTCATCTTGATAGAAAACTTCAAGAAAGAAGAATATTCCCTGCAATTGACATAAATAAGTCAGGTACAAGAAGAGAAGATTTATTATTAACTAAAGAAGAGATAAATGTATCAACTCAAGTAAGAAGGGTATTATCTGGGAATATTTCCCACGAGGCTACTGAGAAGCTTTTAGGAATAATGACTAAAACCCAATCAAATAAAGAGTTTGTAGAGATTTTTCCTAAAATAGCTAAAGACGAAAACCTAGTATAAAACAGTTGATTTAAAATATTAGCTATGATATAATGTTGGAGTTGACATGGAAGGAAATTGGAGAAATTTTGCTCTAATTTCTACGACATAATACTAAACAGGTGATATCTCAAAAAGAGAGCAATCTGCGAAAGTAGAAGCTTAAAATATTAACTTACGGTAAGAAAGAGGTGAAAGGCATGAGAGAAGGAATTCATCCAAATTACAATGAAGCAGTTGTAAAATGTGCTTGTGGAGAAACTTTCAAAACAGGATCAGTTAAAGATGAGCTTAAAGTAGAAGTTTGTTCAAAGTGTCATCCTTTCTACACAGGAAAGCACAAGGTGCTAGATACTGGTGGTAGAATCGAAAAGTTCATGAAGAAATACAACCTATCAGAATAAGAACACTAAAGGGTCGGGGCATATACCGACCTTTTTTTATATTTAAAATCAAAAACACCTAAAGGAGAGATGATTTTGAGTAAACTATATTTTAGATACGGAGCTATGAATTGTGGAAAAACAACAGCACTTATACAAGTAGCCCACAATTATGAGGAAAGGGGTATGAGTGTTTTAATTTTAAAACCTAAAATAGATACTAAAGGAGAAGATTATATAGTATCTAGAATAGGAGTTAAAAGAAAAGTTAATATGCTTATAGATAGTGATGTAGAAATATTTAAAACTATTGAAGACAAGGTAAATAGTAAAGAAAATATTAGTTGTATTTTAGTTGATGAAGTACAATTTATGAAAAAACAACAAATAGATGATCTTTTAAAAATAGCTGTAATTTTAGATATACCAGTTATATGCTATGGCCTTAGAACAGATTTTTTAATGAATGGATTTGAAGGAAGTAGTAGACTTCTTTTAATAGCTCATAGTATAGAAGAGCTTAAAAACATATGTAGATGTGGAAAAAAAGCTACATTAAATGCTAGAAAGATAAATGGAAAATTTGTTTTTGAAGGGGACCAAGTTGTTATTGATAATAGTGATGATATAGATTATGAAGCCGTTTGTACTGATTGTTACTATAAATTAGCTAAAATAAATTAAATTATAATTTATTTAAAAGATTTTGAATTTAGAGTATAATCATATTTAAAAAGAGGTGGTACTTTTGTATGGTGTTATTGATAGGATTGAGGAGGATATAGCTG
>JAEWEN010000104.1 GCA_023389275.1 Bacillota bacterium
GTCATTCCCTCATTATTTCCTAGTGGAGCCGACATATCCATAGTTAAGTTATGATCTCTAGAGATTCCTTTAATCGTTAGTTTTTCTTTATGATGTGCTATACATCTCATTTACACCACTCCTTAAAATTTACTAGTTATTTATTATAATATAACCTAGTAAATAAATAATATCAGTGATTAAGTCACACTTATGCAGTTATTAATATATTCTTACCATCACAAGTTTTAATTTCTGCTATAACAAGCCCTTTATACTCTTTTAAGGCCTTTATAGTCATTAAAAAAGCCTCTGTATCTATGCCTTCTATATGTTTCATAAATTCTTTATACTCTTTGCTATTAGTATCTTTTTTTATTAAATGCTTAAATATAAACTCTGAAAACCTAACTCTATTTTTTAAAATTATTAAAGGAACTGGTACAGAAAAATTTATATCTTTTGATTTAACTAAAACCTTCATAATACCACCTACTCAATTATTACTTTTACTTTATCACCTTTATTTAATTTAATGTTTAGTATTTCACCTGAAACTTCATTTTTAAGTGCTATAGTAATAATATTTAGTAACTCCTCAAAATCAACTTCCTCTAATTCTTTAATATTTATAGGTAATTTTCCTGTTGATTGTAATACAGAAATAACAACAGAAGTAGGAAGATTAACTTTTATATTGTCTCCATTAGTTGATTCTATAAAGACTTTAAGCATTTTTTCCTTTATATATTTTTCCAAAAAAATCCCCCCTAATAAGTCTATTCCTTAAGGGAGGATTTTATTTATAAAATATTTAGTTATGCTAGTTCAACTACCATACCTTCGCCGTCACCAAATAATTTTTTACCTGTATAAATTTTAACGTCACTATTATAAAGAGCTACACTTTCATCAAATGTAAAGTTAACTCCTTTTACATTTATATATTCTTGTCCTTCTTTTTGCTCTTCCAGAGCAGTACCAAGTATTGGACCGGCTCAGCCTACTTTTAATACTCTAACCTTAACAGCATAAGGTTTAGATTTTCTTGATAACATTTTTTCAAATTTTTCAATTGATTTATCATCTACAGAAATATTCATCGAACACACCTCTTTATTAACTAATAATAATTATCCTTAACATAAATTTACCATACATCATAGATTAAATCAATAGCCTTTAATACTTTTATAGTATAAATCAATATAATTAATATTTCAGTGATTAAATCACAAAGGCCTGAATATAAATTAAAAAATAAACTTTTATTTTATAATTTATATTCTAATAATACATGTTGAATTTTAGATAATAAATTCTTTTTACTTTATATTACCAATACGTTATACTATTATTAAGATAACGCAGCTGTAAATTATATTTTCTTTACATATAATCTTTTAAAAAACATGGGGGTATGTATTATGGAAACTCAATGTATAGACAAAGTAAATGAAAAGTTGCCAATTTATAAGCTTTTACCTTTAGGACTTCAGCAAGTACTTGCAATGTATGCAGGAGTTATTATTGTTCCTGTTCTTGTAGGAGCAGGTATTGGTATGAATCAAGAGCAAATTGCTTACTTAGTAGCTGCTGATCTTTTTACATGTGGTATTGCAACTTTAATTCAATCAGTTGGAATAGGAAATTTCGCTGGTATTAAACTTCCTGTTATTTTAGGTTGTGCATTTCAAGCTGTTTCACCAATGATTATAATTGGAACCCAATTTAGTATTGGATCAATTTATGGTGCTATTATTGCAAGTGGTATTTTTGTTATTTTATGTTCATTTTTCTTTGAAAAACTTCTTAAATTTTTCCCGCCTGTAGTTATTGGTTCTATAATAACTGTTATTGGTCTCTCACTTATAAACGTAGCTATAAATAATTTAGGTGGTGGAGTTGGGTCACCTGATTTCGGAAGTAGTAATAATCTTCTCTTAGGCTCTTTCGTACTTATATTTATAATAATAGTAAATACATTTTGCAAAGGATTTTTACAATCTATATCTGTTTTACTTGGGATTATAGTAGGAACAGTTGCTGCAAGCCTACTTGGAATGGTTGATTTTTCAATTATAGGAACTGAACCTTGGTTTAGAATAGTTCATCCATTTTATTTTGGAAAACCAGAATTCCATTTAGTACCTATACTTCTTATATGCATTATTTCTATTGTTAGTATGATTGAATCAACAGGTGTGTTTTTTGCAGCTGGAAATGTATGTGAAAAAGAAATAAGTGGAAAAGAAATTGCTAAAGGTCTACGTGCAGAAGGCCTTGCTCAAATGGTTGGTGGTGTATTTAACTCATTTCCATACACTACCTTTTCTCAAAACGTTGGACTTATTGCATTAACAGGGGTTAAAAGTAGATTTGTTGTTATAGTTGGTGGCTTTATTCTTATAGTACTTGGAATGCTTCCAAAACTTGCTGCAGTAGCAACTATTATACCTGCTTGTGTTCTAGGTGGTGCTATGATTGCACTATTTGGTATGGTTGCTATGTCTGGTATTAAAACACTTCAACAAGTAGATTTTTCCAAAACATCTAATATGTTAGTAGCTGGCTGTTCCATTGCACTAGGTCTTGGTGTTACTATGGTTCCAAATATTATAGAAAAATTTCCAACTTATTTAAAAATGGTATTTGAAAGCGGAATTGTAACTTGTAGCTTAGCTGCTATTGTTTTAAACATTTGTCTTAATTTTAAAGAGATTTTTAAACAAAGTTTATTAAAATCTGAATCTCAGAACTTAAACTAAATATATAAAATCTGAAAAATATGGAGAAAGTATAATTTAAAAATAAAACCTAAAACTTAAATAAAAAACTCCTTACTATAAATCTTGTAAGGAGCTTCTTTTTTATAACCTAAATTTTGATATTATACTTTGAAGTTTGTTTGAAAGATCTGCAAGTTCATTCATTGATGATGCCACCTCATGAATAGATGCACTTTGTTCTTCAATAGATGCAGAAACTTCCTGGGTTGCTGAAGCATTTTCTGAAACTATATCTGTAATATTTTCCATACTTGTTTCTAAAAAACTTGCACTTTCATTAATAGTTTTTGTTTTACTATATACTTGTTTTATTTTATTTGTAACTTCAAAAACAGATTCTCTAATTTTTATAAATGATTCATCTATGTTTTTAAGTGATTCTTCTTGATCATGTATTGATGTTTTTGTGTTATTTACTTCTTTAACAGCAAGTTCAACATCATTTTGAACCTCAACTATAAGGCTATGTATTCTATCTGTTGACTCTTGAGATTGGTTTGCTAGTTTTTTAATTTCATTTGCTACTACTGTAAATCCTCTACCTGCTTCCCCTGCTCTTGCGGCTTCTATAGATGCATTTAAGGAAAGTAAGTTTATTTGATCAGTTATTTGATTTATAAACTCTAGTATTTTTCCTATTTCTTTAGACCTTATAGATAAAGAAGATATAACATTTGTAACATTTTCAGAAGCTGTTTTTGTTAAATTCATTTTAGAATTTTGATTTTTAATGTTTTCTACACTAAGATTTACAACCTCAACTGTTTCAAGTGCCAAATCATCAATAATACTTGTATTTTCAGATATACTGTGTATTCCTCCAATAACTTCTTTAACTGACTCGTTACCTTCTTGAGCAAGTTGTGATTGGTTATTAGATGCCACTGCTATATTACCTATTGTTTCTGTAATATCCTCTGATGCTTCTTTTAGATTTTCGCTTGATCTATTTATTTCATTTGATGAAACAGCCAATACTTCACTTGTTTTTTCTACTTCTCTTATTATTTCCCCTATTGTTGAAATAAAGTTATTAAACTTTTCTGTTGTCTCACCTAGTTCATCTTTTTTATAGATTTCACCTCTAACAGTTAAGTCACCCTCTTCTGCTTTTTCAATTAAATTATTAATTTGATCTATAAATTTAGTAATGCCTCTATATGTTAAAGCTATTATTACTGTAAATATTAATATACATATAATTCCTAGCCCAACTATTATAATTAGTGAACTATTAAACTTTTCTGTTTCTAAATTAGACTCTTTTATATTTCTCTGAATTTCCTTTTCAAAAATAACTTCTACTTCATCTACTAATTTATCCATTTCCTCAGTAGGCTTTCTATCTATACCTTTTACTAAATTATCTACTATTTTATAGCTTTCAGGATTTTTAACATCATAACTTTTTATAGCTTCACTATACTGATTATATAAATTTTTATGTTCTACTATTAAATCATCTAAAGTATCTGTACCTATATTTTTTTTGGTCATAATAGCTTTAAGATTTTCTAATTTAGACTGTAAACTGTTATTTGTCTTAGTAAAGTTAGAAAAATATTTTTCAAAATCCTCTTGGTTATTTCCCCTAAGCAAAGTATTTTTCCACTCTTGAACCTGCATTTTAAAATCAACTTGTGCTTCTCTTGTTTCATCAACTAATTTAGTGTATTCAATAGTTGAGTTTAATCTTGCAGTATTACTTTCATCAAATTTTTTAAATTCCTTCCAAGTAAAACTACTAATACCTAGTATAAATACAACCATAAACCCTATTAAGGTATAAAGCTTTACTCCTATCCCCTTGTTACCCTTCATATTTTATTCCTTTCTTATGAAATTACATTTTTTAGCAATATATATACTTATACCTTACTTATCGTCATATTTCTATTTAAGTAATGGACAAAAAGAAAAAAGGTAATTTTTTAAAACTACCTTTTTTCTATTAAGCTTATTAAAGCATTTTCAAATCTTTTATCATCTTCTACTTGCCTTTTTTTAGGTCCCTTTACTCTTCCCCCAGAAGTTCTAACTTTTTTATTAATATGTCTCGTAAATAAAAGCTGATTTATATTTTCATTTGTATATATAATACCATTTTGATTTATTGCCTTAGCCTTTTTAGCAAGTACCATAGCAGCAAGTCCATAATCTTGAGTTACTACAATATCCTCTTCAAAAACCTTATTAACCAAAGCAAAGTCTACTGAATCTGCTCCTTTTTCTAGTACAATAGTTTCCACATCATATTTTGAAAATATATGTGAAGTATCGCAGAAAACAATAACATCTATATTATATTTTTTAGCTATTTTTATTGTAAGTCCTACAACAGGGCATCCATCTCCATCTATTAATATTCTCATTTTAATACCTCTATTTAATTATAAATTGTTTATAACTATACTCTACAAATTCTGAAATAATCCCCCTTAAATAAAAAAGGTGATACTTAAAAGTACCACCTTTTTATTAGTTTTTAATATCTGACTTCATAAATGATATAAAGCTTAAAACTATAAACACCACTGAACAAATTAAAAGCTGAACAGCTCCTGTTTCAATTGATAGTGTTATTCCATATTGAGTTTTTAACATCTCTGCCATAAAAGGAGATATCTTAAACATAGGTAAATTTACATATGCAAGTATATATTGTGTTACAGCACCTAGTTTAAGATTTGCAAGTATCATTGTTATAGGCATAGAACCTAAAAATAGTATTGATGTTAAACCTACTGATACAGCTGTATTTTTTACTACTGTAGATAACATAAATGCCATTGATATAACAAATATTAAACTTACACTTGAAAGAAGCATTTTAGGAATCATATAAACAAAATAATTTGTTTGTATAATATTTTCTCCAGCTATACTTAAAACATCTGTAGATAAGCTATTAAATCCATAAACAAATCCACTTGATATTGTGTTTAATAAAACACTTACTAAAAGAACTATATATCCAATTAAAAATACTGATAAAAGTTTTGATAAAAGAATCTTAAATCTTGAAACTGGTCTTATAAGAAGAAGTCTTATTGTTCCTTTAGAAAACTCAGCTGATACAATACTTCCAGCTATTATAATTGCTAGTATTCCTGATATCATAACAAAAATATCATATGATTTATCTACAATTCCACGAGCTGAATTATCAAACTCTAGCTGTGGTATATTATTCTCTAAGCTATACCATCCAAGTTTTATACCTTTTTCATTTTTAGCTTTATTTTCAGTATATATTTGTTTATAATCATCATATGTTTTTCCTAGGCTATCATTACCTTGACTAGTTTGTATTTTATACTCTTCCTCTGTAAGCATAGGAGCTGAGATATCTTGAGTTTTATATTCTATATCAGTTAAAGTATTGTTTTTCCAGTCATTAATGTCATAAGGTATTTTATTTTTTAGTCTATATTGATTTATTTGTAATATATTTTTATCTAAATCTATTCCTCTTTTTATATTTTCTAGTTGATTATTTAATTCTTTATTGTCTTTATCTTTTTCTAAAGCTTTTTTAGTATCATCTAATTGCTTAGTACTATCTTTAATACTATTTTCTAATTTTTTAATACTTTTATTTAAATACGCAATATAATCGTTACTAATTATTGATTTTTTAGCATCTTCATTTTCTTTAATTAATTTATTTTTCTCTTCTTTAAGCTTGTCCTGTGATAAAGTAAAATATCCATCAACGTCTCCAGGATTTATGCTATATGCTACTTCCATAGCATTTAATATTACTTTATTATCAACTTTATTTAAAATAGAATCTATAATTACAACTTTACATGAGTTTGATAAATATGAGTTTAACTCTTCTTCCTTCCATCTTTCAGTATACTTTACCTTATTGTCTATTCTTAATTGATAATATTCTTTTTCAGCTTCAACAAATAGTTTTTCTATTTTACTTTCCTTTGTAGTTTTATTTGAAAGCTCTGTAATTCTACTTTCAATATAATTTAAATTATGTTTATCCCCTTCTAACATGTATTTTTTTTCTTTAGAGTTTGTGTAATTTATCATAATAGGTAATGCTATTGCAAAAATCATTATAAGTGCTATTAATATTTTTATACTTATTTTTTTAAACTGTTTACTATTTTCATTTCTAGTTAAGTTTAATATTTTTCCTATCACAGTATCCCTTCCCTTCTATCTAATTTGTCCCTTTGACCCAGTTGTTACTTCCATAAACTCTTCTTCAAGTGTTTTAGACACAACTGTACCTGGATAAACATTTATTCCTTTGTTTAATAAAAGTTTGTTTATTTCTAAAGTATCTTCTTTTTTACATTTAATAAGCAATCCATTTTCACCTTTAGATGGAGTTAAATCATCTCTAAACTCACTAATATATTCAATAGCCTTATCAATATTATTAACCTCAATTAAGTAAGTTTTATCTCCCTTAGATTTATCAAGTTTTATTTCACTTAGAGTTTTAATATCTATAATTTTTCCACCATCAATAATTCCAAATCTATCACACATTAGCTCCATTTCACTTAAAAGGTGACTTGAAACAAGTACAGACAATCCTTCTTCCTTTGCAAGGTCTCTTAAAGTTTGACGAAGTTCTTTTATACCCATAGGATCTAGTCCATTTGTAGGCTCATCTAATATTAAAAGCTTTGGTTTATGTAAAAGAGCTTGTGCAACTCCTAACCTTTGTCTCATACCTAAAGAATAACTTTTAACTTTATTATTAATCCTATTTTCAAGCTTAACCATTTTAACAACTTCATCAATACGCTGCTTTGTAATTCCACTATGCATTTTTGCATAAAGCTTTAAGTTATCCATACCACTTAGGTATCCATACATTTCAGGATTTTCAATTATTCCTCCTACATTTGCAAGAGCCTTTTCAAAATCTGTTTTTACATTTTTTCCTTTGATAAAAATTTCACCTTCATCAATTTTTAAAAGTCCTGTAATCATTTTTATAGTAGTAGTTTTTCCAGCTCCATTTGGTCCTAAAAATCCAAATATCTCCCCTTCATTAACTGTAAAACTTATATTATCTACTACCTTTCTTTTTCCTAAAATCTTAGTAACATTTTTTAATTCTAATACTGAATTCATACCTTCACCTTCTTTTCTTTATCTTCATGACTCTATACATATAATAACTATTAATTCTTAAAAAGTTATACTTAAATTTCTTAAGAATTTCTTAAGAAAATCTAACAATATTAAAAAAATAACAATTATGGTATTTTGAAATTTTTATGTTAAAATTACCATGGGTGTGTGAATTTTTTGAAAGGAAGTGACTTTTATGCCTAGTCATATTATGGAAGAAGCTAAAAGATGCCTACAATGTAAAGTACCTAGATGTAAACAAGGATGCCCTGTTAGCACCCCTGTAAATGAATGTATAAATATGCTTTTAAATGGAGACATTGTAAAAGCTGGAGAAAAACTATTTGAAAACAATCCATTATCTGTTGTTTGTTCTTTAGTTTGTCCCCACGAAAAACATTGTGAAGGTCATTGTGTGCTTTCTAATAAAGGTAATCCTATTCATTGGAGTAGTATTGAGCATTATATATCTAACTACTATTTAGACAAAATGGATAGTGAATCAAAGGTTAATCACAATAAGAAAGTAGCTATAATAGGCTCAGGCCCTGCTGGAATTACTCTTTCATTTATCTTAGCAGCGAAAGGATACGACATTACAATCTTTGAAACAAATGATAAAATTGGTGGAGTTTTAAGGTACGGTATACCTGATTTTAGATTACCTAGAAACATATTAGATAAAATAGAGGAAAGACTTAGAAGTAACGGAGTAAAAATTAAACCTAACTGTATAGTAGTTTCCGTGCCCTCTATTGATGATTTATTTAGAGATGGATATAAAGCTGTATTTATAGGTACAGGTGTATGGAGTCCTAAACCCCTTGGAATTAAAGGAGAAACATATGGACATGTTCACTATGCAATAGATTATCTAAAAAGCCCAAGCGTATACTCTTTAGGTAAAAAAGTATGTGTAATTGGTGCTGGTAACGTTGCAATGGACGTTGCAAGAACTGCACTTAGAAAAGGCGCTAATCAAGTTTTTATAATGTATAGAAAAGGCGAAGAGGACATGCCTGCTAGTAATCATGAGCTTGAATATGCTAAGGTAGATGGAGTTGAATTTGAGTTTTATAAAAGTCCTATTGAAATAACTGAAAAAGGTGTTAAATACATAGAGACTAAAAAAGTTGAAGAAAACGGTGAAGAGAAATTAATAACAATTGAAGGTAGCGAAGGACTTCTTGAAGTTGATTCTGTTATTGTAGCAGCAGGTCAAAGAACAAGCATGAGTATTTACTCATATGCTAAGGGAATAGAGCTAAATGAACATGGCCTTATTAAGGCAGATGAATTTGGTAGAACAACAAGACCTGGAATCTTTGCTTCTGGAGACGTTGTAACTGGAGCTAGAACTGTTGTTGAAGCAGTTAAATTCTCTAAAACAGTTGCAAATTCAATTGATGAGTATATATCTACATTAGAAGATTAAAAGTATTATATGAAAAAAGCCTGTACAGATTTAATGTACAGGCTTTTTTTACTAATAATTTCCTTATTGCATATATAATAATATATGTTTTAATATAAGTAACTACCATTTTAAGGAGAATTAGTATGAATATAGAAAATATTATTCAAGACAATATAGATTATCTAATTAAAATTAGAAGATACTTTCATGAAAACCCTGAGTTAAGTGGAGAAGAAAAAAAAACATACACCAAAATAACAAATGAACTTAAAAAATTTAATATAAATTATAAAAAGGTTGGAAATTATGGAGTAATTGGATTTTTAGAAGGAAAAGAAGTAGGTAAAACTCTTCTTTTAAGAGCAGATATTGATGCTCTTCCTATTGAAGAAAGTGAAAATAATTTATGCAGTAAAAAAAAGTCTGTTTCAAAAATTAAAGGAATTTCCCATATGTGTGGTCATGATGGACATACAGCAATAATGCTTACAGCAGCTAAGGTTCTTTCAGAAATTAAAAACAATATAAAAGGAAGAGTTATATTTTGCTTTGAGTCTGGAGAAGAAAAAGGCACTGGAATTGAAGATATGATCAGCTCACTTAAAAATGAAAAAGTAGATGGTGTTTGGGGAATTCATATATATTTTGATATAGACTCTGGAAAAATATCAGTAGAAGAAGGCCCTGTTATGGCAGGTAATATAAAATTTAACGTTAAGGTTAACGGAAAAGGTGGACATGGTGCTATGCCTGAAGAGGCAATTGACCCTATTAACTGCGCTGCTCAAATTCTTAATTCACTTAATACTATAAACTCTAGAATAATAAGTTCCAAAGAAAATTTCACCTTAACAGTTGGGCAAATTCATGGAGGAGATGCAGATAATATAATACCTGAAAGTGTATGGTTTTCAGGTACAATAAGGTACTATGAAGAAGAAATAAAAGACAAAATTGTAGATAGCTTTTCAAATATAGTAAAAGGAATATCTAGTGCTAATAACTGTATATCACAAATAGATTGGAGCGGATCTAATAGCCCTGTTGTTAACAACAAAGAAGTATCTCTATTTGCTAAAGAATCTATTGAAAAATCACTTGGAAAACAGTATTTATGTAGTCACTCTCCATGGCTTGCTTCAGATTCTATGAGTGAATACCTAAAAAAATATAAAGGTGTTTATGCCTTTTTAGGAACTAAAAATCCTACACTTGGAACAGGTGCTTGTCATCATAATCCTTTATTTGATATAGATGAAAAAGCCCTTGAAAATGGCCTTATTGCAACAATTAACTTTGCCTTAGACTTTTTAAAATAAATTACTGAAAATATAAAACAAAGGCTCAAGTATATAATTTTCTTAAGCCTTTGTTATTTAAAATTTATTTTCTATTTCTTATTTCTTTTTGTATCTTTTTTAAAGCCTTTTTAGATCCTCTTTCTATATCTCTTTCTAGCTTTCTTTCCTTGAAACTTACAAATAAAGAATCTAAATCATACCCTTGTGGATATAACTGATTAGCTCTAAGCTCTAGCTTTAATCTTGATACGTGAATATTAACAAATTCATTTTTATAAAAAACTTTTATATTATTATAATCATCTAATCCTTCATAAACTATAGCACTTTCATTAATTTCTAAAAGTAAAACTTTATCGCCTTTTTCATATTTAAAGTTTTCTTTTAAAGTCTTATTTTCAACTTCTTCTTTTTTATTTATTTTACTTTCTTTAACCATAGAATAATCATATTGTTTACTATCTATATACCTTTTAGCTTTTTCTAGAATAGAATCTTTAATTCCCATTTTCTTAGATATCCAAAGTGCATTACTTTGACCTGACTTTCCTATTAAAAGCTTGTATAGTGGATTAAGTGTTTCCTTTTCAAACTCCATTGCTGCATTTTCAAAATCCTTATGATTACTTGAAAAGTTTTTAATCTCTCCATAATGGGTTGTTGCAACAGTTATACTGCCTTTATGATAAAACTCTTCTAACACAGCAATTGCAAGTGCAGCACCTTCATTAGGTTCTGTTCCACTTCCTATTTCATCACATAAAATTAAACTTGATTTATTACATTCATTAAGTATGCTTGATAAATTTTTCATATGAGATGAAAATGTACTTAGTGAATTTTCAATGCTTTGATTATCTCCAATATCTACAAAAATTTTATCAAATACACACATAGTAGTTTCCTTATCTGCCCTTATATGAAAGCCACTTTGGATTGCTAATGTTAATATTCCTACTGTTTTTAAAACAATAGTTTTTCCTCCAGCATTAGGTCCAGTTATTATTAATGACCTATAGTCTTTTCCTATTGAAAAGTTTAAAGGAACAATACTACCTTTTAAAAGTGGATGCTTTCCATTTACAATGTTTATATATCCAGTTGAATTTAAATTAGGTTTTATACCATTTATAGCTTTACTATATTTTGCCTTAGCAAATATCATATCAAACTCAGCTATTATTTCTATATTCATTCTTATTTCCCTAATGTTTTCACATATAAGGTTACTAATCTCCCCTAGTATTCTATATTCTTCAACCATTTCCTCGGTTTTTAAAATACTAAGCTCTGTTGTATATTTTGATATAGTAGCAGGTTCCATAAAAACAGTAGAACCTTTTGAAGATACCTCAATAATTGTTCCTTCAACTTGATTTTTATAAGATGCTTTAATAGGCACTGTAAATCTTTCATTTCTTTTACTTATGAAAAACTCTTGTATATATTTTTTATGGTTAGGATTTTGTAAAAACTTCTTTAGCTTTTCTTGTATTTTTCCTTCACATAAGTCTATATTTCTTCTTATCTTTTTTAAACTACTACTAGCATTGGAATCTACTATAGATCCTTTTATACTTTTTTCTATTTCCTCTTCTATATTTTTATATTCTAAAATAGCCTCTGGTTCTAAAAATATATACAAATGTACTTACTTTTAGATATTTCGCACTTTTGTTACTTAAGTAACCTTAAAGCCTTGGTTGAGCCAGTGCATAAATAAAGTTTTTACTTTATTTATCTCCCACAACCGTATTTTTAAATTTTATATAAAAAGATTTTATTTAACCCTCACTTTTTAGTGATAAAATATAAACTCCTTTAAAGGTTTATTTATATTTGTGATTAAATACTTTTTAAACTCTATTTTTAAGAATTTCTTTTACTTTTTTAAAGTTTGTATATAAGCTAATTTCTTTATCATCTTTTCTATTTAATATATTTTTACTA
>JAEWEN010000109.1 GCA_023389275.1 Bacillota bacterium
CGTACTTTTAGAATTTCATCTGCTTCGATAGCAATGTCTGTAGCTTGCCCTCTAATTCCACCTAATGGTTGGTGTATCATATATCTTGTGTTTGGTAGTGAATAACGATCTTCTTTGTTAGCTGCTAGGTAAATTGTAATACCAGCACTTGCAACCCAACCAGTACCAATAACAATTACACGAGGTTTAACAAACTTAATCATATCATGAATTGTGTCTCCAGCTTCAACATGACCACCTTGGCTATTTATAAATATTTTAATTGGTTCATCGCCCATTTCTTGAAGAATTAAAAGTTGTTTAGTTACTTTTTCAGCTAAAGCTTGATTAATTTCCCCTGAAATTATTATAGATCTAGATTTTAGTTGTTTGTCTAAAATTAAATTTGATGTATTTTCTTCTTTATTACACATTGTAATGCCCCCCTATGAATAAAAAGATATTAAAAAGTATTATAGTCTTATAATTATTTTTATTCAAGAACATTAAAAAATATTGTGAAAATAAGATGTATTATTTATTTACTTCATATTAACTAGTTTTTCTATGCATTTTACATACAGTTTTTTTATTACATTTAGAACAGTATAGCTTTTTAGAATCTACTAGGTTTATAGAAAATATATATTGTTTTAGGTTAATTTCAAATATTTCACCACATTTTGTACACTTCCAACTATGGTTTTTCCAATGCCACATAAGGAATATTAAAATGGTTACTAATAAGCAAATGAAACTTATATATGATAATTTACCACCATATAATCCACTAAACATTGAAGCTACAAAAAATAGTGTAAATGATGTTATACCAAGGATTACACATAAAATAAAAACAAATGGATTTTTCAAAAAATAACCTCCTTTTTATTTTTATATGGAATTTTATTCCATAGTATATTAATATGATAGCATATCTATGTCTCATTATGGAAATTAGAGAAAATCTATATTGATTGAGGAGGATTTATAAAAATTGAAAAAAGAATTTAAAATATCTAAAACATTAGGAGCTATAATTTTAGGGGGTTGTGGATTGCTGATTTGCCAATTAGTAAGCAGTTTGTTTTATTTAGCTCCGTTACCTAATATAATTGCAAATATATTTTTTGGAATAACTTATGTTTTAACTTCCTATTTTTTTATATTAATTTTATGCAAGAAAGTTTTCAATTATAGTTTTTCAGAATGCCGTATTAAAAAACCAAGTATAAACTTGTTATGGTTAATATTAGGTATTATTTTACCAGTGTCTGTATCTATTTTATTGATTTTAACTCCAGGATATTTTATTAATAATCAAAAATCAACAATAGAAATAATAAGTAAAATTATCGTTTCTATATTTACTGTTGGTTTTGGTGCAGGTGTAGTTGAAGAGATGTTTTTTAGAGGATTTATTATGCACGTATTGGAGCAGAGATGGGGAAAAAGAGTATCTATAATTTTTCCATCAATTATTTTTGGATTACTTCATACAATGGGAGGAATGAATTTAAGTGACATTTTGATGCTATTTATTGCAGGAACAAGTGTAGGTATAATGTTTTCACTTATTACTTATGAAAGCGGAACAATTTGGTCAAGTGCTATAGTTCATGGTATATGGAATGTTGTTATAATTGGAGGAATATTAGATATAGGAGTTAAGCATAACCCAGATTCTATTTATTCCTATATTATTACGTCAAAATCAATAATATTAACAGGAGGACATTTTGGAGTAGAAGCATCAGGGATCGCTATAATTGCATACATTATAATAATTTCTTATACCTTATACAAGATGAATAAAAAGAAAAATATTATTGATAATATGGAAAAAATTCCTGATAAACAATCGCTGAATTAATAAATGAGGTGAAAATTGGAATAAATATGGAGGGCTTAGAAGTGATAGTGAATATATATGACGCAAAAGAAAATGATGCAGAAATCATAAGTGATATCCATGCTTTAAGTTGGAAGGAAGCCTATCAAAACATTATCCCTCAAAGATATTTAGATGAGCTAGAAAATGATTTTTGGGTGTCTTCTTTTGAAAATTGGATAAGAAATAATATATTAAAAGTAAAGTTAATTTATGAAAATGATGTTCCTGTAGGATGTATTGCTTACAGTAGGTCAAGAGATGAAAAACTGTGTGACTGGGGAGAAATTATTTCTCTATATATAAATCCAAAATACTTTAAAAAGGGTTATGGACAAAAATTATTAGAAGTTGCACTCATGGATATGAAAAAACAAGGATATTTAAATTGTTACTTATGGGTTTTAAAAGAAAATAAAAGAGCACAGTACTTTTATGAAAAAAATGGTTTTAAATCTAGTAAAGATGAGTACAAATTCAAAATTATGAGTAAAGAATTAATTGATATAAGATATGTTATTGAACTAGATAAATATAAATAAGTAATATAGTTATTTCATTAAAGGAGTAGTTTTATGAAGAAGACTTTTTCAATAATATTACCGAGTTTTTTAATACTTACATTCATATGGGTAGATTCTATGTTTTCTGAAAGTAAATATATTTTATTAGGAATATATTTTTTATTTCCAATGATTTTCATTATTCAAGGTATTATATATTCAAAATCAATTAAAAGCATGGTAATTGGATGTCTGTTATCATCTATTGCAATTATTATATCTATTTCTATATGGTACAACATGATTAGTATGCTTATCCCAGTAATAATTTATTTGTTATTAGCAGTATGTGTTTTTGTTATTAAACAAAGTAAAAATAAGGCAAATTAATAATATGGCATTTGCCCTATATTGTTAACAAAAAAGGGAGAACTTTATGAAGTTTAATATTTATGAGATTATTTTATTAGCCTTATTTGCATTTTTAATTATCTATGATTTATTTAAGGTAATAAAATTTAAAAGATACAGTGTAATATTGGTACCAGTAATAGTAGATACAATGCTATTAATACTAATTTTTATATTAGTATATATTCTTTTCAATTAAACACCTTCTTATCTTTTTAATAATAACAATGATATAATAATATTATATATTTTACAATATATGGATATGATGATTTTATAATGAGGTGTAAAAGTTGAATAATTATATAATTAGAGAAATAAAATCAAATGAAGTTGGTATTCTTAAAGATATGCTTTATGAAGCTATTTACCAGCCAGATGAAACTAATCTTCTACCTAGAGACGTTATTTATCAGCCAGAATTAAGTATTTTTATTGATAATTGGGGGAAAGCAGATGATTTATGCTTTGTGGCAGAAATTAATGGCAAAATAATAGGTGCGGTATGGACGAGAATATTAAACGGAGTAGTTAAGGGGTTTGGAAACATAGATGAAAAGACTCCTGAATTTGCTATTGCTTTATATAAAGAATATAGAAATAAAGGTATTGGAACTTCTCTAATGAGACATATGTTATATAACTTAAAGGCTCGTGGTTATAAGCAGGCATCTTTGTCTGTACAAAAAGAAAATTATGCTGTTAAGATGTATAAAAATATTGGATTTAAAATAATAGAAGAACGTGAAGAAGAATATTTAATGATTAAAAATTTAAGTTAGAATAAGAGACTAATTATAATTAAGATGTAATATAAATGTTTAAAAATTTAATAATAGAAGTAAATATATTTGGGGGAGGACATATGAATAAAATTAAGATAAATATTAGTAAAGCATTTTTATGGGTTTTTATATACTTTGGAGTTATGCTAATATACACTTTAGTTGCTCTATATTATATTATTATATTTTCTTTTAGATAAATGCTTTGATCCAATATTTGAAAGTTTATATCCTTCCAGTGAACAACAGTATCAAAATACAATACAATCAATATTAAAATCACCAATTACAGGTTTTATACAAGTGTGTGTTGTTGCACCTGTTATTGAAGAAATACTTATGAGAGGATTTGTATTAGGTGGTTTAAAAGATTCTTATGGAAATAGTGTAGCAATACTGACATCAGCTACTTTATTTGCACTTCTTCATTTTAATATGGTCCAAACATTTTCAGCTTTTATTTGTGGAATTATACTAGGAATTCTTTTTATTAAAACAGAATCAATTTTAAGTTGCATACTTGCACATTTCGGATACAATTTAATTTCATTTTTTATTATTATTACATCTAATACTAATGTATAAATTCAACAATACTCTTTAATTAATATATTTTACTATAAAGGAGTGATTTATCATTAATAAGATATTTAAGGTAACAATTATATCTTTTATATCTACGTTTCTTTTGTCTTGCTCAGAGGAGCTTTAGACAATGCATCAGGGGTTTCTGCTTTATTAGAAATAGCAAATATTCTTAAGAAAAAATCAACGGAATATGAATTTGATACAAATATAGTTTTCTGTGCTTTTAATAGTGAAGAAAGTAGTTATGGAGGAAGTGGTGCATTTAATACATAGAGCTACAGATACTCCTGAAATTATTGACTATGAAAAAATTCGAGATATTTCAAAGTCACTTTCTGACTTTATAATATCAAATGATAAAACTGTATTTATTAAATCTAAATGAAAAAGAAATAGCTAAAGCAATTGATATTATAAAAAATAATTTTGATTTTAAAGGATGTACCTTGAAAAAAGCATGGTATGACGAAGAAAAATCTAGATATATTGCTAAATGCTATTTAGGATCTGGTAAAGGTTCAATTAATAATGTTAATCCAGAAAATATAATCGTTTTGTTATCTGATTTTGAATTAGATTCTTTAGGAGGAGATGGGAGCTTTGAACCTAACTCAACTTATGGTGAATGGCAATGGATATTAATAAGGGATAGTAAGACAAGTGATTGGAGAATTGATAGTTGGGGCTATTAGAATCTTCTATGAAAGGAGAAAAAGAAGGTGAATTTATGAGTTTTAAAGTAAAAAAATCAACGTTGATTTTAAGTATAATTACTATTTTAGTATTAGCTTTATATGTAATATCGACTCAATATATAAAAACTAATACAAAGAAATTTCACTCTTTAACTGAAATACATTTAATAGAAAGAGGATATAGTAAAGAGGATATTAACAGTATAGAAGTTAGTCACTCTTATTTAGCTCGTATACTAAGCTATGAAGAATGGAATATAAGTGTAGCATTTAAAGATGAACCTGAAGCGATTTATTATTATTCATATAGAAATAATAAAGTAGAGCAAAGTGGGGTTTCAGGAAGACTTAATGATGGAATTTATGATCATGATGAAAATCCTGATGAAAATGATATGAATATAAGAGTAGCTGGTAAGTATATTAAAAATCAAGGATACACTATTTCTAAAGTAATTGGAGAAGTAGATAAATATGAATTAGAGAAAAGTATATTTCAGAAAAGTTCAGGAAATCTTGGATATAAACAAATATGGAGGGTTCAAAAAGTTAAGCCACAAGACTATTTTGGAAAAGAAGTTATAGTAATTGGGTTTAATGTAAGAAACCATCCACTTCAGAAGAAAGATATTAATGCTAAAGATGGAGTTAGGCTAAATATTATGATAATAGATGATAAGGTAATAGGGGGATATTCTTTGCCTATTACAGATACAGTAGGTGGATTCTATTCATTAGATGGAAAAACAGTAGAAGAAATAAAAATATTAATTGGAGAAGATTTTAATATTTCAAATAAGTTTAGTCATCAGATATTGATTTAATTTTAAATATTTAGATGGTGGAGGAAAACTATAGATTAAACTAACACTTGAAGGTGCTGAGTTTAATACATCATGTGCTGCAAACTATGTGCGTCAAAGCATTATGCAAACTTCTAACATTGTGATCTTACTTAAACAAAAATGACATTTAACATAAGAGCTTTAAATGGTGTTTCTATTTATAGAGATACTTTAGAATTTAGAATTGAAGGAATGGCTACTAATTCTCAAGTACCATTAATAGTAAAAATTCCAATTCA
>JAEWEN010000031.1 GCA_023389275.1 Bacillota bacterium
TCCCTTCAACATTGTGTTATAAAAATCTGATGTGTATGTTATTTCTCGGATGTATTTTAATATTATATAGTTGTTTTCATTATGGAAAAAGATGTATGATAATCTACAGTGAATATAGTAAATGTGCTTAAATTTTAAAGGAAAGTATTATAAATATAAAAATTACAAATATAATGTTAATTTGATTAAATATTTATATGTAATGCAATATTATAAATACTATCTATAGAAAAAAACTATAAAAATTATAAGGGGGAAAGTCTTATGTCTAAAAATAACTGTTTAGTTTGTGGTGAAGAACTTATTTATTTTAAAGATTATATTGATATTAAGTGTTCATATTGTAATGAAGACTTTAAAACAAATGTTACATGTAAAAATGGTCATTATATATGTGATTCATGTCATAGTTTAAAAGGGGTAGACTTAATTTTATCTTATTGCAAAAATAGTGAAAAAACTAATCCAGTAGAAATGGCTGTTGATATTATGAATAGTGATGGAATATTTATGCATGGACCAGAGCATCATTATTTAACTCCAGCTGTACTTATAACTTCTTACTATAACACTTTGAAAAATTTTAGTGATAAGGAAAAATCGCTTTTAATAGCTAAAAAAAGAGCCGAAGATGTAAAAGGTGGATTTTGTGGTTTTTATGGAAGTTGTGGTGCAGCAGTAGGATGTGGAATATTTTTTAGTATTATTACATCAACAACACCTTTAACAAAAGATACTTGGGGACTTGTTAATATGGCAACAGGTAAATGTCTTTTAAGTCTTTCAGAAATTGGTGGACCTAGATGCTGTAAAAAAGGGGTTTTCACTGCTATAAAAGAGTCTTGCAAAATACTTGATGAAAAATTTAATATTAAACTTTATGATTATGAAAATGATTCAAAGTGTACATATTCAAAGTTTAATAAAGAATGTATAGGAAAAGATTGTCCTTATAATCTAATAAATCATAAAAGTTAGAAAATAATATTTTATCTTGTAATGTGAATAATATTAGGTAATAATATATAAGTATTGCCTAATATTTTTTTAGGCTTTTTTAGATTTAACCTATAAAGGGGAATAAAAATGAGTATTAAAAGTCATAAAGATTATACTTTAGAGAAAGAAAGATTAGAATATACAAAGGAATATTTAGATGTTACTTTAAAAGCCATAGAAGAATATAAATCTAATTCTTTTAATGCTATGAAAGAGGACTTAGGAAGTGACGATGCTACAGAAAATAGTATGGCATATATAAATATGATGCTAAAGTCACAAACAATGGATTTTGCAGAGAAAAATTACTATGGATATAAAAAAGCATTAAGTAAGCCTTACTTTGCTAGAATAGATTTTACACCAAATGGGGAAAATATTACTCAAAAAGTGTATATAGGAAAAACATCTTTAATGAAAGCTGAAAATAATGAAATGCTTATTGTAGACTGGAGGGCGCCTATATCATCTATTTATTATGATGGAAGTTTAGGTCATGTTACTTATGAGTCAGAGGATGGAGTATTAGAAGGAGATCTTTCATTAAAAAGACAATTTACAATTGAAAATGGTGAATTAAAAAACATACTAGATATTGATATAACAGCTAATGATGAATTTTTACAAGATTCACTATCTGCAAGTGCGGAAAGTAGGCTAAAGGATATTGCATCAACTATACAAGCTGAACAAAATAAAGTTATTAGAGCACCTTTAAATAGACCTATTATTATACAAGGGGTAGCTGGAAGTGGAAAAACAACAATAGCTCTTCATAGAATTGCTTATTTTATGTACACATATGAAAAAACATTTAACCCTGAAAACTTTTTAATTATTGCTCCTAATAACCTTTTTATAAACTATATATCAGAGGTTTTACCAGAGCTTGGTGTTGAAAATGTTAAACAAAACACTTATGTTGATTTTATGAAAATCCTTCTAGGAATTAAGCCTAAGGTTATTAATAAAGATGATTCTTTATCTGAAATAATAGAAGGTAAAAATAAAAATATAAATGAAAAAATATGGACAGATAAATTTAAAGGTTCATGGGAATTTGTAAATATAATAAATTCATATATAAAAGACATTGAAAAAGAAGTTGTTCCTAAAGAAGATTTTGTTGTAAGAGGAAAAACTCTTTTAGAAAACCATGTTATAGTAAAAATGTTTTTTGAAGATCTTCATATGTATCCTTTTAAAAGAAGAATAAAGGAAATAGAAAAAAGCTTAAAAAACAAATTATCCCTTGTAGATAAGGATCTTGTTAAAAAAGTAGAATTTAGCTATGATTTAGCAATTAATAAAGCTAGAAAAGCAACAGGTGATAAAGAAGAGGTAAGGAAAAAAGTTGTAGAGCTAATAAATGAAAGAGATCATCAAATAAAACTTGCAGAAGATGAAATTAAAAATGCAGTTAAAAATTACTTAGAAAAATTTAATATTAAAAACTTATTTGATTATTATTTAGACTTTTTAAGTGAAGAAACTCTTTTAAAACATTCAGGTAGCTATTTAACAAAAGATCAGGTAAAGGTTTTAAGTGAAAACTCACTAAAAGATATAAATTCTAAAAAAATATATCTTGAGGATTTAGCACCTCTTGTATATTTAAAGCATAGAATATATGGATTTGACAAAAAAATAAGCGTTAAAAGTGTAGTTATAGATGAAGCTCAAGATTTTAGTGTATTTGAATTTTATGCACTAAAAGAGTCTTTAAATACATGTATGTTTACACTACTTGGAGACACATCTCAAGGTATATATTCTTATAGGTCTTTTAATTCTTGGGAAGAGGTTATAGAAAAGGTATTTAAACAAGACAAACCTAGTTATATGACTCTTGTTCAAAGTTATAGAACAACTATAGAAGTTATGAATTTAGGAAATGAAGTTATAAAATCTTTAAATGATGATAAAACTGTAATAGCAAAACCTGTTATAAGACATGGAGAAAAACCAGATTATATAGAGTTTGAAAACAAAAATAACTTAATAGAAGGTCTTGAAGATAAAATAATTTCTCGTATAAATGAGAATTATAAGTCTATAGCGATTATTTGTAAAACACTTAAAGAATGTAAAGAAGTTAAAAAGCTACTTGATAAGTCTGGAAAAATAGAAGCTATGATTTTAAATGACAAAAATAAAGAGTATGAAGCTGGAGTTATTATACTGCCTTCATATTTAGCTAAGGGATTAGAGTTTGACAATGTATTTATAGTAAATATTAGTGAAAGCTATAATGAAGATGATTTAGACACAAAGCTTTTATATGTTGCTATAACAAGAACTCTTCATAGACTTCATATATATACTTTAAATGGAAAAGTACCTATTTTAAATAAACTATACAAAAACAATAAAGAGATTTTTAATTAATTATAAATTTAGGGAGAAAAACATATGTTGAAATTTTCAAATACTAGAGATTTAACAAAAGCTGTATTAAAGGAGTTAAACTACTTTAAAAAACAATATACTGCAAAGCCAAGTGATAGGTTAAAAACAGAAAATATGCTTTGGAATATAGCAAAAGGTGGGGAAGCTACTTCATTTAAATATGGAAAGTATGCTTTTATGCAAGATGGTAAAAACATATACTGTGGAATATCAATTGAAAAAGGATTATGTAGTGATCTTGCTGAATATTATCCAAAAGCAATGATTATGAACGAAGACTGGTATTTTCATAAATTTATGATGAAGCTTAAAATAGGAGAAATTAAAAAGGTATTAAAAGATCTAAGTGAAACTTTAGATAAACCTATATATATAGAAATTATATCATCTACTCCAGGAGTTAAGCTAAGTGAAAGTGGTGCATATACAAAGTTTCAATTTAAAGATGAAGGCGTAGTATTTTTAGAACAAATACCAAGTATATCTGATAAAATAAGTGAAAGTGAGCTTTCTAAAAGTCCTAATTTAAAGGTAAATAAAAATTTAAAAAGTTGTACTACTCTTGGTGAAATTGCAAATGTTATTAGCACTATGGAAAAGTCAGGAGAATTAAATTTTATATTATTAGATATGTTTATATGGGTACCTTTTACAAAGCAAGGTGAAATAGAGGATATAGGACTTTCAGAAGAAGAACTTATAAATATTGTTTTAAAACCACTTAATAAATGTATTATCTAGAATGAAAAGACCAAAACATATTATGTTTTGGTTTTTTTGTAACTTAATTTAAACCTTTTATATATTGTTAATTTATTTATTAAAGGTTAAGATAAGTTGTAAGGAATGATATTCTATATAGGGAGGTTAAAAATGAAAAAAATAAAGATATATATATTATCATTAATGGTTATGGTATTTAGTATTTTTGCACTTGGGTGTTCTTCGTCACCGGAAAAGTCAGTAGAAAATGCTATAAAGAAAAATGCAGAAATAAAATACTGTAAGCAAGATTCGGATATTAAAATAGGAGTTTTAGGATTAGATGTTAATATTAAAGCTTCAGGTGAAATAGATTCTAAAAATAAAACTGCTATTATAAAGCTAAATGTAAATTCTCCAATAGCAGAGATAAATAACTTAGCAACAGATGTTTATTTAGATAAAAATAATTTATTTATAAAAGATATTGAATCTGATAACTTTATAAAGCTAACAGTGCCAGAGGAAGAAGTTAAGAAAAGTTCAAGTGGGGTTATATCTAGCAAAATAATTGAAACTTTAAAACAAGATGAAGAGTTTAATAAGTCTTTAAAAATTGAAAATAAAGATTCAGACAAGGTTATTTCAGCGAAAATAAGTGATGAAACAATGAATAAGTTAATTAATAAGTTATTTGAATCTGAAGAGTTTATGAATACACTAAAAAATTCAGCAGAAACACAGTTTTCAAGTATGGCAGAAATATCTAATCAAAATAAAAGTAAAGATGAGATAAAAAACATAGCAAAACAAGAAGCGGAAAAAGAAATTGAAAAATATAAAGAACAAATTAAAAATATTAAGGTACAAGATGTAACATATAATGGTAAAATAAATAAAGAGGGGTATCTTTCAGAGGAAAATATTTCTTTTAATATAAAAGAAGAATCATTAGGGCTTACTTTATCTATAAAGGTAAATAGTGTTATAAGTGATATAAATAAAGATAAGACTATAAAAATTCCAGAGATACCTAAGGATAAAATAACTGATTTATAAATTTATATAAGGAGGAGTAAATGGAGGGATACAAGTTTTACACTAAAGGTGAGGAAATAGCAAATGCTATTACCCATGGTATAGGGGTTTTACTTGCTATAGCAGCACTGGTACTTTTAATTCTTTGTGGAATAAACTATGGTGATGTATGGTATACAGTTAGTGCAATAATATATGGTGTTACACTAATTACACTTTATTTAGGCTCTACACTTTATCATAGTATACCTAACATGAAAATTAAAAAAATACTAAGAATAGTTGACCACTCATCAATATTTTTACTTATAGCAGGAACATATACACCATTTACATTGACTATTTTAAGAGGAGCTTTAGGATGGACTATATTTGGTGTTGTATGGGGATGTACTATATTAGGTATAGTTATGAAAATATGTTTTTTAGAAAAGTTTGAAAAAGTATCTACATTTATGTATATAGGTATGGGATGGTTTGTTGTAATAGCTATTAAACCTATAATTTTAAGCCTACCACTTGCGGGATTAGTTCTTTTAGTTGTAGGTGGAGTTTTATACACTGTAGGATGTATATTTTATGCAAACGACAAATGGCCATATAATCATGCAATATGGCACCTATTTGTTTTAGGAGGAAGTGTTTGTCATTTCCTATCTATATTATTATATTTAAGATAATAAAAAAGCTAAAAGCAATTATTGCTTTTAGCTTTTTCTTATTTATCTAACTGCCATTAGTTGATGGTCAGCAAGTTCTCTAATATCAATACCTGACATAGGTTCACCAAGATTTTTAGAAACATTAGCAATGATTTTAGCATCTTTATAGTTTTTAACAGCTTCAACTATTGCTTTAGCTCTTTTTTCAGGATTTCCTGATCTAAATATTCCAGATCCTACAAAAACCCCATCTGAACCTAATTGCATCATTAAAGCTGCATCAGCAGGAGTTGCAACTCCACCTGCTGCAAAGTTTACAACAGGAAGTTTTCCTTCAGCCCAAACATATTCAATAAGGTTAAATGGACATCCCATTTCTTTAGCAATAGTCATAAGCTCTTCCTTAGGAGCAGACTTTACTTTTCTAATATCTGCATTAATAGATCTCATATGTCTTACTGCTTCAACAACATTACCAGTTCCTGCTTCTCCCTTAGTTCTTATCATAGAAGCACCTTCTCCAATTCTTCTAAGTGCTTCACCAAGATTTCTAGCTCCACAAACAACAGGAACATTATATTGCCATTTATCTAAATGATATGCTTCATCAGCAGGTGTTAATACTTCACTTTCATCTATATAATCAACTCCTATAGCTTCAAGAACCTGAGCTTCTACAAAGTGTCCTATTCTTGATTTTGCCATAACAGGAATTGAAACTGATTTTATAATTTCTTCTATCATTTCAGGGTCAGACATTCTAGCTACCCCACCTTCTTTTCTTATGTCAGAAGGAACTCTTTCAAGAGCCATAACCGCACAAGCTCCAGCTTTTTCAGCAATAATAGCTTCTTCAGGAGTTGTTACATCCATAATAACTCCACCAATAAATTTACTATTAATTTCATTAAATCTAAAATACTTTTCCATGATAATCCCCCTTTAAAATGTAGCGATACAATTTGTTTAAATGTATTGATACGATTATTATACACAAAAAATAATGGAAATCAATAGGAAAAAATAAAAAATTTTAAGAAATAGAAATTTTTAGGGAGAGTTTTAAATAAACTATTATTATAGTGACTTAAAGGAGGAAAAAATGCTATCTAATGAAAATGAAACTTTAGAAGTTAAAGATCAGGTAGAAGAAGAAAAAGAAATTTTATTAGCTTCAGTAGGTAGTATAGTTTGGAATGACTTTGATAAAGATGGTTTAAAAGGAGGTAATGATAAAGGAATAAAAGGTGTTAAAGTAACTTTATATAGCGCAAGTCATAACAGCGAAACACACTATACTGAAACTACAGATGAAAATGGAGAATATTTAATAGAAAACGTATATCCAGGTGAATATTATGCAGTATTTGAACCAGGAGATGATTATGAGTTTATAACAGAGGGAGGATTAGTAGATCCTATAGGAAGAAGTAGAAGTTTTAAACTTGAAGAAGGAGAGATTAACTTAAGTATAAATGCTCCTATTATTAAAAATACAGGTTCAATAAAGGGAAATGTATTTAAAGACATTACTAATGAGTGTAATGTTGAAAAAATTGCATATAATGGGAAAGAAATTATACTTATAGATGAAAAAGGAGGAAGAAAAAAGAAAGTTACAAATGAACTTGGAAGATATAGCTTTGAAGGACTTTTAGATGGAAAATACACTATTGTATTTAAAGAAGATGAAAAATTTAAATGTATAACATCAAAGGCTATTGAGGTTAAGGTAGAAAATGGAGAAAGTTATTCCAATATAAATGCTATTTATGAAAGTATAAATAAAAGTTACTTTATTGAAGGTAGAGTGTTTTTAGAAAGAGTATCAACTGGCTCTTTAAAGCTAAAAGATACACTTGTAAATGGAATAATAGTACAAATTTATAAAGATAATAAGCTTATAAACAGCTCTTTAACTGAAACTATAAATGGGGTAATGGGATTATATAGATTTAAGGATTTAAGTAATGGGTTATATGAAATAAGATTTGTACTTCCAGAAGGAGTAAGCTTTGGAAAACAAAAAAATGCTCCCTATGGATCAAAAGTTGATGAAAAAACAGGGATAGCAAGTGTATTACTTGAGGACTCAAATGTTATTGATATTAACGCATCAATAATAATTAGTTAGATAACTGGAAAAAAATACTTGACTTTCCCATAAAAAACCTGTATAAGTAATACTATAGTATGAATATTTCAGGTAGAGGCGCAATGCTTAAAAGTACTAACAAAGAGGTAAGCACGATGATGTGTTAGGAAAGGAAGTATTGCCGAAGTGTATAGCAAATGCTTTAATGCTATATTGCTGGTTGTATGCAATATATGTATGCAATTGTCACAAAAAAGTTTGTGGAGGGCTATCATTACTTTATGTATATCATAAGGTCTTAGATTAGTTTTCTAAGACCTTTTTTATATTGCTCTTTAAACCTAGGAATGTTTTTAATATAAAAAATAAAATATAGAGAGATTTTTGCACTTTAGGATTGATATTTCAATCCTATTTTTTTGAAAAAATAAAAAAATTATACGAATTTAATAAAATAGTTGACGAATTGTGTATAAAAGTGTATAAATAT
>JAEWEN010000091.1 GCA_023389275.1 Bacillota bacterium
TCTTCATATTTAGCAGCAAATACTGATTTATCAACTGATTTAAGATCTTCAGTTGCAAGATCAAGGTATTCTCTCCATTGAGCAGCGTTTTTGATTCCTTTATAGTTTGTAGCGTAGCTTTTTTCAACTTGGTTGATTCTAGCTATTGCCATAATAGTATCTGATATTCCAGCTACTTGTTTAGTTAAAGCATCTGCTTGTGCTTTTTCTCCTGCAGGAATTTTTGCAATAAGAGCTTTAGCTTCTTTTACATAAGCTTCCCATTGTGCTTGGTTTTTAAGTCCTGCGTAGTTGTTGTTAATTGACCAAATTAAGTGGTTGATTTTCGCTTTAGCGTTTTTAACCGCTTGTGATTCCGTAGCAGCATTAACAACGTTTACTTGAGTAGCTCCTGATATAGCTCCTGATACAGCTCCTACAGCCATAACTCCAGCCATTGCCGCACCTAGTGCTTTTTTAGTTTTCTTTGCCATGTTCTGTTTTCCCCCTTCGAACTAACTTATAAGGATTTTCCTTACAGTATTGCAAGTATTTAAAAGTGTTAAAATTCAAAATTATACTTATAAAATTTCTGCTTTGTAATAAGAGCTTCCCATTTCTCCTACTACCTAATCTCATGTACTTCACATTGTAACATTTCCCAATTATGTTTTAAAATACCATATACATGGATAACATGTAATTTTTTCCTTTTTGGTAATGTTTTCTTATATTTTCTAGTTATTTTGCAAATTTGTAAATAATATCCTAATATCCTATGCTTATTGTTTCGTTTATATTAATTGGAATCTTTATACATTTAATTAATATTTTTACTAATTTTTATGTTTAAAGTATCTCTTTTATTATCTTAAGTAATAGTTTTGATTTTTTTGATTCATTTGAGTTGTATAAAAGTGATAGGTATTTATCATTTTGAAATTGGTTTTTCAATTCATCTGCAACTTCCATTCTTTCCATAAATGTTGATTGTCTTTCAAGTAAATTTAATTGTTTACCATCTAAGGTTGTTATTTTTCCTCTGTATACTGAGTGTATATATTTTTGATTTATATACCCAAATGCTCTATCACCTTGTGCTTTTATTTTTCTACACTTAAAAGTTATTAGCATTTCTTGATTTGTAAGGTAAAGTGGAAAATTTCTTTTCATTTTTGTTAATTCATATGTTTTTCTATATAAGTCTCTTTGAGATATTAATCTGTCTTTCATTATTTGTTTTAAAACTGTGTCTATGTTTTTTTCTATTATTTTTTCTTTACCTGTAGCTGTAAGAAGTTTTGTGCAATCCCCTATTCCTTCTATATATTCTGGAATAATGTAGTCTATTGTCATTGCAGATCCCTCCTTGTATTTATTTGTAAAATATTAACATTTATTTGCTTAGTTCTATAAAACTTTTGTTTATCCTTTTTTATTTTTCATTTATTTTGCCCCTTTTTAGTTTTGCAGCCCATTTATGTAGTGAAAGGAGTTGATAAGTATGGCAGTAAAAACTAGAGTTTCTGCTCAAGCACTTGTATTAAGACTTAAATTAGGTGAGGACAAAAATGGTAAAATCTCTTTTAAAAACCTTGTATTAAAGGGGTTAAAACCAGATGCCTACGATGCAGGTATACTTGAGGTGGCAAATGCTTTAAAAGGCATTTTACCATACGAACTTGATAGGCTTTCTAAGGAAACATCTACTGAGATTCGTGAGGAAGAGGTTTAAAACTTATTTAATTTTTTAGGAGGTGCATAGTTAATGCAAAAAAGTTTAAAGATGGTTTTTCTAGACACAGAAGGATCAAAAAAATCTATAACAATTCCAGAAGTAAAAGCAGATATTAGTACTATGGAGATCAAAGCTCTTGTAGATACTATAATAAGATGCGATATTTTTGGAGATGCTATTAAAGGTCTTGATAGTGCAGTAGAAGCATCTATTATATCTAGAGAAGTTGATACTATCACATTTTAAATCTAAAGAAGCTAGGGATTTTCCCTAGCTTCTTTTTTTATTTTATGGATTTGGTTTACCATCTGTATTTTCTTTATTTATTATTTCTAAATTAGGCAATTCATCTAATACGCTAAAGTCTGTTATTTCATTGTTTCCAATATTTATTGTATATAGCTCAGATAAAAACTTTAAAGGACTTATATCTTTTATTTGGTTATGGGAAAGTGAAAGTGTATATATCTTTACTAGGTTTTGTAGTGACTTTACTTCCTTAACCTCATTACAATTAAGACTTAAATGACGTAGACTTTTTAGGTTTTTAAGTGGAGTTATATCTGTTATTTTATTAAAATCTAAAACTACATCTTGTAAATTAATCATATTTTTAAGTGGTGTTATATCACTTATTAATGTGTTGTATAGGCTCAGCACTTCTAGATTAAATAATCCTTTTAGTGGCTCTATGTTATTTACCTTATTATAGTCTAAGTGTAAATATTTTAATTTAGTTAATCCTTTTAAAGGAGTTATATCACTTACTTTATTTGCGCTTAAATCAAGTTCTTCTAGATTTACTAAATTCTCTATTCCACTAATATCATATATAGGAACATAGTTTTTATTTTCAAAACTATCATATCCTTCACAGTTTAAAGCTTTTATTCCTTCAACATCTTTTTTATATAATTCTCCATTTGGTTTACCTACAGCTTTTCTTACTATTTTGTCTAAAACCTTGTCTTTAAAAACTACTTTATTTTCTTCATTATTAGAATTATTAATATATGATTTTATATCCTCTTCTAATCTATCACTTCTTTCACAAGTGCCTAGTTTTTCAGCTTCTTTTAATGCTTCATTTAGCTTATCTAAATCATTGCTTTTTTTAGCTTCTTCAAATAGCTTAACTACTTTTTCATATTCGATTTTAAAGTCATTTTCTATTTTATTTACTATTTCAAATACCTTTTCTTTTCTAGATACAAGTTCGTTATACTGCTTTTCAAAAATAGACTTGTCTACTTTTTCTAAGTATTCTTCTGCAAGATTTAAATAACTATTCCATGTTTCAGCATTTTTAATACAAAGGTAGTTTCCATATCCACCTTCTTCCTTTGGAGTTACGCTTTTTTCTACATGATTAATTCTAGCTAGTGCTTTTACAAGTGCCTCATCTTTATCAACTTCTATTTTTAAGTTTTCTCTTTGAAGTCTTTCTAAATCTGGTATTTTACTTATAAGTTCTCTTGCTTATTTATACTTATACTCTTTGTACTGATTTTAGACTTTATATCATATATAGAACTTATTTTCTATACTTTAAGTACACTTATGCCTTGTTTAAGTAATTTCCTTATTTTCTTTAACATGAGGGTAAGAAATTTGGAGGTGACTTTATGTTAGAGTTAATTAAAAAAGCTAAGGCTAATTCTTTTTACATGGAAAAGGTGGTTAAAAAATTTACTCCTCTTATTACAAAGGCTGCAAGGCATTATACATATGATAATGAAATGTTTTTTGATGCTTTAAGTGAAGGACAATTTGCTCTTATAAAATGCGTTGAAAAATATCCCCTTGATTCAAAAATTCCTTTCCCTTATTATGCAAAGCGTTATGTTTATTCTCATATTAGAAGTTTTGCTTCAAAGGAAATAAATAACTTAGACAATTTAGTTAGTATACAAGACAAGGTTTTAGGATGTGATGATATAACTATTGAAGATACTATTTCATCAGGGGACACCCTTGAATCAGAGTTTTTTAAAAGATTTGATTTTCTAGAGATTTTAGATGCTATAGCTAATTTAAAGTTTATTGAAAGACAAACAATAGAAAGATATTATTTTTTAAATCATAGTTTAAAGCAAATAGCTAAGGATTTAGATTATAGCTATAGAGGTATAAAGTATGCAAAGTCCCGTGGCATAGAAAAGATTCGCGATAGATTTTTATAAAAACAAAACCACTAGTCTATATAGTTAGGCTAGTGGTTTTAAAATTTATATATTTTATTTACTCCATAAAAGAACCGTTAATTCCCCTTTAGTATTAACTACTTGTATCCTAAGTACATGTTCATCTTTTTTAGCTTCTAAAAAGCTTTTTTCTTTTTCACTACTTATTTTCCATCCATCTTTTTCAAGCTGTTTTTTATAGTTTACAAGATATGTATTGTAATCCCCTTTGACCTTGTAAGAAGCATTACCAAAGTTTCCATCTTTAGAAGGCTCAAATCTTTCTATTTTTGTTGACTCAATCTCTGGAATATATGTAAATTCCTTTAGGTTAGATACTTTAAACTTGTAAACTGTATATGCTATTATTAATATAGCTATAATTATAATTGGTATTATAATCGCTATAATAGTTTTTTTCTTTTTCATTTAATTCTCATCCTATTAAAATCTTATTTTTAGTTTTCGCATATTCTTATAGTTGATACTCCAACCTTGTCCTTTATTTGAATGTTTTTATTATATACTTCCATATTATATGATTCTATAAAGTTTTTTACCTTTGCTTTAATATCAGCTACACAATTTATGCTTTTGTTAGTTTTTATAAAGTTGATTACTTTATTTTCTATGTTTTCATTATTTTCTTTTAAAATAAGCTCTTTTATTTCCATAGTTAATTTTTTATGATCTTTTATAAGATTTTCTACTTCTTCTTTAGCTATAATTATTTCTTTATGTATAATTGTAAAAACATCTTCTACGGAGTTTATATGTTTTTTATTAGAGATTAATTTTTCACATATTCTTTCTCTATTAAATTTTCCTGAGTTTATAAACTCTACATCTCCATAATTAATTATAGTATTATTAATTTCTGACGTTTCTTTAGAATTTTTTATAGTAGATATAAGAATAGATTTTTCTAAGTCTTTTTTTAGATCTAAAGTGCTACTATACTTTTTGTCTTTATATGTACTAATAAAGTACTTACATGCTTGTTGTTTATAATCATTAGTATTTATTTCAAGTATATCTACACATAAGCTTATAATATCTATACTTTTGAAATTATATATTAGATTACATAAATTATTTTCTAAATCATTTATTTTCAATTTAATTTTTTCTATGTTAACTAAACTCTTATTAATAGCTTTAAACTGGTTATATAAAAGCATTAGATTTCTTAATTGAAGTAAATAATCATATGTTTCTTTTTTATTAGAAACATTTATTTCTTCTAGGAAATTTATTTTATTTTCTATTTCCTTTTCAATATCCTTTAATTCAATACTTTTTTCTAAGAGTTCTATATTTTTGTCTATTTCATTAAGTGTTACTAGATATTTGTTAACCTTTTCATTAGAAGCTAAATATCTTAAATTTCTTCTAATCTTTTTAATGTCTTCTTTAAAATCTATAAGTTCTAATATATTGTATTTAGTATTAGTACTTAACTTTTCTTTTAAAACTTCAATTTTATCTATAGATTCAATTGCTTCTTTTAAATTTTGAGCGTTAAATAATATTTCCTCTAACTCTTCATTTTTTTCTATATTTCTAAGTAACTTTAAACAGTGTAATATTTTTTCTTTAGATAAGCTTTCTTCTGCTTCCTTAAATGACTTTTTTATTTCTTGTATTAATAACATATATTCATTGTCTATTATTGAAATAGTTATTTCATTATCTTTATTACATGAATCATTAAAGGTAAATGCCGAGATACATAAGTTTTCAACTACATTACTACAAAGGTTTTTACGATTATTGCTCAAAGTTTTTCCTCCCGCTGTAAATATAAGTTATTATTACATTTAATATTTTAGAAATGAAACCTCAAAGCTTTATAATCTTTGAGGTTTCTTAAATTATTTATAGTTATTAATCATTAAGTCTTATATTATTTTGCTGCTATTGCCGCATCAATTGCAGATTTTACAGCTGTTATTGAAGTAAAGTAATCTGCAACTGCATCACCATCTGAATTCTTTGGATATGCATCTAAGAATTTTTCTGCAACTTCAAGTTTTATAGCTGCTTCTAGATTGTTAAATGCTTCGTATCCAACTTTTTCAAGAGCATCTCTTACTCCTATGATAGTTTTAGTTGTATCACAAGCATCATTTACGCCTGAAATTAGTTCATTTCTTTCTGTAATCTTAGCTGTAATAGCTGTTTGAACTGCTTCTATATTAGCATATGCTTCATTACTAGCTATATCAGCTAACATTAATTCAGCTAATTCTAACTTAGCTGTTGAATTTAAGTTTAAATAAGTAGTACTTGTAGCATGAGTTATATTTAAAGCAAATGTAGTTAATGCAGCTCTTGCATCTGTAGATGTAGTTGCCTTATTAAAGTCAACTAATGCGTTAACTCCATTTACAACAGCTTGTACTCTTTCTATCGCTTTTGCAGCTGAATCATCACCTTCACCTACTGTTGCTGCAGTAGTAAATGCATCTTTATCTGCAAAATAAGCATCTTTATTAGCTTCAACTAAACCTTTAATATTTAATGTTTTAGCCTGAAGTAAAGCTAACTGTTTATCTGCATTATCTCCTGATTCTTTTAGCGCTGTTAAAGCTCCATCTGGAGAGTTTACTGTAGCAATTAAACCTTGAACTTTTGCTGCAGTATCTCTTGTTGTTTGATCACCTTTAGAAAGTGCTACTTTATACTCTGCTGCAAGTTCTGTGTTAATAGTTAAATCAAGAACTTTTGCATTAGCTTGTAGTACTTTTAATACTGATGCATCTGTTGCATCTGCTGCTGTTACTGCTGAATCTATTGCTAAAAGTGCATTTACAACATCTAGTCTATTTTGTAAGTCAGCCTTTGTTGTAGTTGATTCTACATCTTCTGGCATTGCATCAACAAGTGCTTGAGCTGTTGCTACCTTAGTAGCTGTTAATGTTGGTTTCTCTGCTTCAGCTACAGCTTCTGATGCTGCTGTTAATCTTGCTGAATTTACTCCAGAGATTAAAGCTTGAACTTTTGCTGCAGTATCTCTTGTTCCTTGATCTCCTGCATAAAGAGCTGTTTTATAATAATCAGCATAAGCTGGATTTACTGCACTTGCTCCTTCTAGTCCTAGCATTTTTGCATTATTTTGTAATACAGTTAATACTCCTGCTGCATTTGATACTGCTGCTGAATCTACTGCTAAAAGAGCATTTACAACATCTACTCTATTTTGTAGATCAGCTTTTGTTGTATCTGGTGCTACATCTTCTGGTAGTACATTAACAAGCTTTTGAGCTTTTAATACTTTAGCAGCCGTTAATTCTGATGCTTCTGAATCCGCTACCGCTGTTTGAGCTGCTGATAAGTTAGCTGTATCTATTTTTCCTTGGATTTTTGCTACTGTATTATCTGTTGAAACTATTCCACTCATATAAGCAACAATTGAATCAGGATTTACACGTACAAAAGCCTCTGATTTTAAAGCTTCTAATAATTGTGATTGTAGACCTGTTGCTTTAGCTGCAAGTACTGGGGCTACTGGTCTTATTGCATCTATACGTGCAATTAAGTCTGCTTTTGTTGTGTCTGGTGCTATATCTTCTGGTAATGCATTTACAGCTTTTTCTGCTGCTGCTATAAGTTCAGCATTTGGAGTTGCCTCTGCACTAACAACTGCTGCTGTAGCATCTGATACTTGTTGTGTTTTAGCATTATCTATCATACTTGATTGGATTTCTGCTGCTGTATCAAATTCAGTTACTGCAGTATATCCTTTTGCTACACTTATATATTGATCAAAATATCTATCGAAATCAACACCTGTAAGTAGTTTTACGTCTACTCCGTATTGAATTGCTTCTTTTAATTTTAGTTGATTAACAGTATTTGTTCCATCAACATCTGTTATTGCTACATTCATCTTTTCAACTAAATTTAGTTCATAAATTCTATTTTGTACTGTATCAAGTGATGTATTTACTTTTGTACCACCAAATTCAGCATCATAAGTAAGTATTTTATCTGAACTTACTCCATTAAAGAAACCTAATGCTTCTAGTAAAGATACTTGATTAGTAGCATCATTAATTGCTGCTAATTTTCCATTTAATAGTTTATTTAGTTCAGTTTCTTTAGCTGACATTCTGTCTGATAAAGCAGTTTTTGCTTCTTCGTTAGTAACTTTTTCAACTGCTGCTTCTGCATCTGCTTTAAATTTAGCTACTGAAGCAATATCATTGTATTTTTCTATTGTAGCTACTTCATAAGCTGAAACTGCTACATTTGCTTCTTCAACCACAGCAACTTGTGCGTCTGGAGTTACTGTAAATGATTTAGTAGCTTCATTTCCTACAGCATCTGCTACTGCTATGCTAACAGTAACTGCTTCTGTAGTATTAGCAAGGTCTACAGTATATACACCTTCAACAGCTTCTAATACATTTTCTCCAACTTTAACAACTGGAACTAGTCCATCTTCAGTTTTTACTGTAAAGCTATAAGTTGTTGCTAAGTTTTCAAGTTGAACAGCTTCTCCTATTTCAACTGGGTTTTCTCCAGTAGTCATAGCTGATAGTTCAGGAGCTGTTTTATCAATAACGAAGTTTACAACTGTATCAGTTGTTTTTCCGTTTATATTTTTAGTTGCTGTTACAGTTAGCTTATATGTTCCTTCTTCTGTTACAGCATCTCCTAATTTATATTCATCAACTTTAACTCCATCTTTTTCTAATACTGCTGAAATTTCTACACCTTCAACTGTATCTACTGCTGGAGTTACATCGTTGTTTGTTTTGTCTCCATCTGTAACACCTTTAACAACTGGTGCTGCTGGAGCTTCTTTATCACCAGCTACTACTACTGCTTCTGCTGATACTGCTTCTGCATCACCTAGTTTTACGCTGTAAACAACGCTTTGGTCTTCTCCTGTTACTTCTATTGTTGGAACTGTTACTTCAATTTTTCCATCAACTAATACAAATTTATCTGCTGATAAATCTAAAGCCTCTTCCCCTTTAAGTACTACTATGTTTGCTGGTACTTCAGCAACTTCTTTGTTAAATGAAACTGTTACTTTACCATTAATAGCACTTACTGATTGTACAGCTAGTTTAACTTCTTTAACTGTTACAGTTACAACTACATCTTCAGCTTTGTTTCCAGCTTCATCTT